>NZ_JBSFHN010000003.1:0-156440 GCF_053597115.1 Streptomyces sp. NPDC001515
GGAGCGGCGAGACGACATCCACGAAGCCTTCCTCGGCCTCGCCACCTGCCTCATCACACACCGGCACGTGAAACGCCTTTGTTAGGACCTCTAAGGGTTGCACGGGCGGCGCGCCCGGGGGCCGTCAGGCCCTGAGGCTCGCGCGGTCGCCCATCACCACGACCGGGTGCTGCTTGGGGTCCAGGGTGCGCAGCAGCTTCTCCATGCCCTGCTTCGGCAGGCTCACACAGGCCGAGGTGCCGCTGCCGTGGTCCATGTGGAGCCAGATGCTGCCGCCCTTGGACTGACCCTCGGGGCGCGTCGGGTCGTTGGGGGCGGTGCCCTTGACGCGGTTGTAGTCGATGGCGATGACGTAGTCGAAGTCGTGCCAGTACGGCTTGGACCAGTACCGGGGCGCCCGGATCGAGGCGGATTCGGTGTACGGGAGGAGGGAGCCCGGGTCGGGGAGCGCGCCGCCTGCGTCGGTGAGGGTGAAGACGCCGACCGGGGAGCGCTTGTCGTCCTCGTGGTGGTCGGGGGTCCAGCCCTTGCGGCCGTTGTGGGACTTCCAGGCGGCCACCTTGTCCCAGGTGCTTCCGGTGCGGGTGTAGAGGACGACCGTGGAGTCCGGGGAGTTCCGCCCGGCTCCGTAGACGGCGACGACCTGGCGGGACTCGGCGGGGATCCTCGTCCGGTACCGGTCGCCCACGTCCGGGATGCGCGTGAGCCCGGTGGTCCGTTCCGTGTCCTCGCGGTCCTCGTGGGCACCGGACGGGCGCGTACCGCCCGTGCGTCCGTCGTGCCCGTCGCCGCACGACGTCAGCGTGGTGAGCAGGGCACCGCAGGCGGCCGCCGCGACCACGACGCGTACCGCACCGACTCCTCGCGTCCGTCCTGTAAGCATCCGTCCATGCTCGCATCCCCCGCCGGGCGGAGGGCGTCGCCGGCCGGCCCCCGGGGCGAATGCGTGCCCAATCTTTACTCCGTGTCCGCGACCGCGGCCACGGCGGTGGCCCCGGCCGGTCCGGCGCGTAAAAGGGTTTGCCTCGCCGCGTGCGGGGGCGCGAGGCTTGGACGGTTTGGTCCCCCACGCCTCCTTCCCGTATGCCCGCGGGCCCTTCGGTCCGCTCCTCTTCCGATCTCCTGGGACGTCATGCACATTCGCGATCTTCCGTACTCGGATCCCGGTGATCCCGATGTCCGGTCGGGCCCCCGATTCCTGCTCTGGCTCGGCCGCAACCAGATCGGCGGACAGCTCAAGTCCCTGGCCTGGGGCCTGCTCCAGCAGTGCTCGGTCGCCGCTCTGCCGCTCGCCGTGGGCTTCGCCGTGCAGGCGGTCGTGGACCGGTCCGGCGGTCGGCTGGCACTGTCCGGAGGTCTGCTCGCGGTGCTCGGCGTCCTCGTCGCGGTGGGCGACACCATGCTGCACCGCACGGCCGTCACCAACTGGATCACCGCCGCCGCCCGGGTGCAGCAGCTGCTGGCCCGCAGAACGGCGGAGCTGGGTTCGGCACTGACCCGCCGGGTCGCCGCGGGCGAGGTCGTCGCGGTCTCCACGGCCGATGTGGAGAAGATCGGCTGGTTCGTCGAGGCGCTGTCGCGTTTCGCCGCGGCCGCCGCGACGCTCGTCATCGTCTGTGGCGCGCTGGTGTTCTATCTGCCCTCGCTGGGCGTGCTGGTGGCACTCGCCGTTCCGGTGCTCGCGCTGGCCGTGCTGCCGCTGCTGCCCCGGGCCACCCGCCGGGCAGACGTCCAGCGCGAGAAGGCGGGCCGGGCCACCGAACTGGCTTCGGACACCGTCGCCGGGCTGCGCGTGCTGCGCGGCATCGGCGGCGAGGACCTGTTCCTGAGCCGCTACCGCGACGCCTCCCAGGAGGTCCGCACGGCCGCCGTGCACAGCGCGCGCATGTGGTCGCTGATCTCCGCGGTGCAGGTGCTCCTGCCGGGGCTGCTGCTGA
Organism: Streptomyces sp. NPDC001515; assembly: GCF_053597115.1. Classification (NCBI taxonomy): domain Bacteria; kingdom Bacillati; phylum Actinomycetota; class Actinomycetes; order Kitasatosporales; family Streptomycetaceae; genus Streptomyces; species Streptomyces sp. NPDC001515. The sequence continues at coordinate 1,938 of NZ_JBSFHN010000003.1, forward strand.
TCTCACTGGTCGTGTACGGGGCGCGGCTCGCGCAGGACGGGACGATCGGGGTCGGAAAGCTGGTGACGGTGTACAGCGCGGTGACGCTGATGCTGCTGCCGCTGCGGAACTTCGAGGAGATCGCCATGGCGTACTCCTTCTCCCGGCCCTCCGCCGAGCGCGCGGTCCGCGTCCTCTCACTGAGCCGGGTCACCCGGCCGACCGGCGTGGACACCGTCCCGACCGGTGATCTGTACGACCCGGCGACCGGACTGCTGGCCCCGGAGGGGCTGTTCACCGCGGTGGTGTGCGGCGACCCGGACGAGGCCGGGCGGCTCGCGGAACGGCTCGGCGGCCATGCCGCGCCGGCCGCCGAGGAGGATGCCGGGACGGAAGCGGGGGCCGAGGTGCCCGCGCCGCCGTCGGTGCTCCTCGGTGGTGTGGCACTGGACGAACTGGACCTGGACGCGGCCCGGACCGCGGTGCTGGTCCAGGACAAGGACCCGGTGCTCCTGTCGGGAACGCTGCGCGAGCTGCTCGACGTCCCGGCCTCCGGCCGGGTGACCGCCGAGGACGCGCTGGCCGCCGCGCGGTGCGGCGACGTCCTGGCCGCGCTCGCGCAGGCCTCGGTCGACGCCGACGGAGATCCCATGGACACCCGGATCACCGAACGGGGCCGTTCCCTCTCCGGCGGCCAGCGCCAACGGCTGGCGCTGGCCCGCTCGCTGGTGACGGACCCGGAGGCGCTGGTGCTCGACGAGCCGACGTCCGCCGTCGACTCGCACACCGAGGCGCGCGTCGCCGAGGGCATCAAGGCGCTCCGCAAGGACCGTACGACGGTGGCGTTCGCCTCCTCTCCGCTGCTGCTGGACCTGGCGGACCGGGTGGCGCTCGTCCACGGCGGCTCGGTGGTGGCCGTCGGCACCCACCGCGAACTACTCAGGGACGAACCGCGCTACCGCGCGGTCGTCACCCGGGAGACCGACGCCGAGATCGCGGCGGCGGCCCCGGGACCGGACGAAGACATCGACACGATCGACACGATCGAGGAAATCGAGGAACGGGCATGATCGGCGTCGCACCCCCGGCGTACGACCCCGCCGCCCCCGAGTCGGCGACCACCCTCCCGGTCGGCACCCCCACGACCGTACGCGCCTACGTCCGCGAGCTGATGCGGCGCCACCGGGGGCCGTTCCTCGTGGTCACGGCGCTCAACTGCGTGGCGGTGATCGCCTCGATCGTGGGTCCGTACCTGCTGGGCGACGTGGTCGAGAAGCTGACCGACGGTGTCGCCGACCTCCATCTGGAGCGCACCGCCGCGGTGTTCGCCCTGGCCCTGGTCGTCCAGACCGTGGTCACCCGGATGATGCGGCTGCGCAGCGCGATGCTCGGCGAGGAGATGCTGGCCGACCTACGCGAGGACTTCCTCGTGCGGTCGGTACGGCTGCCCCCGGGGGTGCTGGAGCGGGCCGGAACGGGGGATCTGCTCTCCCGGATCACCACGGACATCGACCGGCTCGCCAACGCGATGCGCGAGGCCGTGCCCCAACTGGCCATCGGTGTGGTGTGGGCGGGCCTCCTGCTCGGCGCGCTCGCCGTCACCGCTCCTCCGCTGGCCCTGTCCGCGCTCGTGGCGCTGCCGGTCCTGCTGATCGGCTGTCGCTGGTACTTCCGCCGGGCGCCGGCCGCGTACCGCTCGGAGGCGGCGGGCTACGCGGCCGTGGCCGCCGTGCTCGCGGAGACCGTCGACGCCGGCCGGACCGTGGAGGCGCACCGCCTGGGCGCGCGCCGGGTGGCGCTGTCGGACCGGCGGGTGGCCGAATGGACGGCCTGGGAGCGGTACACGCTGTATCTGCGCTCGGTGCTGTTCCCCGTCATCAACACCACGTTCGTGACGATCCTCGGTTCGGTCCTGATGCTCGGCGGCTGGTTCGTCATCGAGGGCTGGCTGACCGTGGGCCAGCTGACGACGGGTGCGCTGCTCGCGCAGATGATGGTCGACCCGATCAACCTGATCCTGCGCTGGTACGACGAGCTCCAGGTGGCGCAGGTGTCGCTGGCCCGGCTCGTGGGTGTGCGCGAGATCGAACCGGACGCGGGCGACGATGCGTTGGGCCCGGAGGGCCGGGAGATGCGGGCCGACGAGGTCCGGTTCGGGTACCGCGCCGGGCTGGACGTGCTGCACGACGTGTCGTTGGACGTCGCTCCCGGGACGCGGCTGGCACTCGTCGGTCCGTCGGGCGCGGGCAAGTCGACGCTGGGGCGGCTGCTGGCCGGGATCTACGCTCCGCGCTCCGGTGAGGTGACGCTCGGCGGGGCACGGCTGTCGCGGATGCCGGCGGAGCGGGTCCGTGCGCATGTGGCGCTGGTCAACCAGGAGCACCACGTGTTCGTCGGCTCGCTGCGGGACAACCTGCTGCTGGCACGTACGGACGCGCGGGACGCGGAGTTGTGGGCCTCGCTGGCCGCCGTCGACGCGGACGGCTGGGCACGGGAGCTCGACAAGGGGCTCGACACCGAGGTCGGCTCCGGCGGTCTGGCACTCACCCCCGCCCAGGCGCAGCAGGTCGCGCTCGCCCGGCTGGTGCTGGCCGATCCGCACACCCTGGTGCTCGACGAGGCGACCTCGCTCCTCGATCCGCGCGCCGCCCGGCATCTGGAGCGTTCGCTGGCCCGGGTGCTGGACGGCCGTACGGTGGTGGCGATCGCCCACCGTCTGCACACCGCGCACGACGCCGACGTCATCGCGGTCGTCGAGGAGGGCCGGATCAGCGAACTGGGCAGCCACGACGAGCTGGTGGCGGCGGACGGCGCCTACGCGGCGCTGTGGCGGTCCTGGCACGGCTGACGGAGGCGCGGCACGTACACGCGCCGACCGGACGCTCGTTATGGTCCTGTACATGACGGACGCATACACGGAACCGGGCACACCCGACATCCGCGGTCCCCTGCGGTACCTGTGGTGGCTGGTCACCAGCCAGCGCCGCAGGGTGGCCGCGGGGGCTCTGCTGGGCAGTGCCTGGATGGTCTGCCTGACGCTGCCGCCCTATCTGCTGTCCCGGGCGATCGACGACGGGTTGCGGCCGGGGCACTGGGCCGGGCTGACAGGCTGGGTGGGGGCGCTGCTGGGCGTGGGGGTGCTGAACGCGTGGCTGGCGATCATGCGCCACCGCACGATGACCCGGGTGCGGAACGACGCAGCGTTCCGTTCGGTGGCGGTCGTGGTGCGGCAGGCGACCCGGCTCGGCGCGGCGCTGCCCCGGCGGGTCACGGCCGGGGAGGTCGTCACGATCGGGTTCGGCGACGTCGGGGTGATCGCGGGGACGCTGACCGTCACCGGTCCCGGGGTCGGCGCGGTCCTCGCGTACGGGGTCGTGGCCGTGCTGCTCCTGGCCGTCTCACCGCTGCTCGCGGCCGTGGTCCTGCTCGGGGTGCCGCTCCTCGCGGTGCTGGTCGGCCCGCTGCTGTGGCGTCTTCAGGAGGCCGAGGCGGTCTACCGGAGCGGGCAGGGAGCCCTGGCCGCGCGGTTCGAGGACATGGCGGGCGGACTGCGCGTCCTGAACGGCATCGGCGGCAAGAAGGTGTACGCGGACCGCTACCGCGCCGCCTCCGGTGCCCTGCGCGAGGAGGGCTACCGCGTCGGAACGGTGACCAGTTGGATCCAGGCGCTCGGGGTGGGCCTGCCGACGCTGTTCCTCGGCGTGGTGACCTGGCTGGCCGCCCGGATGGCGGCCCGGGGCGACATCAGCGTCGGCGAACTGGTCGCGGTCTACGGGTACGCGGCCGTGCTGGTCGTGCCGGTGGAGTTCTTCATCGAGGGCGGGTACGGGCTCAGCCGGGGTCTCGTCGCCTCACGCCGGGTCATCCGCTTCCTGGCCCTGGAACCGGAGGGCAGGGGCGGGGAAACCGTCACGGAGGGCCCCGGGGCGCCCGCCGCCCTGCACGATCCGCGGTCCGGCGTCGAGGTGGCACCGGGACGTCTGACCGCGCTGGCCGGGGCGCGGCCGGCGGAGTCCGCGGCGGTGGTGGACCGGCTGGGCCGGTTCACCGAATCGGCCGCGACCTGGGGCGGGATACGCCTGGAGGACATCGACCTGACGGCGATCCGCCGGCGGATCCTGGTCGCGGACAACGAGGCCGCGTTGTTCGCCGGGGCGTTGCGGGAGGTGGTCTGCGGGGCGGGGGACCGGGACGGGGAAGCCGTCGGACGGGCCGTCGAAGCGGCAGCCGCCCAGGACGTCGTACGCGGGGCGCCGGGCGGGCTCGACGCGTGGATCGAGGCGGAGGGCCGCAACCTCTCCGGCGGTCAGCGCCAGCGCGTCCGGCTGGTCCGGGCCCTGCTGGCCGACCCGGAGGTGCTGCTGGCGGTCGAGCCGACCTCGGCGCTGGACGCCCATACGGAGGCGGCCGTCGCGGATCGGCTGCGGACCGCGCGCAGGGGCCGCACCACGCTCGTCACCAGCACGTCGCCGCTGGTCCTGGACCGGGCCGACACCGTCCATTACCTGGTCGACGGAGCCGTGGCGGCGACCGGAAGCCACCGCGAACTCCTGGCCGCGCAGCCCGGCTACCGCGCGCTGGTGGCCCGGGGCGGCATCCGCGACGGAGAGGACGGCGGCGGTGCGGGACCCGTCCCGGGGACCCGGGAGGCCGTGCGATGACGGCTCTCCCGGGGGCACCGGAGCCCGGAGCGCCGGACGCCCACGCGCTGCCGGTCGCCGGGCCGGCACGCGTCCGCAGGGCCGCCCTGCGGCTGATCCGGCTGGACGCACGCGCCTTCACCGGCATGCTCGTCCTCAACGCGCTCGCGGCCGCCGCCGGGCTCGTCGGTCCGTGGCTGCTCGGCCGGATCGTCGACGAGGTCGCGTCCGGCGGCACGGTGGCGGCGGTGGACCGCCTCGCGCTCCTCATCCTCGTTCTGGCCGTCGTCCAGCTGCTGCTGGTCCGGTACGCCGGGTACGTCGGTCACCGCTTCGGCGAACGGACCCTGGCACGCATCCGGGAGGAGTTCGCCGAACGGGCCCTCGCGCTGCCCGCGTCGACCGTCGAGCGGGCCGGGACGGGGGATCTGATGGCCCGGGGCACGGCGGACGTGGCCTCGGTCGGCACCACGCTGCGGGACGCCGGGCCGGACCTCCTCATCGCCGCCGTCCAGGCGCTGTTCATCCTCGGCGCGGTGTTCGTCGTCGATCCGCTGCTGGGTGTCTGCGGGGTGCTGGGGCTGCTCGGCATCCGCTTCGCCGCGCGCTGGTACCTGCGCCGCGCTCCGGGGGCGTACCTCGACGAGGGGGCCGCCAACTCGGCGCTCGCGGAGCAGCTCGCGGCGACGGCCGCCGGGGCCCGCACGGTGGAGGCGCTGGGGCTCCAGGAGCGCCGGATCGCGGCCTGCGAGCGGGCGATCGGACGGGCAGGGGCCACCCGGACCAGGACGCTCTTCCTGCGCAGCGTGCTCTTCCCGGCGGTCGACGTCTCCTACGTCGTCCCGGTGGCGGCCGTGCTGCTGATCGGCGGTGCGCTGCACGACCGCGGTGCGGTGAGCCTGGGGGCCGTCGTCGCCTGCGCCCTGTATCTGCGGCAGCTCTCCCAGCCGCTGGACAGGATCCTCCAGCGCATGGAGCAACTGCAGAGCAGTGGGGCGGCCTTCGCCCGGGTCGAGGGTCTGGACGCGGCGGCTCCGGCCCCGCGCGACGGCGCCGCCGTGCCCGATGGGGATCTGATCGAGGTGACGGGGGTGCGGTACGCGTACGAGGGCGGGGGCGACGTCCTGCACGGGGTCGATCTGACGGTCCGCCCCGGGGAGCGTCTGGTGATCGTGGGCCCGTCGGGTGCCGGGAAGACCACGCTCGGCCGGCTGCTCGCGGGCATCGACGCGCCGCGCACGGGCTCGGTGACGGTGGGCGGGGTCCCGGTCTCCGAGCTGGGCTCCGGCAGGCTGGGGCGGCACGTCGTCCTCGTCACCCAGGAGCACCACGTCTTCCACGGAACGGTCCGGGACAATCTGCGGATCGCGTCGGAATCGGCCGGTGACGGGGAACTGCGCGCCGCCCTGGCCGCCGTCGGCGCCTCCTGGGTGGAGGAGCTCCCCGACGGGCTGGACACGGATCTGGGCCCCGGGGGCCACCGCCCCGACGGGGCCGCCGCGCAGCAGCTCGCCCTGGCCCGTGTGGTCCTCGCCGATCCGCACACCCTGATCCTCGACGAGGCCACCGCCCTCCTCGACCCGGCGACCGCCCGGCGCACCGAACGGGCTCTGGCCGCCGTTCTGGAGGGCCGGACCGTGGTGGCCGTCGCGCACCGCCTCCAGACGGCCCACGACGCGGACCGGGTCGCCGTCATGGAGGACGGCCGGATCACCGAACTCGGGAGCCACGACGCGCTCGTCGCGGCGGGCGGGGCGTACGCGGCGCTGTGGCGGTCCTGGCACGGGGAGGGAGCCTGAGGCGGGGGTGGCGAGTGTCCGCTGCGGACAGCGGTGAGTGTTCACTACGGACGGCGCGCGGGGTGGGTGAATACTCACTTCGCCCCGTCGCGGCAGACGAGTGAGTGCTCACCCACCGAGTCCGCGAAGGTGAGTGTGCACTCACCCATCGGGGCCAGGGAGTGGGTGAGCGCTCGCTCCCACCCACGCGTCCCGGCGAGTAAGCGCTCACTCCCCGCCATGCCCGGCAGACAGTGAGTACTCACCCACCCCGCCCCGTCAGATGTACCCCATCGCCGCAGCGCCGCCCACTCCCCCGAGGACCATGAACGCCGGCATGAGGATCTTGATCTCCACCCAGCTGCCGGCCGTGAAGCGCATGGCCTTGGGCGGGCCGAGCGGGTACCAGCGCTTGCGGCCGACGGGGATCGGCCACAGGATCGGGCAGCCGGAGACGGTCAGCGCGTCACCGATGTCGTGGACGAGGGCGCCCAGGACGATCGGCAGCCCGAGCCACAGGTACTCCTGCCCCGGGGCGTCGAAGAGCCAGTTCGAGCCGTTGCCCGGCTTGTCGAGGACCCCGGCGAGGATCCACGCGCTGGTGGCCCCGAGGAGCCACACCAGGACGTCGCTGGACATCCGGGCGGCCCGCCAGAGCAGCCCTTCGACGGCGAGGACGAGGTGGACGAAGAGGATCCCGAGAACGGCCCACCGGCCGCCGGTGTAGGCCGCGGCCGAGGCGCCCGCGCCGATCAGGACCGCCCAGAGCCAGGTGTGGGTCAGGGTGCGGTGGCCGCCGTTGCGGCGGGAGTCGCCCCGCATCCGGGTGGCCTTGTAGACGGCGTGGGAGAGCTTGTCGACGATCTCGCAGAGGCCCCGGGAAACCGGGCCGAAGGCGCGTGAGATGGTCGCGGACTTGTGGTCGAGGTCCGGGGCGAGGGCCGCCCCCGCGCTGATGAGCGCCCCGACGACCAGGACGGGCCAGGGCATGGCGTGATCCGCCGCGGCGGCCGCCGCGCCCACCCCCAGCCAGGCCGCCGCCCCGGACAGAGAGTGTGCCGGTCCCATCATGGCTGTTTCCGCCCCCATAGGTGTGCCGGGGCGCGAGCGCGGTCGCCCCCCGTGTGCGTTCCGGCCACCGTCGTTGCGGTGCGGCCGAGTTGAGAGGGCAGCGTATCGTCCGTGATCTTCGCACGGTCGTCCGGTTCCCTCATCCGGGCGGAAGGCAGGCAAGATGGGGGCGTGACCCTTATCGATCAGTTGCCCCCGACCGCCGACCCCGACGCCCTTTTCGAGGCCTTCTCGGCCTGGACCGAGACGCAGGGGATCACCCTCTACCCCGCTCAGGAGGAGGCGCTGATCGAGGTGGTCTCCGGGGCCAACGTGATCCTTTCCACCCCCACCGGGTCCGGGAAGAGCCTGGTCGCGGCCGGTGCGCACTTCACGGCGCTGGCCCAGGACAAGGTCACCTTCTACACCGCTCCGATCAAGGCGCTGGTGTCGGAGAAGTTCTTCGACCTGTGCAAGCTGTTCGGCACGGAGAACGTCGGAATGCTCACCGGTGACGCGTCGGTCAACGCCGACGCCCCGGTGATCTGCTGCACCGCCGAGGTACTCGCTTCCATCGCGCTGCGTGACGGGAAGTACGCGGACATCGGCCAGGTCGTCATGGACGAGTTCCACTTCTACGCCGAGCCGGACCGGGGCTGGGCCTGGCAGATCCCGCTCCTGGAACTGCCGCAGGCGCAGTTCGTCCTGATGTCGGCCACCCTCGGCGACGTCCGGATGTTCGAGGAGGACCTGACCCGCCGCACGGGCCGGCCCACCTCCGTGATCCGCTCGGCGACGCGTCCGGTGCCGCTCAGCTACGAGTACCGGCTGACCCCCATCACCGAGACGCTCACCGAACTGCTGGAGACCCGGCAGTCACCGGTCTACATCGTGCACTTCACCCAGGCCGCGGCCGTCGAGCGGGCGCAGTCGCTGATGAGCATCAACATGTGTTCCAAGGAGGAGAAGGAGAAGATCGCCGATCTCATCGGCAACTTCCGCTTCACCACCAAGTTCGGGCAGAACCTCTCGCGGTACGTGCGGCACGGGATCGGGGTGCACCACGCCGGGATGCTCCCCAAGTACCGCCGCCTGGTGGAGAAGCTGGCGCAGGCGGGTCTGCTGAAGGTGATCTGCGGGACGGACACGCTGGGCGTCGGGGTCAACGTACCGATCCGTACGGTGCTGTTCACCGCGCTCACCAAGTACGACGGCACCCGGGTGCGCACCCTGCGGGCCCGTGAGTTCCACCAGATCGCGGGGCGCGCCGGGCGGGCCGGGTTCGACACGGCGGGCTTCGTCGTCGCGCAGGCCCCCGAGCACGTCATCGAGAACGAGAAGGCGGTCAAGAAGGCCGGCGACGACCCCAAGAAGAAGCGCAAGGTCGTCCGCAAGAAGGCGCCCGAGGGCTTCGTCGCCTGGTCGGAGACCACGTTCGACAAGCTGATCCAGTCCGACCCGGAGCCGCTGACCTCGCGTTTCCGGGTCACGCACACGATGCTCCTGTCCGTCATCGCCCGTCCGGGCAACGCCTTCGAGGCGATGCGGCGCCTGCTGGAGGACAACCACGAGCCGCGCCGGGCGCAGTTGCGCCACATCCGCCGCGCGATCGCGATCTACCGCTCGCTGCTGGACGGCGGCGTGGTGGAGCAGCTGGACACCCCGGACGCGGAGGGCCGCATCGTCCGGCTGACCGTCGACCTCCAGCAGGACTTCGCGCTGAACCAGCCGCTGTCCACGTTCGCGCTCGCGGCGTTCGACCTGCTGGACCCGGAATCGCCGTCGTACGCGCTGGACATGGTCTCCGTGGTGGAGTCGACGCTCGACGACCCGCGTCAGATCCTCGCCGCGCAGCAGAACAAGGCGCGCGGCGAGGCGGTCGGGCAGATGAAGGCCGACGGCATCGAGTACGAGGAGCGGATGGAACTGCTCCAGGAGGTGACGTACCCGAAGCCACTGAGCGAGCTGCTGTGGCACGCCTACGACGTCTACCGGCGCAGCCACCCGTGGGTGGGCGACCACCCGGTGTCGCCGAAGTCGGTGATCCGGGACATGTACGAACGGGCGATGACGTTCACCGAGTTCACGTCGAACTACGAGCTGGCGCGCACCGAGGGCATCGTGCTGCGGTATCTGGCGAGCGCGTACAAGGCGCTGGAGCACACCATCCCGGACGATCTGAAGTCCGAGGACCTGGAGGATCTGATCGCCTGGCTGGGCGAGATGGTCCGCCAGGTCGACTCCAGTCTGCTGGACGAGTGGGAGCAGCTGGCCAACCCCGAGGTGGAGACGGCCGAGGAGGCCCAGGAGCGGGCGGACGAGGTCAAGCCCGTCACGGCGAACGCCCGCGCCTTCCGGGTGCTGGTGCGCAACGCGATGTTCCGCCGGGTGGAGCTGGCCGCGCTGGACCGGGTCCGCGACCTGGGCGAGCTGGACGGCGAGTCGGGCTGGGACGAGGACGCGTGGGCCGAGGCGATGGACGCGTACTGGGACGAGTACGAGGAGCTGGGCACCGGTCCGGACGCCCGCGGGCCGAAGCTGCTGAAGATCGACGAGGACGCGGCGCACGGACTGTGGCGGGTCCGGCAGACGTTCGCCGACCCGAACGGCGACCACGACTGGGGCATCAGCGCCGAGGTCGATCTGGCCGCCTCCGACGAGGAGGGCCGGGCGGTCGTCCGGGTCACCTCCGTGGGCCAGTTGTGAGCGCGACCGTACCGACGGCGCCGCTGCGAGAGTGGAGAAGAACCGCATGACGAACCCCGCCGAGCGCCTGGTCGATCTGCTCGACCTGGAGCGGATCGAGGTCAACATCTTCCGCGGCCGGAGCCCCGAGGAGTCCCTCCAGCGGGTCTTCGGCGGGCAGGTGGCGGGCCAGGCGCTGGTGGCGGCGGGCCGCACCACGGACGGGGAGCGTCCGGTGCACTCGCTGCACGCCTACTTCCTGCGTCCCGGCCGCCCCGGCGTGCCCATCGTCTACGAGGTCGAGCGGGTCAGGGACGGCCGCTCGTTCACCACCCGCCGGGTGACGGCGGTCCAGCAGGGCCGGACGATCTTCAACCTCACGGCGTCGTTCCACCGCCCGGAGGAGGCCGGTTTCGAGCACCAGTTGCCGCCCGCCCGTGAGGTGCCCGATCCGGAGACCCTGCCGACGGTCGCCGACGAGGTGCGGGAGCATCTGGGCGGTCTGCCGGAGGCGCTGGAGCGGATGGCGCGCCGTCAGCCCTTCGACATCCGCTACGCCGACCGGCTGCGCTGGACGCGCGAGGAGGTCGAGGGAGCCGATCCGCGCAGTGCCGTGTGGATGCGCGCGGTGGGTCCGCTCGGTGACGATCCGCTGGTGCACACCTGCGCGCTGACGTACGCGAGCGACATGACGCTGCTGGACGCGGTGCGCATTCCGGTGGAGCCTCTGTGGGGGCCGCGCGGGTTCGACATGGCCTCTCTGGACCACGCGATGTGGTTCCACAGGCCGTTCCGGGCCGACGAATGGTTCCTGTACGACCAGGAGTCGCCCGTGGCGACGGGCGGCCGGGGTCTGGCGCGTGGCCGGATCTACGACCGTGAGGGCCGTCTGCTGGTGTCCGTGGTGCAGGAGGGACTGTTCAGGAGGCTGGAACCGAAAGCCCTCTGAGCGGTCTCGGGCGGTTCAGACGCCCGGCAGCGGGTCCTGGTCGACCTCGTGGCGGCGGGTGCGGATGTCGGGCGGCGCCGGGTGCAGTTTGGCGTCGCAGGACGGTCCGAGGCCGGTGCGGCGGGAGGCGGCGCCGGTGAGCGGGCGCCCGCAGAGGCGGCAGCGCACGGTGCGGCGGCCGGGGGCTTCTGCCGTGCCGGGCAGCTGCCCGTCGGCGGGCGCGTCGTGAGGACGGTGTTCGGGGGACTCCACGCGCCGATCCTTCCAGGCCACGCCTTAGGATGCGACCTCCGAAGCCCGCACGACCGAGGAGCCTTCGTGGCGCACACCCTGAAAGTGATGGCCCTGCCCCGGCCCGCCAAGCGGCGGCCCGAGGTTCTTCCCGGGGTGGCGGAGGGCTTCGTCCACGTCGTCGTCGACCCGTCCCAGGGCCTGTTCCATGTGGTCGCGTATCTGGAACGCGAACTGCCCGCCGAGGGCATACCGGGGTATCTCAAGGCGCGCAAGGAGGGTGCCCGTTCCTTCGTGCTGTGGGCCGAACCGGAGCGCCGCACCCGGCTGGCCACCGTCGTGACCACGTCGGCGCGCGGCGGGGTGGCGCAGTACCAGGTGTGGGGCGGGCAGGGCGAACTGCTCGGCACCGTCGTCCGCGAGAAGGCGCTCTCCGGAAAGGGGCTGCGCACGCGCTGGACGGTCACCGGGGCGGGCTGCCCGGAGGCGGTCGGGTACAAGGGGCGGATCTTCTGGTGGTGGATGTGGTGGCCGCTGTTCCCGCTGTGGGTGCTCATCGCGGTGGGGAGCCTGTTCTCCGGCGGCGGTGACGTGCCGCGCGGGCCCCGGCGCATCATCTGGCGGGCGGGCGGCGAGACGCCGCTGGAGTACCACTCCGACGACATCGTCGTCGTCCACTCCCCCACGGTCGACCGGCGGCTCGCGGCGGCGCTCTCGGCGCTGGTCCGCTCCTTCGACAGCTGGCTGGGCACGCCCTGGGACGACAGGAAGGACTGACGCCCCCGGCCTCCCCGCCCCCTCGCCGTTAGCCCATTGGACGGATACCGCGGTCCGCGGCCCCCGGTGGGCGCGTGCCTGACCGGCGCGACCGCGCGCCCCCGCGGAAGGTGGTCCCGGCGGTGGTCCGGGGCCGCGATCCGCCCCGGCGCCGGAGGTCATCGGCGAAGGAGGCACGGTCATGACGGCCGATCAGATGCTCGTGGGGCTGGGACTGATCGTGGTGCTCGCGGTCGGCTCGCAGGTGCTGGCGAGCCGGCTGCGCGTTCCGGCCCTGCTCGTCCTGCTGCCCGTGGGTTTCGCCGCGGGGGCGCTCACCGAGACCGTGGACCCGGACCGGCTGCTGGGCGGCGCGTTCTCCCCGCTGGTCTCCCTGGCGGTGGCGGTGATCCTCTACGACGCCGGGCTCGGCCTGGAGCTGGAGCGGCTGAAGGGGCACACCCGCCGCGTCGTGGTCCGGCTGCTGTGGATCGGGACGACGCTCACCATGGTCTCGGCCGCGCTGTCGGCCGTACCGCTCCTGGACATGTCGGCGGAGGCGGCCGTGATGCTCGCGACGATTCTGGTGGTGTCCGGGCCGACCGTCGTGGGACCGCTGCTCGGCTTCGTCCGGCCCACCGAGCGGCTCCAGCGCGTCCTGGTCTGGGAGGGCTCGCTCATCGATCCGGTGGGCGGCATCCTGGGCGCGCTCGTCTTCCACGCCGTCCTGGCGGGCGAGCGGCCCGGCTTCGGCCACCAGGTCGGCGAATTCGTCGCCAGTACGGCGGTGGGGGCGGCCGGCGGGGCCGTCGGCGCCGCCGTGCTCTGGCTGCTGCTGCGCCGCGTGCGGCTGAGCGAGGAGCTGGGCACCTCGGTGCAGCTCGCCGCCGTGATCGGCATGGCGACCCTGTGCAACGCGCTGCGCGACGACACCGGGCTGATCTCCGCCGTGGTGATGGGGATGGCCATGGCCAACCTGCCGGGTCTGAACCTGCCCGCGCGCCGGCCGTTCTTCGAGACCCTGGTCTCGCTGATCATCGGGCTGCTGTTCGTCTCCATCTCGGCCACCGTCACACCGGCGTCGCTGCGCCACGTGGTGCTGCCGTCACTGGCCCTGGTGGCCGTGCTGGTCCTGGTGACGCGGCCGCTGGTGGCGCAGTTGGCCACGCTCGGGACCGATATGCCGCGCGGCGAGCGGTGGTTCATCGGCTGGATGGCCCCGCGCGGCATCGTCGCGGCGGCCACGGCCTCCACGTTCTCGGGGGAGCTGATCGACAAGGGCGTCGGCGGCGCCCAGCGGATCCTGCCCGCCACCTTCGTCGTCATCGTCGCCACGGTGATGCTGTACGGGCTGACGGCGTTCCCGGTGGCGCGGCGGCTGGGGGTGCTGCGCCCTGCCCGGTCCCGGCCGCTGGTGGTGGGCGGAGCGCCGTGGGTGGTGGACCTGGCGTGCGCGCTGCGCGCGGCGGGGCTGGACGTGCTGATGTGGGCGGGGGCCGCCGCGGAACGGGCCCGGATCGAGCAGGCCGGGCTGACGCTGGCGCCCGGCGGACTGCTCGCCTCGGCCACCGGCGCCGGTGCGGAGTTGGAGGGGATCAGCGGGGTCCTGCTGCTGACCGGCGAGGACGATTTCAACGCGCTGGCCGCGATGACGCTGCGCGAGAGCGTGGACGGCCCGGTGCACCGGCTTCTGGCGCCCGCCCCGGGCCGCGGGGTGATCGCCCCGTACACGGGCGGGGAGGCGCTGTTCGGCGGCGGGCTCAGCGGCCCCGAGCTGGCCCGGGGTTACGCGGCGGGCGCCCGGGTGTCGGTGCGGCCGTCCGGAGCGCTCCCGGACGGCCACCGGCTGCTCTTCGTGGTGCGGCCGGACGGCCGGCTGCTTCCGGTGACCGATGCGGGGACGCCCGACGTGGGCGCCGACGACCAGGTGGTGGTGCTCGGCCCGCCCACGGCCGTGCGTCCGGGCTGAACGGCGCGGCCCGGTGCCGGAAGCGCCGGGCCGCGATGATCGGAGGAAGCGGGCGCAACCGGGTGGGCCCGGGTGCGCCCGGGGTGGGTCAGGCGGTCCGCTTCTTCCACGGGTCGGCGCAGAGCGCCCAGATGATGAAGACGTCCACGGCGATGAGCACGATCGACCACAGCGGGTAGTAGGGCAGCCACAGGAAGTTCGCCAACGCTCCGAGGCCGGCGAGGACGATGCCCGTCACGCGCGCCCAGGCCGCCCCGGTGAACAGGGCGCACCCGGCGAGCACGATGACGATGCCGAGCACGAGGTGGATCCAGCCCCAGCCGGTCAGGTTGAACTCGAAGACGTAATTGCGGGTGGCGACGAAGACGTCGTCCTTGGCGATGGCGGAGATCCCCTGGAGGAGCGCCATCGCGCCGCCGAAAATCATCAGGACGGCGGCGAAGGCGGTCCAGCCCGTGCGGAACGGGTGGGAGCCGCCGGGTTCGGGGTCGTGCGTCGCGCGCGGTGCGGTGGTACTGCTGCCGGCCATGTCGGCCTCCTCGGGTCGCGGGAACGTGCGGCGGACCGGGAGGACCCGCCGGGCGTCTCCGGTTCCAGCGTGGCACGGCTGCGGGGACCCGGCAGTTCGGGCGGGGGCGCGTCAAGGGCTCGGAGGGGCGCGGATAGGGTCCCGGATGTGCGCGAGCGCCGGGCCGGATCCGACGGGCCGGGCCGCCGCACGCCGGCGGCCTTCCGCGCGCCGGTGAACATCGCACCGTGAAAGGCAGGGCCCCGCCATGACCGAGATCGTCCAGGTCTCCGCCCCCGAACTGGTCACCTACGCCGATGAGCTCGGGGCCCTGCTGGTGGAGACCGTCGAGGCAGGGGCCTCCGTGGGCTTCCTGGCGCCGCTGGGGCGGGAGGCGGCCGCGCGGTGGTGGCGGGAGCGCGCGGGCGCGGTGGAGTCCGGGGACCAGCGGGTCTGGATCGCGCGGGACGGGGAGCGGGTCGCGGGGACGGTGGGCCTCGCGCCGGCGCGGCTGCCCAACGGCGTCCACCGGGCGGAGGTCTGCAAGCTCATGGTGCGCCCCTCGATGCGGGGGCGGGGGCTGGGCCGGGCGCTGCTGGACGCGGTGGAGCGGGCGGCGGCCGAGGACGGCAGGACGCTGCTGGTGCTGGACACGGAGAGCGGCTCCCCGGCGGAACGGCTGTATCGCTCGGGCGGCTGGACGGAGTGCGGTTCCGTCCCCGGGTACGCGGCCGACACCTCGGGCGCGCTGAAACCGACGACCCTCTTCTACAAGGAGATCGGCCGAAACGGCACGGCGGTCCGGTAGCCGGCTCTGTGCCGTTCCGGCCGGGCGCGACAATGGCGGGAAGACACCGACGAGGAGAGATCCATGACGCTGCACGACATCCCGCTCCACACCCTCACGGGCGAGCCGACGACGCTGGGCGCCTATCGCGGCCGGGCCGTCCTGCTGGTGAACGTCGCCTCCAAGTGCGGGCTGACCCCGCAGTACGCCGGTCTCGAACGGCTTCAGCAGACGTACGCGGACCGGGGCTTCACGGTGCTCGGCGTGCCGTGCAACCAGTTCGCGGGCCAGGAGCCGGGAAGTTCGGAGGAGATCCGGACATTCTGCTCGACCACGTACGGGGTGACCTTTCCCCTGCTGGCGAAGACCGAGGTCAACGGCGCGGGGCGTCACCCGCTGTACGCGGAACTCACCCGTCTGGAGGACGCGGACGGCCAGGCCGGCGATGTCCAGTGGAACTTCGAGAAGTTCCTCATCTCGCCCGAGGGCGAGGCAGTCGCCCGGATCCGCCCGCGCACGGAGCCCGAGGACCCGGAGCTCGTCGCGGCCATCGAGGCCCAGTTGCCCGCCTGACGACCAACGACGGCCCCCGTCCTTGGCGGACGGGGGCCGTGCCGTGCGCCGGGCGCGGGTCAGCGGATGGGCATCCCCGACAGGGTGCGGGCGATCACCAGGCGCTGGATCTCGCTGGTGCCCTCGAAGATCGTGTAGATCGCGGCGTCGCGGTGCATCCGCTCCACCGGGTATTCGCGGGTGAAGCCGTTGCCGCCGAGGATCTGGACGGCCTGGGCGGTGACCTTCTTCGCGGTCTCGCTCGCGAAGAGCTTCGACATGGAGCCCTCGGCGGACTCGAAGGGCTTGCCGGTCGTCGCCATCCAGGAGGCCCGCCAGACCAGCAGCCGGGCCGCGTCGATCTGCGTGCGCATGTCGGCGAGCTGGAAGGCGACGCCCTGGTTGTCGATGATCGGGCGGCCGAACTGGGTCCGCGTCTTCGCGTAGTCCAGCGCGACCTCGTACGCGGCGCGGGCGGTGCCCACGGCCATGGCGCCGACGGCCGGGCGGGATGCCTCGAAGGTGGCCATGGCGGCGTTCTTCACGCGCTCGCCACCGGTGGCGGCGCGCTCACGGGCACGGGCGAGACGCTGATCCAGCTTCTCCTTGCCGCCGAGCAGGCAGTGGCCGGGCACCCGCACGTCCTCCAGGACGACCTCGGCGGTGTGCGAGGCGCGGATGCCGTGCTTCTTGAACTTCTGGCCCTGGGAGAGGCCCGGGGTGTTCGGCGGCACGATGAAGGAGGCGTGCCCCTTGGACCCCAGCTCGGGGTCGACGACCGCGACCACCACATGGACGTTGGCGATGCCGCCGTTGGTCGCCCAGGTCTTGGTGCCGTTGAGGACCCACTCGTCCTTGGCCTGGTCGTAGACCGCCCGGGTGCGCATGGAGGCGACGTCCGAGCCGGCGTCGGGCTCGGAGGAGCAGAAGGCGGCGACCTTCACGTCGTCGGCGTCGCCGTACATCTGCGGGATCCAGGTGCCGATCTGCTCCTCGGTGCCGTTGGCGAGGACGCCCACGGCCGCCAGGCCCGTACCGACGATGGAGAGGGCGATTCCGGCGTCGCCCCAGAACAGTTCCTCCATGGCCATGGGGATGCCGAGGCCCGTCGGGTCGAAGAACTGCTGGGCGTAGAAGTCGAGGGAGTAGATTCCGACCTTGGCCGCCTCCTGGATGACCGGCCAGGGCGTTTCCTCACGCTCGTCCCACTCCGAGGCCGCCGGACGGATCACGTCCGCGGCGAAGCCGTGCAGCCAGTCGCGGACCTCCTTCTGGTCGTCGTTGAGTTCGAGCGTGAACTCGGCCATGTTCCCCTCCACGTACTGCCGTGAAAACCGATCGTTACTTGCGGTAACAACAGTCTGTTACCGGCAAGTAGCCTCTGTCAACCGCCCGGCCCGCGATCCGCGCACCGCTGGGCAGGGTGTTACGTTGCGCAGGCACGACGAACAGCACGGTCAGGGGTGGGAGAGACGGTATGGAGACCACACGACAGGCCGAGCGACAGCGGACCGCGGCCGAGCGCCGCCGCCGCGAACTGCTCGAAGCCGCCGACCGCGTGGTGCTCAGGGACGGCCCCGGAGCCTCGATGAACGCCATCGCGGCCGAGGCCGGGATCACCAAGCCCATCCTCTACCGGCACTTCGGCGACAAGGGCGGCCTCTACCGCGCCCTGGCCAAGCGCCACACCGACGGACTGCTCATCGCGCTGCGCGCCGCGCTGGACGCCCCGGCCTCCCGCCGCGAGAGGGTCGAGTCCACGCTCGACACCTACCTCGCCGCGATCGAGGCCAGACCCCAGGTCTACCGGTTCCTGATGCACCCCTCCGACGACGCGGCGCCCGCCTCGGAACAGGGCTTCGACGTGGGACGGCACTCGGCACCGCTGCTGCGGCGGCTGGGCGAGGAACTGGCCCTGGTCATCGCGGAGCGCGTGGACCTCGGCCCGGACAGCCAGGCGATGGCCCGGATCTGGGGGCACGGCATCGTTGGCATGATGCACGCCGCCGGCGACTGGTGGCTCGGCGAACGCCCCTGCTCGCGCGAGCAGTTGGTCCGGAGCCTGGCCGATCTGCTCTGGGGCAGGCTGGCCGAGGCGGGCGACCGCCCCGGCGGTCCCGGATTCTGAGCCCCGCCCCGCGCCCGGTCAGCGGGCGCGGCCCCACGGTGCCCGGCGGGCCGCGCGCAGCGCCCGCGCCCGGCGCAGACCGGTGAGGCGGTCGGTGTAGACCGTGCCGTCGAGGTGGTCGCACTCGTGCTGCAGGCAGCGTGCGAAGAAACCGGTCCCGGCGATCCGCACCGGCTCCCCCCGGACGTCGACCCCCTCGACGACCGCGTGGTCGAAGCGCGGGGTGCCCGCCTCGATGCCCGGAAGCGAGAGGCAGCCTTCCGGTCCCCGCACGGTCACCCCGTCCGCCTCGACCAGCACCGGATTGACCACGTGCCCGAGATGGCGCACGTCCTCGTCGTCGGGGCAGTCGAAGACGAAGACCCGGAGCCCCACCCCGACCTGGTTGGCGGCGAGGCCCACGCCCTGTGCCGCGTACATGGTCGCGAACATGTCCTCGACCAGCCGGGCGAGTTCGGGGCCGAAGTCCGTCACGGGCTCGCAGACGGCATGGAGCACCGGGTCGCCGAACAGGCTCATGGCCCGGACGGCGCCGGAACTGCCGGGGATGGGGCGCTTGCGCATGGCCGTCATCGTACGTTCCGGGGCTCGGGGCGCCCGCGGGGGTCCGGGCGCCGGGTCCACCCGCCGGCGGCGGCCGCGCCGGCCGGACCGGGCCGCCGCGGGCGGGGCGCGCGCCGGAGCTTGTGGTCCGGTGGCGGCCACACCGTTCCCGGGGCGCGATTGCCGCCGGGTGGCACCACTCGTCGCTTACTCTGCTCTGACCTGGATCTTTACCGGACGAGGGGGTTCAGGGCCGGGTCCGGACCGGGCGGCGCGCGGGGGCACGGAATTCGGTGCGGTGCCGCCGTGCCGCACTCGCACTGGACATCGATAGGCTGGGTGCGGACCGATGCAAGGAGGATCTAGGACGATGGCAGGCAACACGGAGCCGTTGTCGCCGCGGGCCAAGCTGGCCGTGACGGCGGGCAAGGCCGCTGCGGCGGTGTCGCGGGCGGCCGGTCGGGGCAGCGGATCGGTGATCGGCGGCCGGGTGGCGCTCAAGCTCGACCCCGACCTGCTCGGGCGGCTGGCGCAGCACCTGGATGTGGTCCTCGTGTCGGCGACGAACGGCAAGACGACGACCACGCGGCTGATCGCCGAGGCGCTGCGGGCCGCGGGCCCGGTGGTGTCCAACGCCCTGGGCGCCAACATGCCGGCGGGCATCACCTCGGCCCTGGCCGGCGGCTCGGACGCGCAGTACGGCGTGATCGAGGTCGACGAGAAGTACCTCGCCGGCGTGGCCCGGGACACGACTCCCAAGGTGATCGCGCTGCTGAACCTCTCCCGCGACCAGCTGGACCGGGCCGCCGAGACCCGGATGCTGGCCGAGAAGTGGCGGGAGGGTCTGTCCGGTTCCAAGGCGGTGATCGTCGCCAACGCGGACGACCCGCTGATCGTCTGGGCGGCCTCCTCCTCGCCCAACGTGGTCTGGGTCGCGGCCGGCCAGGCGTGGAAGGACGACGCCTGGTCCTGCCCCTCGTGCGGCGGTGTCATGCAGCGCCCCGGCGACGACTGGTTCTGCGGCGCGTGCGGATTCCGCCGGCCGCCGCCGAGCTGGGTGCTGCACGGCGACCACGTCCTGGACCCGCACGGTTCGGCCTGGCCCATCCACCTGCAGCTGCCCGGCCGGGCGAACAAGGCGAACGCCACCAGTTCCGCCGCCGTGGCCGCCGTCTTCGGTGTGCCGCCGCAGGTCGCCCTGGAGCGGATGTACCAGGTGCAGGCCGTGGCCGGCCGCTACGACGTGGTGAGCTTCCTCGGCCGTGAGCTGAGGCTGCTGCTGGCGAAGAACCCGGCGGGCTGGCTGGAGACGTTCTCCCTGATCGATCCGCCGCCCACCCCGGTGATCCTCTCCGTCAACGCCCGGGGCGCCGACGGTACGGACACCTCGTGGCTGTGGGACGTGGACTACACCCAGCTCGCGGGCCACCCGATCTTCGTGCTGGGCGACCGCAAGCTGGACCTGGCGGTCCGGCTGGAGGTCGCGAATCTGACCTTCCGGGTCTGCGAGAACCTCGACGAGGCCGTCCAGCAGGCACCGCCGGGACGCATCGAGGTCATCGCCAACTACACCGCCTTCCAGGATCTGCGCCGTCGTGTCGGCAACTGACCCCGGCCGCACGCGGAGAGGACGAAGCATGAGCAACAACAGCCTGCGCCTGGTGTGGGTCTACCCGGACCTGCTGAGCACCTACGGCGACCAGGGCAACGCCCTCGTGGTCGAGCGCCGGGCCCGGCAGCGCGGCCTCGACGTGTCGCGCGTCGACGTGCGCAGCGACCAGCCGGTCCCCACGTCCGGCGACATCTATCTGATCGGCGGCGGCGAGGACCGTCCGCAGCGGCTGGCGGCGGAGCGGCTGCGCCGCGACGGCGGACTCAGCCGGGCCGCGGCCAACGGCGCGATCATCTTCTCGGTCTGCGCCGGTTACCAGATCCTCGGCCACGAGTTCATCAACGACCTCGGTGAACGCGAGCAGGGGCTCGGGCTGCTCGACGTGGTCTCCACCCGGGGCGAGGGCGCGCGGTGCGTCGGGGACGTACTCGCGGACATCGACCCGCACCTGGGCCTGCCGCCGCTGACCGGGTTCGAGAACCACCAGGGCGTCACCCATCTCGGGCCGACGGCACGGCCGTTCGCCCAGGTCCGGTTCGGCCGGGGCAACGGCACGGGCGACGGCACCGAGGGCGCGTACAACGACACCGTCTTCGGTACGTACATGCACGGTCCGGTGATGGCGCGCAACCCGCTCATCGCGGACCTGCTGCTGAAGCTGGCGCTCGATGTGAACGCGCTCCCGCCGACCGACGACCGGTGGTACGAGGCGCTGCGCGCCGAGCGGATCGCCGCCGCCACACAGCCCGCCTGATGAGGCACTTTTCGCTCAGCTGAGCGGAGTCCAGCAGGCGGACGCCCGGTTCGGTCCCGCCACCCTGCGCCGGTAGGGTGGCGGGGATCCAACCGGACGACGTGGTCCGGTCGTCGGCCCACGTTGCAAAGGTTTCCCGGGCAATGCGAATTGGTGTGCTCACCTCCGGCGGCGACTGCCCCGGCCTCAATGCCGTCATCCGTTCCGTCGTCCACCGTGCTGTGGTCGACCACGGCGACGAGGTCATCGGCTTCCACGACGGCTGGCGGGGCCTCCTCGAATGCGACTACCGCAAGCTCGACCTGGACGCGGTCGGCGGCATCCTGGCCCGCGGCGGCACGATCCTCGGCTCCTCCCGGGTCCAGCCCGCGCATCTGCGCGGCGGTGTCGAGACGGCCCGGGGCCACGTCGCCGACCTCGGCCTCGACGCGATCATCCCGATCGGCGGCGAGGGCACGCTGAAGGCAGCCAATCTGCTGTCGGAGGCGGGCCTGCCGATCGTGGGCGTGCCGAAGACGATCGACAATGACATCGCGTCCACGGACGTGACCTTCGGTTTCGACACCGCGGTGGGCGTGGCCACCGAGGCGCTGGACCGGCTGAAGACCACCGCCGAATCGCACCAGCGCGTCATGATCGTCGAGGTCATGGGCCGGCACACCGGCTGGATAGCACTGCACTCGGGCATGGCGGCCGGTGCGCACGCCATCGTCGTCCCCGAGCGCCCCTTCGACATCGAGGAGCTGACCGAGCTGGTCGGCCGGCGCTTCTCGGCCGGCAAGAAGTTCGCGATCGTCGTGGTCGCGGAGGGCGCGAAGCCCCGCGAGGGCTCCATGGAGTTCCAGTCCGGCGTGACGGACGTCTACGGGCACGAGCGGTTCGCCGGGGTGGCCACCCAGCTCTCCGTCGAGCTGGAGCAGCGTCTCGGCAAGGAGGCGCGCCCGGTGATCCTGGGCCATGTGCAGCGCGGCGGCACCCCCACCGCGTACGACCGGGTCCTCGCGACCCGCTTCGGCTGGCACGCGGTGGAGGCGGCGCACCGCGGCGAGTTCGGCATGATGACGGCGCTGCGCGGCACGGACATCACGATGGTGCCGCTCGCCACCGCCGTGGAGACCCTGAAGACGGTCCCCGCCGCGCGCTACTCCGAGGCCGAGTGCGTGCTCTGAGTGACGCCACGCCCCGAGACCGCCCCCGGCCGCGAACGCGGCCGGGGGCGGTTCTACTCTGGTCGGGACAACCGGCACGAAACGGGGACGTCCGGACGCCCCCATCGGGAGTGAACAGATGGATCACAGCGGGCACGGCATGAACATGGATCTGCCGCCGTTCACGCTGGGGCGCGGACTCCAGTTCTCCGCGGACCCGTTCTTCCTGATCGGTTGCGTCCTCGCGGTGGCCCTGTACGGGTACGCGGTGGTGCGGCTGCGCAGACGCGGGGACGCGTGGCCGGTCAACCGGACCGTGTTCTTCGTCATCGGGGTGCTGACCGTCGCGCTGGTGACGTGCACCGGACTGAACGACTACGGCATGGTCATGTTCAGCGTGCACATGGTGCAGCACATGGTGATCAGCATGCTGTCGCCGATCCTGCTGCTGCTGGGCGCGCCCGTGACGCTCGCGCTGCGCGCCCTGCCGGTCGCGGGGCGCCGCGGGGGCACGGGTCCGCGCGAGCTGCTCCTGAAGCTGCTGCACAGCCGGTACATGAAGGTGATCACGCATCCGGTGTTCACCATCCCGCTCTTCATCGCCAGCCTGTACGCGCTCTACTTCACCCCTCTCTTCGACTATCTGATGGGGTCGACGGTCGGGCACATCGCGATGATGGTGCACTTCCTGGCGGTGGGGCTGGTCTTCTTCTGGCCGATCATGGGCATCGACCCGGGCCCGCACCGGCCGGGTTACCTGATGCGGATGCTGGAGCTCTTCGCCGGGATGCCGTTCCACGCCTTCTTCGGGATCGCGCTGATGATGGCGAGCGAGCCCATGGTGGAGGCGTACGAGAACCCCCCGGCCTCGCTCGGCATCGACGTCCTGTCCGACCAGAACGCGGCGGGCGGCATCGCCTGGGCGTTCAGCGAGATCCCGTCCGTGCTGGTGCTGGTGGCCCTGGTGTTCCAGTGGTACCGCTCGGAACAGCGGACGGCGAAGCGTTCGGACCGTGCGGCGGACCGGGACGGCGACCAGGAACTCCAGGCCTACAACGCGTATCTCGCCTCCTTGCAGACCCGCGGACGGTAGCGGCGGAGGCGCCTTCGGGGTGACGATGGCATCCACGGCCGCGCAGGACCGAGGAGGGTGTGCGCATGTCGGGATCCACGAAGACCATGGGAGTACTCACCGTGGGGGCCCTGGTGGCGGTCACCGCGTACACGGTCGCCCTGGGCAGCAACGGCTGGCTGTGGTTCGGCTGGGTGGTGCTCGGGCTGATCACCATGGGGATGGCCGCGACCCGCGAGACGTAGGCCGGCGGGGCGGGAACGCTCGCCCGCGAGGCGTCCGGACGGCCGGCCCGGGACACGACGGCGCCCGCCCGGCGGGAACCGCGTCCGCCCACGCGGTGACGGGGACCGACCAAACGCCGTTCGATACCGGCGAGGTGAAGTCGGGGCAAACGGTGACCTTCACGGCGCCGTCGCGGCCGGGCGCGTATCCGTACATCTGCACCACCGATCCGACGGATGCATGACACACCCACCGCCCCCCGGGACAGTCGGGGGAGCGCTTTCCCGCGTCGGCCCGCCGCATCGGCGCAAGCGCTGTCCGGGCACCCGGCGCGGCCTCCGGGCCTCCATGGCGGCAGCATCATCGCCTCACGCTCCGTATACAGGTATAAACCACGCGCAACACAGCCGGACGACCCCTCCGATCACCGACCACAGCTCGCCCTTCGGCTCGCATCCAGGCGATTTCGAGACACGGGACGGAAAACGGCAGGTGGCACCTCACGCGGTCACGTCCGGGGCGTCGCGCGTACGGCGTGACGGAAGGTAGCCAACCACTGCCCTGCGGCCGGACGCCCGAGGGGGCCGCGGAGGCGCTCCACGCGGGCCCCGGCACACCCGTCGGACGCGGTCCGGGCGGCGTGCCGGGCAGCCCCGCCAGGCGACTCCGAAGGCCGGCCGCTCCGGCGGATCATGTGCCTGTGGCAGACGCCGGGGGGCCGACCGTTCGAGGTGTGGCCGAGTTAACGCGGCTGTAAGGCAGTTGTGATTTAAGTCTTGACAGGTGCCCATCACCACGCCACCTTGGGAGCGCTCCCACAATCAAGACTTGCACACTTCACTCCCCTCCCTTCTCCCCCAACACCGGGCGGCGGAAGGGGCGTTACGAGGCGCTGCCGCGCTCCCCGTGATGCTCCGTGCTGCCCGGCCGAGGAAGGCGTTTGTCATGAGCTTGGTGAACCGCCGCCGACGCGGCCGCGCCGTGGGGCTCCCGGCCCTTCTGGCCGGAGCCCTCGCCCTCGCCACCACCCTGGCGGGCGGCCCCGCGACCGCCGCGCAGCAGAGCACATTGCATGAACTCGCCGCCGCCCAGGGCAAGTACTTCGGTTCCGCCACCGACAATCCGGAGCTGCCGGACGCCGCGTACGCGGCCACCCTGGGGTCCGAGTTCGGCCAGATCACCCCCGGCAACTCCATGAAGTGGGACACGACCGAACCGGCCCGGGGCCAGTTCAACTTCGCCAAGGGCGATGTGATCACCGACTTCGCGCGGCAGCACGGCCAGACCGTGCGCGGCCACACCCTCGTCTGGCACAGCCAGCTTCCCGGCTGGGTCGGCGCGCTGCCGTCGAACCAGGTGGAGACGGCGATGACGGACCACATCACCGCCGAGGCCACGCACTACCGGGGCGCGGTGAACGCCTGGGACGTGGTGAACGAGCCGTTCAACGAGGACGGCACGTACCGCACGAGCCCCTTCTACACCGCCCTGGGCAGCGACTACATCGCCACCGCCCTGCGCGCCGCGCACGCCGCGGACCCGGACGCCAAGCTGTATCTCAACGACTACAACATCGAGGGGCTCGGCGCGAAGAGCGACGCCATGTACGCCCTGGCCAAGAAGCTGCTGGCCGACGGTGTGCCGCTGGACGGGATCGGCATGCAGGCGCATCTGGCCGTCCAGTACGGCTTCCCGTACCAGATGCGGGCCAACATGGAGCGGTTCGCCGCCCTCGGTCTCGATGTGGCGGTCACCGAGCTCGATGTCCGGATGCAGTTGCCCGCCGATGCCACGAAGCTCGCCTCGCAGTCCTCGTACTACGCGCAGGTCGTCGACGCCTGCCTGGCCGTGGCGCGCTGTGTCGGCATCACCGTCTGGGACTACACCGACAAGTACTCCTGGGTGCCGGACACGTTCCCCGGCGAGGGCGCGGCCAACCTGTACGACGAGAACCTTCGGCCGAAGCCGGCGCTCACCGCGGTGCGCGCCGCGCTCGGCGCGGACGACGGCGGCGAGGGCCCCGGGGAACCCGGTGAGCCCGGCACGCTGAAGGCGCTGTACCGCAGCAACGACTCCTCGGCGAAGGACAACCAGATCAAGCCCGGCCTCCAACTCGTGAACACCGGCGGCACGGCGGTCTCCCTCTCCCAGGTGACGGTCCGCTACTGGTTCAGCTCCGAGAGCGGCGCCGCCACGTACAGCACGTGGTGCGACTGGTCGCCCCTCGGCTGCGGCACCGTGACCCACCGGGTGGCCGCCGCCGGCACCCCGAAGGCCGGCGCGGACCACTACCTGGAGGTCGGCTTCGGCAGCGGATCACTCGCTCCCGGCGCCTCCACCGGCGAGATCCAGCTGCGTCTGAACAAGACGGACTGGTCGAACTTCGACGAGAACGACGACTACAGCCACTCCACCGGCACCACCTACGCGGACGCCGACAAGGTCGCCGTCTACGTCGGCGGCGAGCTGGTCTGGGGCATCGAGCCCTGACCGCCGGGCCGCTTCGGCCCGCACCGCTCCCCCGTACTCCTGCTCCGCTCAGCTTCCCCGCTCCACCGCCGCGCGTTCCGCGCACCCCCCGTCCCCCTTCACATCCCCCACCCTCCCCCACCGACACCCGCCACTGGAGGATTTGTGTCGATATCACGGAGAACGTTCAGCAGTGCGCTGGGCGGCAGTCTGCTCGCCATGGGCATGGTCCAGGGCACCGCCGTCGCCGAGCCCGCCTCCAAGCCGACGGCCGGCACCGGCGCCCGCGCGGCCGCCGCGGACGACCCGTACACCCAGGCGTTCCTCACCCAGTACGCCAAGATCAAGGCGCCCGCCAACGGCTACTTCAGCCCGGACGGACTGCCCTACCACTCGGTCGAGACCCTGATGGTGGAGGCGCCCGACCACGGCCACCAGACCACCTCGGAGGCGGTCAGCTTCTGGATGTGGCTGGAGGCGGCGTACGGCAGGGTGACCGGTGACTGGGCCCCGTTCAACGCGGCCTGGGCGGTCGCCGAGAAGACGATCATCCCCCAGCACGTGGACCAGGCGTCCGCCGGCTCCTACAACCCCTCCTCGCCGGCCACCTACGCGCCGGAGCACCCGCTGCCCAGCGGCTACCCCTCCGCGCTGGACAGCACGGTCGCGGTCGGCTCCGACCCGCTCGCCACCGAACTCGCCGCGTCCTACGGGACGATGGACGTGTACGGGATGCACTGGCTGATGGACCTGGACAACGTGTACGGGTACGGCAACAAGCCGGGCACCGGGGACGAGGCCGGTCCGGGCGCGGGTGCCTCCTACATCAACACCTACCAGCGCGGTTCGCAGGAGTCGGTGTGGGAGACGGTCCCGCAGCCCACCACCGACCTCTTCAAGTACGGCGGCACCAACGGCTATCTGGACCTGTTCGTCGGGGACAAGAGCTACGCCAAGCAGTGGAAGTACACCAACGCGCCGGACGCCGACGCCCGCGCGGTGCAGGCTGCCTACTGGGCGTACCGCTGGGCCACGGCCCAGGGCAAGGCCGGCGACGTCGCGGCCTCGGTGGCGAAGGCCGCCAAGATGGGCGACTACCTGCGCTACGCGATGTTCGACAAGTACTTCAAGCGGATCGGCGACTGCACCGACCCGGCGTCCTGCCCGGCGGCCTCGGGCCGCGACTCCCAGCACTACCTGCTGTCCTGGTACTACGCCTGGGGCGGGGCCGCGGGCGGCAGCGGCGGCTGGGCCTGGCGCATCGGTGACGGCGCCTCGCACCAGGGCTACCAGAACCCGCTGGCCGCGTGGGCGCTGTCCAACGTGCCCTCGCTGACCCCCAAGTCCGCCACGGCCCGGGGCGACTGGTCCAAGAGCCTGACCCGGCAGCTGGAGTTCCTGACCTGGCTCCAGTCGAGCGAGGGCGCCTTCGCGGGCGGCTGCACCAACAGCTGGGAGGGCAGCTACTCCAAGCCTCCGGCCGGCACCCCCACCTTCTACGGGATGGCCTACGACTGGCAGCCGGTCTACCACGACCCACCGAGCAACAACTGGTTCGGCTTCCAGGCCTGGGGCATGGAGCGGCTCGCGGCCTATTACCACGAGACCGGCAACGCCAGTGCCGAGGCCATCCTGTCCAAGTGGGTCGCCTGGGCCTCGTCCGAGACGACGGTGGGTTCCGACGGCAGCTTCCGCTTCCCGTCGACCCTCAACTGGACGGGCCAGCCCGACACCTGGAACCCGGCCAGCCCCGGGAAGAACGCCGGACTGCACGTCTCGGTGGTGGACTACGCCAACGACGTCGGCGTGGGCGCGGCGTACGTAAAGACGCTGACGTACTACGCCGCGAAGTCGGGGGACGAGGACGCCGCCGCGCTGGCGAAGGCGCTGCTGGACGCGATGGCGCTCAACGCCACCGACAAGGGCATCTCGGTGCCGGAGACCCGCAAGGACTACAACCGGTTCGAGGACGAGGTCTACATCCCGGCCGGCTGGTCCGGGAAGATGCCCAACGGCGACCCGATCGCGCCCGGTTCGACCTTCCTCTCCATCCGCAGCTGGTACAAGGACGACCCGGACTGGCCGAAGGTGCAGGCGTACCTCGACGGCGGCGCCGCCCCCACGTTCACGTACCACCGCTTCTGGGCGCAGGCGGCGCTCGCGCTGGCCTTCGCGATCTACGCGGAGCTGCTGGTCGAGGGCGGCGGGGAGCCGGGCGGGGACACCGAACCGCCGACGGCGCCGACCGGACTCACGGTGACCGGGACGACGAGCGCCGGCGTGTCGCTGTCCTGGTCGGCGTCGACCGACAACGTCGCGGTGACCGGCTACGACGTCTACCGCAACGGGGTGCTGGCCGGGAACGCCACCGGACGCACCTTCACCGACTCCGGGCTCGCCGCGTCGACCGAGTACAGCTACGCGGTGGCCGCGCGGGACGCGGCCGGCAACACCTCCGCGCTGTCGGCCGCGGTCACGGCGACCACGAAGTCCGGTTCGACCGGCACCGGCGCGGTGAAGGTCCAGTACAAGAACACGGACTCCTCGGCGACGGACAACCAGATCCGGCTCGGGCTCCAGCTCCTGAACACGGGCACGGCCCCGATCGACCTGTCGACGGTGAAGCTGCGCTACTGGTTCAGCTCGGACGGCGGCGCGAGCACCTTCGGGACCTACTGCGACTACGCGGTGCTCGGTTCGTCCACCATCACCCACAGGGTGGTCGCCGCGTCGGGCGGGAAGGCGGGCGCGGACCGCTATCTGGAGGTCGGCTTCACCGGAGGGGCGGGCACGCTGGCCGCCGGAGCCTCCACGGGTGAGATCCAGCTGCGGCTCAACAAGAGCGACTGGTCGAACTTCAACGAGGCCGACGACTACAGCCGGGCCACCAACACTTCCTACGCGGACACCTCCAAGGTCGGTGCCTATGTCGCCGGGTCCCTGGCCTGGGGCGTCGAGCCGTGACCGACCGAAGACTGCCGGCCCTGGCCGGGGCGGCCGCCGCCCTGGTCCTGGCCGCCGCGTCGATGCTCACCGGGGCCCCGGCCGCCTCCGCGGCCCCGGTCACCGACTGCACCGCCTGGGGCACCACCGAGCTCCAGGGCGGGGAGTACCTCTACCAGCAGAACGAGTGGAACTCCGACGCCCGGCAGTGCGTGAGCGTCGACCCGCAGACGGGCGCCTGGTCGGTCACCGAATCGTCGTTCTCGCTGCCGACGAACGGCGCGCCCGCCACGTACCCGTCCAGCTACAAGGGCTGCCACTGGGGGCTGTGCACGACGGACAGCGGACTGCCGCTCCGCGTCGACCGGCTCGGCAGTGTGCGGACCGACTGGTCGACCACCCAGGTGGCGTCCGGCGCGTACAACGTCTCGATGGACATCTGGTTCAACTCGGCACCGGTCACCGACGACCAGCCGGACGGCACCGAGGTCATGATCTGGATGAACCACCGGGGCGGTGTCCAGCCGATCGGTTCGCGCACCGCGACGGTGCAGCTCGACGGCCGGAACTGGGACGTGTGGACCGGTCCGGGCGCCTCCGGGTGGAAGGTGATCTCGTACGTCCTCCAGGGCGGCGCCACCGAGCTGAACGACTTCGACGTCAAGGACCTGATCGACGACGGCGTCGGCCGGGGGCAGATCGACCCGGCGCACTATCTGATCGACGCCGAGGCCGGCTTCGAGATCTGGCAGGGCGGCCAGGGGCTCGGGATGAACCGGTTCGCCTTCGAGGCGAGCACCGAGTCCGGCGGAGGCGGCGAGGACACCACCGCACCGTCGGTGCCGGCGGGCGTGGCCGTGACCGGCACGACCGGCAGCTCCGTCTCGCTGTCCTGGACGGCGTCCACGGACGACACCGGGGTCACCGGTTACGACGTGTACCGCGACGGGGTGAGGGCCGGCTCCTCGGCCACCACCTCGTTCACCGACTCCGGCCTGAGCGCCTCGACCGCGTACCGCTACACGGTCAGGGCGCGGGACGCGGCCGGGAACGCCTCGGCGGACTCGGCGGCGGTCACCGCGACCACCGCGGCCGGCGGCGGCGGACCGGCCGGGACGCTCAAGGCGCAGTACAAGAACAACGACGCCTCCCCCGGGGACAACCAGATCAGGCCGGGCCTCCAGCTGGTGAACACCGGCACCACGGCCGTGGACCTGAGCAAGGTCACCCTGCGCTACTGGTTCTCGGGCGAGTCCGGCTCGGCCTCGTACGGCACCGCGTGCGACTACGCGGTCGTCGGCTGCGCGACCGTCACCCACCGGGTGGTGGCCGCCGGTTCGGCCGCACCGGGCGCCGACCACTACCTGGAGGTCGGGTTCACCAGGGGCACGCTGGCCCCCGGGGCCTCCACCGGAGAGCTGCAACTCCGGTTCAACAAGGCGGACTGGTCGCCCTTCGACGAGACGAACGACTACAGCCGGGGCACGAACACGGCCTTCGCCGACGCCGCGAGGACCGGGGTGTACGTCAACGGCACCCTGGCCTCCGGTACGGCTCCCTGACCGGCTGCCGCACGGCAGTCCGGCCGACGAACTCCCGGTGGCGGGTCTTTCACTCACCCCGCTGTGCCCGCCATCGGGGATCCACCGCCGTCCTCACGGCCGCACCACGGACCGCCGTCCCCGCCGACGGCGGCCCGGGGGGCGTCCCGCCGGCCGGGCCGCGACCACGGCCCGGACCGGCAGGACGCCCCCGAGGGGGCCCCCGCCCCCTGGCTACACCCCCACGACCCGTCTGCGGCGATCTTCCGCAGGCGTACGAGAGGAGCACGGACCCGCAATGAGTACGAGAGACACGATCACGCACGGCCTGCGACGGAGGCTCGCCGCAGTCTCCGCCCTGGCCCTGGGCGCGGCGATGGCCGTGGCCCTGCCCGCCACCAGCGCTTCGGCGGCCGCACGGGTCGACAACCCCTACGTGGGCGCCAAGGCGTACGTGAACCCGGACTGGTCCGCTCTCGCGGCGGCCGAGCCGGGCGGCGCGGCCATCGCGAACACCCCCGCCTTCGTCTGGATGGACCGCATCGCGGCCATCGAGGGCACGGAGGGCAAGAGGAGCCTGCGCGACCACCTGGACACCGCCCTCGCCCAGGGTGCGAACCTGTTCCAGGTCGTCATCTACGACCTGCCGGGGCGCGACTGCGCCGCGCTGGCGTCGCACGGTGAGCTCGGCCCCACGGAGCTCGACCGCTACAAGAACGAATACATCGACCCGATCTCCGAGATCCTGGCCGACCCTGCCTACGCGAACCTGCGCATCGTCACCATCATCGAGCCCGACTCGCTGCCCAACCTCGTCACCAACGCGGGCGGCACGGCCGGTTCGACCGAGGACTGCGCCACGATGAAGGCGAACGGCAACTACGAGAAGGGTGTCGGCTACGCCCTGCACACCCTGGGTGCCATTCCCAACGTCTACAACTACATCGACGCCGCCCACCACGGCTGGCTGGGCTGGGACAGCAACATGGCCCCGGCCGGCCTGGAGTTCAAGAAGGCCGCCACCTCCGAGGGCGCCACGGTGAACGACGTCGCCGGGTTCATCGTGAACACGGCCAACTACTCGGCTCTCAAGGAGCCGAACATCAAGATCACCGACTCGGTGAACGGCACCACGGTGCGCCAGTCCAAGTGGATCGACTGGAACTACTACGTCGACGAGCTGACGTTCGCCCAGGCGCTGCGCACCCAGCTGGTGGGCCAGGGCTTCAACTCCGACATCGGCATGCTGATCGACACCGCCCGCAACGGCTGGGGCGGCGCCGACCGGCCCACCTCCGCGGGTCCGCTGACGAGCGTGGACACCTACGTCAACGGCGGTCGCGTCGACCGGCGCATCCACGCCGGCAACTGGTGCAACCAGACCGGCGCCGGCATCGGTGAGCGGCCCACCGCCGCCCCCGAGCCCGGGATCGACGCCTACGTGTGGGCCAAGCCCCCGGGGGAGTCGGACGGCAACAGCGAGCCCGAGGAGAACGACGAGGGCAAGGGCTTCGACCGGATGTGCGACCCCACGTACACCGGTAACGGCCGCAACGGCAACAGCATGTCCGGCGCGCTGCCGAACGCCCCGGTCGCCGGCCACTGGTTCTCCGCGCAGTTCCAGGAGCTGGTGAAGAACGCCTACCCGCCGATCAACGGCGGCGGCAACCCGGGTGGCGGTGACGACACCCAGGCGCCGACCGCGCCGACCGGGGTGACCGCGACCGCCAAGACCAGCAGCAGCGTCTCGCTCTCCTGGACGGCGTCGACCGACAACACCGGCGTCACCGGCTACGACGTGTACCGCGGCGGGGTCAAGGTCGGCTCCTCCACCACCACCTCGTACACCGACTCGGGCCTGACCGCCTCGACCGCGTACAGCTACACGGTCAAGGCGCGGGACGCGGCCGGGAACGTCTCGGCGGCCTCCGCCGCCCTGTCCGTCACCACCTCCGCGGGCGGCGGCACCGGCACGGGCACGCTGAAGGTGCAGTACAAGAACACCGACTCCTCGGTGACCGACAACCAGATCCGGATGGGTCTCCAGCTGGTCAACACCGGCTCGTCCCCGGTGGACCTGTCCACGGTGAAGGTGCGCTACTGGTTCACCCCCGAGGCCGGTGCCTCCACCTTCGGCACCGCGTGCGACTACGCGGTGATCGGCTGCGGCAAGGTGACGCTCAACGTCACGTCCAACGGTTCCTCGGCCGGTGCCAGCCACTACCTGGAGGTCGGCTTCGGCAGCGGCACCCTGGCGGCCGGTGCCTCGACCGGTGAGATCCAGCTCCGCCTGAACAAGAGCGACTGGTCGAACTTCAACGAGGCCGACGACTACAGCCGGGCCACCAACACGGCCTACGCGGACGCGTCGAAGATCGGTCTGTACACCGCGGGCGCCCTCTCCTGGGGCACCGCTCCCTGATCCCGCGGTCCGGCCCCCGTCACCGTCCTGACGCGGTGAGGGGGCCGGCCCCGGGACCGTCGAACGGGACCGCCCCCCGCCGGAGCACCGGTGGGGGGCGGTCCCGTGTGCGCGGGGCCCGGTCCGCCCTGGACCGATGGGGTCCGTTTCGCGTACTTCGCATCTCAGGGGGAACAAGACCTCTACGAGGACAGCGCGCCCCCAGGAGCGCTGGCGCGCTGGGCCGCCTTCCGAACCGCCGCTCCTCGGAGGAGTGCTCCGATGACCACCACACTCACGGCCCTTCCGGCCACGCACCGCGACCATCTGCTGAGCCTCGCCGCGGACGTCCGGTTCCCCGCGGCCCGGCGCCTCTTCGAGGAGGGCGCGGTCGCCGACCGCTTCTGGATCCTCAGGACGGGTTCGGTGACGCTGGACGCCCGGCTGCCGCACCGCCGCAACGCCGAGATCGCGACGCTGCAGCCGGGTGACCTCGTCGGCCTCTCCTGGCTCTTCCCGCCGTACGCGTGGGAGCTGGGCGCCGAGACGCTGAGTCCGGTGCGCGCCCACGCCTTCGACGCGGCGCGGGTGCGCGACGCGTGCACGGCGGACCCCGCGTTCGGCTACGCGATCAGCCAGTGGGTGGGCGCGATTCTCGCCGGCCGGCTGCAGGCGACCAGGAGCCGGCTGCTGGAACTGTACGAATCGGCGGTACACGCCTGACCGGCCGCCGGTCCGTGCACCTACACTGAACGCCCTGAAAACCGGCGGTGACGAGCACGAACGCGCTCCGCGGGACGGTTCGCCACACGAGGGAGCAACCGGGTGTTCTACAACCTGTTCAAGTACGTCGTCATCGGACCGCTGCTGCGGCTGCTCTTCCGCCCCGTCATCGAGGGGGCCGAGCATCTTCCGGAGGAGGGCGCGGCGATCGTGGCGGGCAACCACTTGTCGTTCTCCGACCACTTCCTGATGCCGGCGATCCTCAAGCGGAGGATCACCTTCCTGGCGAAGGCGGAGTACTTCACCGGCCCCGGCGTGAAGGGCAGGCTCACCGCGGCGTTCTTCCACTCCATCGGCCAGATCCCGGTGGACCGCTCGGGCAAGGAGGCCGGTCAGGCCGCCATCGACGAGGGGCTCAAGGTGCTGGGCCGGGGTGAGCTGCTGGGCATCTATCCGGAGGGCACCCGCTCGCACGACGGCCGGCTCTACAAGGGCAAGGTGGGCGTCGCGGTGATGGCGATCAGGGCGGGGGTGCCGGTGGTGCCGTGCGCCATGGTCGGCACCTTCGAGATCCAGCCGCCCGGCAAGGTCCTCCCCCGGATCAAGCAGGTCACCATCCGCTTCGGCGAGCCCCTGGACTTCAGCCGCTACGCCGGTCTGGAGAACCAGAAGGCGGCGATCCGCGCCGTCACCGACGAGATCATGTACGCGATCCTGAAGCTGTCCGGCCAGGAGTACGTCGACGACTACGCGGCCAAGGTGAAGGCGGCCGGGCAGCAGGGATCCGGAGGGAAGTTCCCCGGCCGCCGCAGCTGACAGCGGAATCGCGGACGGCGAAACGGGCTGGTCCGACCCGCCGGCCGCCGCCTAGCGTGCGTCCATGAGCCAGGGACAGGCATGGGTGCTGGGAGCGACGGGACAGGTCGGGCGGGCGGCGGTGCGCGCGCTCGTCGAGTACGGCTGGGAGGTGACGGCCGCCTCGCGCGGCGGTGGCCGTGACGCGCGCTGGGACGCGGGGGTGCGGACGGTCGCGCTGGACCGGGACGAGGAGGGCGCGCTCGCCTCGGCCCTCGGCGACGGCTGCGACGTGCTGGTGGACCTGGTCGCCTACGGCGGGGCGCACGCCCGCCAGCTGAAGGAGCTGGCGGACCGGATCGGGTCCGCCGTCGTCGTCTCCAGCGGCGCGGTGTACGTGGACGACCGGGGCAAGGGCTTCGACACCCAGGGCGAGCCGGACGGTGCGGCGCGCTACCCGGTCCCGATGCCGGAGACCCAGGACACGGTCGCTCCGGGTGAGCGCACGTACGCGACGCGGAAGATCCGCCTGGAGCGCGATCTGCTGGCGGCGGGCACCTCGCTGCCCGTGACGCTGCTGCGGGCGGGCGCCATCCACGGCCCGTACTGCCGCAGCCCGCGCGAGCTGTACTTCGTCAAGCGGGCGCTGGACGGCCGCACCCACCGGGTGCTGGCGTACGGCGGGACCTCGCGGTTCCATCCCGTGCACTCCGCCAATCTGGCGGAGCTGATCCGGCTGGCCGCGCTGAAGCCGGGTTCCCGGGTGCTCAACGCCGCCGACCCGCAGGCGCCGACGGTCGCCGAGATCGGGGAGGCGGTGGACCGGGTGCTGGGCCGGACCACCACGACCGTGCTGATGGAGGGGGCGGTCACCCCGGAGGGCGTGGGCGCGACGCCGTGGACCGCGCCGCACCCGATCGTCTACGACATGACGGCCGCCGAACACGAGCTGGGGTACCGCCCGGTGACGGGGTACGAGGAGTCGCTTCCGCGGACCGTCGCGTGGATCGTCGACCGGCTGGCGGGACGGTCGTGGGAGGATGCCTATCCGGCCATGGTCCGTGCCTACGGCGACGCCCTCTTCCGGTACGCGGCGGAGGATGCCTGGCTGGAGGCCCACGACCGGGGCGGGCACGCCACGGCCTGAGCGCGGGAACGGGAACGGGCGGCCGGTGAACCCACCGGCCGCCCGCCCGTTCGGTGCTCCGTTACGGCTTCGGCGTGGCGTGCGGGGTGCACGTCACGTCGCGCTGGTCGGTCCGCCCGGTGAGCAGGTAGGTGTCCACCCGCTCGTTGATGCAGGGGTTGACCAGGTTGGTGACGCCGTGCGAACCGGCGCCCTCCTCGGTGATGAGACGCGAGCCCCTGAAGCGCTTGTGCAGCTCCACGGCGCCCTCGTACGGGGTGGCGGCGTCCCGCGTGGACTGGACGATCAGCACGGGCGGCAGGCCCTTGCCGGTACGGACGTCCAGCGGGTTCTGCTGCTTGGCCGACCAGGTCGCGCAGGGCAGGTTCATCCAGGCGTTGGCCCAGGTCATGAACGGGTAGTCGCGGTGCAGCCGGGTGTTGTCCCGGTCCCAGGTCCGCCAGTTGGTGGGCCACTTGGCGTCCGCGCACTCGACCGCCGTGTACACGGCGTTGCTGTTCTCGGCGCGGATGTTGCCCGCGGTGTCCGAGAGGTCGGGTGCGGCGGCGTCGACGAGTGCCTGGGTGTCACCGGCCCGGTAGGCGCTCCAGGTCCGGGCGATGGACACCCAGGTGGAGTCGTAGTACGGGGCGCTCTGGAAGAAGCCGATGAGCTCGGCCGGGCCGAGGACCCCGCCGATCGGGCTCTTCTTGGCCGAGGCGCGCAGCTTCAGCCACTCCTGCTCGACCTTCTGGGCGGTGTCGCCGATGTGGAAGGTGGCGTCGTTGGCGGCGACCCACGCCTTCCAGTCGCCCCAGCGCTTCTCGAAGGCGATGTCCTGGTTGAGATTGGCCTGGTACCAGATGTTGTCCCGGGCCGGGTTGACGACGCTGTCCACGACCATGCGGCGGACGTGGGACGGGAAGAGCGTGCCGTACACCGCACCGAGGTAGGTGCCGTAGGAGACGCCCAGGTAGTTGAGCTTCTTCTCGCCCAGCGCGGCGCGGATGACGTCCAGGTCGCGCGCGGTGTTGGGGGTGGTCATGTGCGGCAGCATCGCGCCGCTGCGCTCGGCGCAGCCGTCCGCGTACGCGGCGGCGAGCTTGCGCTGGGCGCGCTTGTCGGCCTCGGAGTCGGGGACCGGGTCCGCCTTGGGCGCCTTGACGAACTCCTGCGGGTCGATGCAGGAGATCGGCGTGGAGTGGCCGACGCCCCGGGGGTCGAAGCCCACGAAGTCGTAGGCCTTCGCGGTCTTGGCCCAGAGGGCGCTGTTGTTGGCGACGCGCTTGGGGAAGGCCATTCCGGAGCCGCCGGGGCCGCCGGGGTTGTAGATCAGGGCGCCCTGGCGTTCGGCGGCGGTGCCGGTGGAGCGGTGGCGGTCGACGGCGAGCTTGATCTGCTTGCCGTCGGGCTTGGCGTAGTCGAGCGGGACCGTGACCCAGCCGCACTGGATCGGTGCGGCGATGGCCCAGTCGGCCGGGCAGTCCGTCCAGTCGATGCCCGTCCTGGCCGCGCGTGCCGCGGCCAGTTGGACGCCGCGGGCCTCGGCGTTGTTGCCCGGGTGCCCTTCGGCCGTGGCCGCGGGCGCGGCTATCGCGCCCGCTATGAGCGTACCGGCGATCAGAGCGCCGGCCGAGCCGAGCGCTGCGGTGCGTCTCACGTGGAACCTCCCCCCATCTCAAGCGCCTTCGGGTGCGGCGCGGTTCGGTTGGTGCCTCTCGCGGATCCTGTCCTCTGCGGGGCCGCCGGGAACAGATCACCGAGCGGCTTCTTTACCGAATCGATAACCGGACACCCGTGTCCCATCAGCGGTGTTCAGCCGCTCTCCGGCCCCGTCGTCTCCCGCGCGGCGCGGCCCAGCACGGCCCGCAGCTCCCGGGCGTCCGGGGCGAGTGCGGTCACGAGCACGGCGGGGCCGTTCAGCCGGGCGCGTACGGCGGTGCGCCCCAGCATCGCCGACTTCGGGCCCTTCTCCTCGACGTCCGGATCCACGACCAGGAGTTGACCGACGGCGCGGTGGCCGCCGAGTACGGCGGGGCCGTCCCAGCCGCCCGGCGCGCCGGGCCCGTACGCCGTCTCCTGGTCGAGCAGCGGACGTCCGTCGCGCAGGACGGTGAGCCTGCTGCGCAGGGTGCCGGTGGTCTCCCCGTGGCGCCCGAGGACGAGTTCCTCACGCAGCGTCAGCCGGGCGGTGGGGGCGAGATGGACGGTGGTGGTGAGGACGAGGTCGCTGCCGTGGGCCGAGACCAGCGGTTCGGGGAGCCAGTCGAGCCGGGCGTCCTCCTCCACGTGGAGGGTGACGGTGTAGTGCGCCGCTCCCCCGCCGGGGTCCGGTCCGGGCAGGGCGACGGTGGCCGCCGCCGCGTCCACGGTGAGCCGGGCGCCCCGCGCGGCCCGTGCCTCGACTGCGAGGCGGTCGCCGCCGAGCGGGGCGCTCATGGCGCCGACGACGGTGACCCGCGCGGTCCCGGGCAGGGCGGCCCGGGTGCGCCGGAGGGCGAGCGGGCCCTCGCCCCGCAGGACGGGCAGCGCGGTGCCGCCCCGCCCGTCGGGCACGGCGAGGACCCGGGCGGTGGCCCGGACGCTCACGCGGTCCAGGAGGCGACGCGCCCCCGTACCCAGTCCGCGACGGGTGCGACGCCCTCGGCGGAGGTGAGCGAGGTGAGGACGACGGGCAGGGCGCCGCGCTGCTGGGCGGCGTCGCGGGCCATCCGGTCCAGGTCGGAGCCGACGTACGGCGCCAGATCGGTCTTGTTGATGACGAGGAGGTCGGAGGTGGTCACTCCGGGACCGCCCTTGCGCGGGATGTCGTCGCCGCCCGCGACGTCGATGATGAAGATCTGGGCGTCCACCAGGCCCTTGGAGAAGGTGGCGGTGAGGTTGTCGCCGCCGGACTCCACCAGGATCAGATCGAGGGGGCCCACGTTCTCCTCCAGGTCCTCGACGGCTTCGAGGTTGGCGGAGATGTCGTCGCGGATGGCCGTGTGGGGGCAGGCGCCGGTCTCGACGGCCGCGATCCGCTCGGGCGGGAGCACCGCGTTGCGCAGCAGGAAGGCGGCGTCCTCGCGGGTGTAGATGTCGTTGGTGACGACGGCCAGCGAGAGCTGGTCGCGCAGTGTCCGGCAGAGGGCGGCCACGGTGGCCGTCTTGCCCGAGCCGACCGGTCCGCCGAGCCCGATGCGCAGCGCGCGCCGGGTGCCGTCGGGACGCGCGGCGTCGGCGCCGACGGCCGCCTCCCCGAAATGGGTGTGGTCGAGGTGCATGGTGCGGCTCCTGTGGTGTGAGGGGGCGGTGCCCGGGGTCACGAGGCGAACAGCCGGACCGGCCATTCGGCATGGTCCTCGGCGGTGATGTCGAGCAAGGGCGCGGAGGCGGCGGGCAGTTCCGCCAGGGGGCCGAGCGCGGCGGCGGCAGCGCGTGCGGCGACCCGGTCGACCTCGGGGGCGAGCCGGGCGAGGACGGCGGTGGCCTCGAACGGGTCGAGCGAGAGCAGCCGGACCACGGCGGTCGCCGGTCCGCCGATCGTCTCGTACGCGGCGCAGTGGGCGGCGTCCACCGGCGCGAGCCCGGCCGATCGGGCCGTCAGACCGAGGACCACCGGCTGGTGGGCGCCGCGCGGCCGGGCCTCGGCCAGGGCGTCCAGCGCGGCGCTCGGCCAGGTCGCGCGGGCGGCCCGCATGAGCTGCCGGCCGAGTCTGCGGGCGACCGCGCGCAGCGCGGGCGAGGGGGTGCGGGCGTCGGCCGCCTCGTCCAGGGCCAGGGGGTCCTGCCCCCCGGCGGCCGCCGCGGCGAGGGCGGCCGAGGTGAGGCCGGTGGTGTGCAGCCGGCCCCGGCAGAAGGCGGCGAGTCCTTCGGCGTCGCGGACGCGTCCGGCGGCGACGGCCGCCTCGGCGCCGCCGGAGTGGGCGTGCCCTCCGGCGGGGAAGCGGCCGTCCGCCAGGACGAGCAGGGCTGCGCGGCTCATCGTCGCCCCGCTCTCAGAAGAGGAAGTAGCGCTGGGCCATGGGCAGTTCGGCGGCCGGTTCCGGTTCGACCGGATCGCCGTCGATGGTGACGGCGAAGCTGTCCGGGTCGACCTCCACCCGGGGCAGCGCGTCGTTCTCCCGCATGTCGGCCTTGGTGACGCCCCGGGTGGAGGTGATCGGCACGAAGCGCTTGCCGAGGCCGAGGCGTCCGGGCAGTCCGTCCTCGATCGCGGCGGCCGAGACGAAGGTGAGGGAGTTGGCCGCCGGGGCCCGGCCGGTCGCGCCGAACATGGGGCGCGGCAGGACCGGTTGCGGGGTGGGGATGGAGGCGTTGGCGTCGCCCATCTGCGCGTACGCGATCTGGCCGCCCTTGATCACCGTCTGGGGCCGGACGCCGAAGAAGGCGGGCTCCCAGAGCACCAGGTCCGCGAGCTTGCCCGGCTCCACGGAGCCGATCTCCCGGTCGAGCCCCTGCGCCACCGCCGGGTTGATGGTGTATTTGGCGACATAGCGACGGACCCGGTGGTTGTCGGCGCGGCCGTCGCCGGGCAGCGCCCCCCGGCGGCGCTTCATCACATGGGCGGTCTGCCAGGTGCGCAGCACGACTTCCCCGATCCGTCCCATGGCCTGCGAGTCCGAGGAGATGATCGAGATCGCGCCGAGGTCGTGCAGGATGTCCTCGGCCGCGATCGTCGAGGGCCGGATCCGCGATTCGGCGAACGCCAGGTCCTCCGGCACGGCGGGGTTGAGATGGTGGCAGACCATCAGCATGTCGAGGTGTTCCTCGAGAGTGTTGACGGTGTGCGGCCGGGTCGGGTTGGTGGAGCTGGGCAGGACGTGGGGCTCCGAGACGACGCGGATGATGTCGGGCGCGTGCCCGCCGCCCGCGCCCTCGGTGTGGTACGCGTGGACGGTCCGGCCGGCGATCGCGGCGAGGGTGTCGGAGACGAATCCGGCCTCGTTGAGGGTGTCGGTGTGCAGGGCGAGCTGGGCCCCGGTCTCCTCGCAGACGCCGAGGCAGGCGTCGATCACGGCAGGGGTCGCACCCCAGTCCTCGTGGATCTTGAATCCGAGTGCTCCGGCGCGGAGTTGGGAGTGCATCGCCTCCCGGGACATCGTGTTGCCCTTGCCGAGCAGGCCGATGTTCACGGGGCAGCCGTCCAGCGCCTCGAACATCCGGGCCAGATGCCAGGGGCCGGGGGTGATGGTGGTGGCCCTGGTTCCCTCGGCGGGTCCGGTCCCGCCGCCTACGAGCGTGGTGATCCCACTGGCCAGCGCCTCGTCCACGAGGGTCGGGGAGATGAAGTGCACATGCGCGTCGATGGCCCCGGCGGTGAGCAGCTTGCCGTTGCCCGCGATGATCTCGGTCTCCGGTCCGATCACCAGGCCGGGGTGGACGCCGTCCATGGTGTCGGGGTTCCCGGCCTTGCCGAGGGCGGTGATCCGGCCGTCGCGTATCCCGATGTCGGCCTTGACCACGCCCCAGTGGTCGATCACGACGGCGCCGGTGACGACGGTGTCGGGGGCGCCCTCGGCCCGGGTGGTGCGCGCCTGTCCCATGGATTCGCGGATCACCTTGCCGCCGCCGAACACGGCCTCGTCCCCCGCGCGGCCGGGTCCGCCGCAGCGGTCCTCCTCGATCTCGACGAGCAGACCGGTGTCCGCCAGCCGGATGCGGTCGCCGGTGGTGGGGCCGAACAGATCGGCGTACACGGGGCGCGAAAGCTCAGCCATCGAGGGCTCCTCCGGTCTCGCCGCGCAGGCCGGGGACGACGCGGCGTCCGGCGAGGGGGACGAGTTCGATGTCGACGGGGATGCCGGGCTCGAAGCGGACGGCGGTGCCGGCGGCGATGTTCAGCCGCTGTCCGCGGGCGGCCGCCCGGTCGAAGTCGAGACCGGGGTTGGCCTCGGCGAAGTGGTAGTGCGAGCCGACCTGGACGGGCCGGTCGGCGGCGTTGAGAACGGTGAGACGGGTGACCGGCAGGCCCTCGTTGAGGGGCACGGCGCCGTCGGCGTAGAGGATCTCTCCCGGGATCATCGGCCGCGCCCCGTCAGACGATGGGGTCGTGGACGGTGACGAGCTTGGTGCCGTCGGGGAAGGTCGCCTCGACCTGCACGTCGTGGATCATCTCGGCGATGCCGTCCATGACGTCGTCGCGGGTGAGCACGGTGCGGCCGGACGCCATGAGTTCGGAGACCGTGCGTCCGTCGCGGGCGCCCTCCAGCAGGTGCGCCGTGATGAGGGCGACGGCCTCGGGGTGGTTGAGCCGCAGTCCGCGCGCCCGGCGCCGGTCCGCCACGTCGGCGGCCACGTGGATGAGCAGTCGTTCCTGTTCGTGCGGGGTCAGTCGCATGCGTCCACCTCACTGTCGTCCGCCCGTACCCGTCCCTGGGCACGGCGCGGCACCGGTCGCCCCCGGCGGGTCCGCCGGGGCCGCCGGGCGCCGCGCGGCGAGGTAGTGCACGGTAGAGCCGAAGTTTTTCCGGCGCGTTAACGGGCGTGGGGCAGGTCCACGGACATCAGGCCGCGCAGACCGTTCTCCAGGACCTCGGGGGTGGCCTCGCCGAACATGGCGAGCTGGGCGATGAACCCCTGGGCCGTGGCGATCAGCGTCCGGGCGATGTGCTCGTCGGGCACGTCGGTGTCGAGCATCCCGTTCGCCCGGTAGACGGCGACCAGGTCCGCCCACGACTCCCGCAGTCCGTCGAACCCCTCGCGGAGGGTGAGGGCCAGCCGCTCGCTGCGCAGCACCTCCGACCACACCTGCACGATCAGCCCGGCGAACGCCCGGCGCTCCAGCCCGGCGCGCTCCTCCTCCGCCCCCTCGCCGAACAGGGTGCGGACCACGCGGCCGATCAGCACATCGGGGGTGGGCGGCGGCGAGGCGTCGGCGGCCCGTTCGAAGGCGTCCCTCACCCCGCTCAGCGCCTGCCCGGCGATGGCGGCGATCAGGTCCTCCTTGCCGGTGAAGTACCGGTAGACGGCCCCCGCCGAGAGCCCGACCTCCTTCAGGACGTCCTGCATGGAGGTCCCGTGGAAGCCGTCCCGGGCGAAACAGCGTGCGGCGCCTTCGAGGATCTGCCTGCGGCGGGCGTCGAGGTGCGCCTGGGATACACGTGCCATGCCCTCAACCTAAAACGAACATTCATTCTTGACAACCGGGCGCCCCGACGGGACAGTGACCTCACCAAGTAAAACGAACAATCATTCTCTTTGAATCGAGGCACCCGTCATGACCGCCTCCCCCAACCGCCGCCTGGTGGCGGCCGTTCTCCTCGTCCCCGCGCTGGTGGCGCTCGCGCTCTGGGCGTTCACCTGGCCGGCCGCGCGGACGGCCCCGAGGGACCTCCCCCTCGGCATCGCCGGATCCGGCCCGGCCGCCGCGCGCTTGGAGGCGCGGCTCGCTCAGCACGACGGCGCCTTCGAGATCCACCGCTACGACTCCGCGGCCGAGGCGCGCGACGCCGTCGAGCACCGGGCCGTATACGGCGCGGTGGTCGCCACGGAGCGGGGCCCCGAGCTGCTGACCGCCTCGGCCGCGAGCCCCGTGGTCGCGCAGCTGCTGCGCGAGGCGGTGACGGCGTCCGCGCCCGAGGGCGCCCAAGTGCCCGTCACCGATGTGGTCGCCACCCCGGCGGCCGATCCGCGCGGCAGCGTGCTCGGCTCCGGCATCCTTCCGCTGGCGATCGCCGGCGTGGCCGCGGGGGCCGTGGTGACCGCGCTCGGCCTGCGCGGCGGACGGGCCGTCACCGCCCTACTGGGCGCCGCCGCGCTGGTGGGCGTCGTGGCCGCCGCCGTCACCGACAGCTGGCTCGGGGCGCTGACCGGGAACTGGTGGGCCGAGGCCGGGGCGCTGGGCCTGACCGTGCTCTCCATCGGGGCGGCGGTCGCGGGGCTCGCCGCGCTGATCGGCCCGGCGGGCATCGGCGTCGGGGCGCTGCTGATGGTGCTCCTGGGCAATCCGTTCTCGGGGGTGACCAGCGCTCCCGAACTGCTCCCCCGGCCGGTCGGCACGATCGGCCAGTGGCTGCCGCCGGGCGCGGGCGGTTCGCTGGTGCGCTCGGTCGCCTACTTCGACGGGCACGCCGCGTCCGGCGCGGTCCTGCCGCTGGTCCTGTGGTCGGTGTGCGGACTCGCCGGGGTGCTCATCGGCGGCCGGTCGCGCCGCCCGGACGCGCCCGCGCCGGAAGCGGCCACCGCGCGCCAGGCCGCGCTGACGGGCTGACGCCGCGTCCGCACTGCCCCTGGAGGCCGCGTCCCCGCCACAGGCGCGGGGGCGCGGCCTCTTCGGCGTACGGGCTCATGCGCTCACTCGCCGGGGTGCTCGTGCCCCCGGTGCTCCGCGGCGATCCCGAAGCGCCGCCGTTCGCCCGCAGCGGACGAGACGGAGCCGATCGAGGAGACCGAGCTGATCACCCGCTCCTGCTCCGCCGCCTCCTCGTTCTCCAGTCGCTCCAGGTCAGCGGCCGAGACCAGGGCCACGAGCGGCTTGCCGTGCCGGGTCACGACCACGCGCTCGCCGCCGTAGACGACTCGGTTGATCAGTTCGGCGAGCTCAGCTCGGGCTTGCGTCACCGGAATCTCGTAGGCCATGCTCCCATCATAACCTTCTGTACGTCCTGTACATTTTTTACGGAAGCGTGTGCGGGCCCTCACCGGCGCGCCCGCACACCGGAGGAGAGGCCCGCCATGCACCGCCCGACCGCCCGTCACGTCCTTCCCGAGTTCACCGAGCGGACCTCGCAGGGCACCCGCACCCTCGACCCGTACGCGAAGCTGCTGTCCGAACGGATCGTCTTCCTGGGCACCCCCGTCGACGACACCGCGGCCAACGACCTGGTCGCCCAGTTCATGTACCTGGAGCACGACGCGCCGGACCGGCCGATCTCGCTCTACATCAACTCCCCGGGCGGCTCGTTCGGGGCGATGACCGCGATCTACGACACGATGGCGTATCTGACCTGCGAGGTGGAGACCTACTGCCTGGGCCGCGCCGAGGCGGGTGCGGCGGTGCTGCTCGCGGCCGGGGCGCCCGGGCGGCGGTACGCGCTGCCGGGGGCCCGTGTGGTGGTGCGTCAGCCCGCGCTGCCCGAGCCCCTCCGGGGACAGCCCTCCGACCTGGAGATCGAGGCGCGCGAGCTGGCCCGGACGCGCGGACTGATGACGGA
This sequence comes from Streptomyces sp. NPDC001515, assembly GCF_053597115.1. Lineage (NCBI taxonomy): Bacteria > Bacillati > Actinomycetota > Actinomycetes > Kitasatosporales > Streptomycetaceae > Streptomyces > Streptomyces sp. NPDC001515. The sequence continues at coordinate 46,436 of NZ_JBSFHN010000003.1, forward strand.
TCTGCTGGCCCGTCACACGGGGCACGACGCCGCGCGGATCACCGAGGACACCGAGCGCGATCTCGTCCTCGACGCCCCGGCCGCGGTGGCGTACGGGATCGTCGACCACCTCGTCGAGAACCGCGGCCTGCCGGGGGCCCGGCGCACCGGGAGGTGAAGGGCCGATGCAGCCACCGGAGTTCGCGCCGCTGCCCGCCCTGACCCGCGCCGAGGGCGAGTTCCTGGACCGCTATCTGCAGGTCCTCGACCAGGTCGGCCGGATCAATCCGGCGCACGGCCACGACACCTACGGAGCCCTGCGCGCGGCCCAGGCACTCGCCTCCCACGCGGTCGCGCTGCGGGACGCCCTGACGCTCATGCACGAGCGCGGCGAGGCGCTGATCCACGCCGGCACACTCACCCGCGCTCTGCGCGTCCTGGACGGCGAGCGACGGGCCGCACGCGTCACCATGCCCCCGGCCCCACCGAGTTGACTGTGTTTCCGAGCGCGACACGCCCGACGGGGTGAGGGATTTTCCTCGCTCGTTCGGCGTAGGCGTTCCCTCGCGTGAGGGACCGGCCGATTTGCGCTTTCGTGACGATCCATGAGTGAGATCCGCCCTTTTGTCGCTGGTGCGCCCACGGTCGACGGTGGCCGGAGGGTGCCCGAATCACCCTCTGTCCACCTGAACGGGTCAGTGGTGATGAGCCTCACATATGACCGTTTCACCTCGGAATTCCGGCGCGAGGTGAGTCAAGATCCCTGGGACGACAAGCCCCCGCCACCGCGGCGGGGCGGTCCGGGCGGACGCCGAGTCCTGCCGCCGTCCGGATGACTGGTCGACAGGAGTGGATCGGCAGGAGTGGAGGACCCGAGCACAACGGGTCGGCCGGGAGCACCCGGTCGTCCCTCGGGGTGAAGCCGCAGGCGCGGCCGGGCAACTTCGCCAGCCCGAACCCGACAGGTCATCCTTCACAGGCGGCTGACGAAGGGTTGCGCATGACTGCGCAGGTTCATGTCCCGTCTCTGCTCGTCCGGGCCACCACGGCCTCGGCCCTCACGCTCGCCGCCGTCGGCGGCACCCTGATCGTTCCCGGCGCCGCGGGCGAGGCCCAGGCCGCCACCCACTCGATGAAGGCGCTGAACATCGCCGCGTCGAAGAAGGGGGCCCCGTACCGCTGGGGCGCCACCGGACCGAGCCGTTTCGACTGCTCCGGGCTGACGCTCTACTCGTTCAAGAAGGCCGGCAAGAAGCTCCCCCGCACGGCCCAGCAGCAGTACAACTCGACCCGGCGCGTCTCCTTCTCCCAGCGGCAACGCGGTGACCTGGTCTTCTTCCACGCGGGCCGCAGCGTCTACCACGTGGGCATCTACGCGGGCAGCGGAAGGATCTGGCATTCGCCCAAGACCGGCGCCGTGGTGCGGCTGGAGAAGATCTGGACGCGGAACGTCTCCTACGGACGGGTCCGCTGAGCCCGGCCCGGCGCGCGGGCCCGCCTCCCCGGCTCAGCGCAGCAACGGCCCGGTCACCAGGACCAGCCCGAGCGCGGTGAGGGCCGCGCCGCTGCCGCCCTCGATGGCACGGGCGGTGCGCGGCCGGCGCAGCCACCGCCCGAGGCGGTCCACCAGCAGCGCCACGGCCGGGAACCAGACGAGTGCCAGCAGCACGACGATCGCGGCGAGGAGCAGCGTCCTGGGCAGGGGCGCGGCCCCCTCCGGGACGAACTGCGGCAGCAGGCTCAGGAAGAGCACGGGCGCCTTGGGGTTGAGCGCGTTGGTGAGGAAACCCTGCCGCAGGGCCCGTCCCGCCCCCCGGACGGCGGATCCTTCCGGAACGGGCGCCGCCGCCGCGTCCCGCGCCGGGCGCCGCAGAACCGCGTACAGCGCACTCGCGCCCAGCCAGAGCACGTACGCGCCGCCGACGAGCTGGACGGTCCTGAAGAGGACCGGCACGGCCACCAGTACGGCGGCCAGGCCGGCGACGGCCAGGGCAGTGTGCACGAGCAGGCCCCCGGCGACCCCGAGCGCGGAGGCGACCCCGGCCGTCCGGGAGGCGAGCGCGTTGCGCACCACGACGGTGAAGTCGGCGCCGGGGAGCGCGACCATGGCGGCGGCCACGCCGATGAAAGCGGTCAGTTGTGCGTCCATGACCCCCACCCTGGCCCCCGGGAGCCTTTAGCGTGTACTAGCAATCTTCTGGGTCTGCCATAAGGGATGCTTCATGTACGACCCGACGCGGCTCGCGGCGCTCGTGGCGGTGGCCGAGGCCGGTTCGATCACGCGCGCCGCCGCCCGGCTGGGCTACACCCCGCCCGCGCTCTCCCAGCAGCTGGCCAAGCTGGAGCGGGAGGCCGGCGCCGTCCTGCTGGTGCGCCACCACCGGGGCGCCCGGCTGACGGCGGCGGGCGAGCTGCTGGCGGGGCGCGCCCGCCGGGTCCTGGACGAGATGGACCAGGCCCGTCACGAACTGGCACGGCTGGCCGGACTCTCCGGCGGACGGCTGCGCGTCGGGACCTTCACGACGGCGGGCATCCATCTGCTGCCGCCGGTCCTGAGCGCCTTCCGCCGGGCCCACCCGGACGTCGAGCTGGTGGTCACGGACTACGAACCGCCGGACGGGGTGGCGGCGGTGGCGGCGGGCGAGGTGGACCTGGCGCTGACCCATGCGTACGAACCGGCCGCGACGCCCGTGCCGCCCCCGTCGGGGGTGGTCACGGAACCGCTGCTGGTCGAGGAGCTGGTGCTGATCACGGCGGTCGGGCAGATCCTGGCCGAGGGCAGCGGGCGGCTCCCGGTGACGGAGCTGGCGGGCCGGCCGCTGATCAGCAGCGCGCCGGGGCATCCGCCGCGTCGCGGGGTGGAGCGCGCGCTCGCCGAGGCGGGGGCGCTGCCCGCGGTGGTCTGCGAGTCGCCGGGCTACGCCCTGGTCTGTGCCCTGGTCAGCGCGGGCATCGGCATGGCGGTCGTCCCGGAGATGGTCGCCGCGATGTCCCCGGCGCCGCTCTCCGTGCGCCGCCTCGATCCGGCGGCGTACCGCAGGACGATCTCGGTGGCGCACCGGGGCGAGCGGTCGAGCGCGGCCGCGGCGACGCTGCGGGCCCTGCTGCGCAGCGGCTTCGGGCGCGGGGCCGGCACGCCCTGACGGCCGGGAGGCTTCTCCGGCCCCGTCAGGGCCTGACGGCCGGCACCTCCCAGGGCAGCGCGACCCAGACGGTCTTGCCGCCCTCGGCGGTCGGGGTGACCGTCAGCCGGCCCCCGTACTCCTTGGCCAGCGCGCGGATGATCACCATGCCGCGGCCGTTGTCCTGGCGGACGGCGGCGGGAAGGCGCTGGGGCCACCGCGGGTGACTGTCCGTCACGCCGAGGAGCAGTTCCTCCTCGCGGTCCAGCCGGATGTCGACCGTGAAGGTGGGCGACCGGCCGAAGGTGTGCTGCACGGCGTTGGTGGTGAGTTCCGAGACGATCAGCCGGACCGTCTCGGCCGTGTCGGTGCCGTCCGGGAGCCCCCATTCGGCCAGCACCCGGGCCACATACCTCCGGGCGGCCGAGACCGAGACCGGCTCGCTCGGGAGGGTGACGCTTGCTTCCTGATGATCTGCCATGGCGAGCCCGCCCCTTTCCACCCGGCAGCGACCCCGCGATCGATGGACCGGGTTGTGCTTCGCGCCAGAGTGCCACTGATGCTGCCCTCTGTAACGGCGATCCACCAAGATATGCATATATCTGTCGCTCGAAGCGGTGAAATCTGCCCCGGACGCTCCGGACCCGCGCCACACTGTCCGCTCGGCAGCCAGTGGGAGGGAGAGCCCGATGCAGCACGGCCCCGCGGTGCGACGCCGCAAACTCGGGGAGGAGTTGCGGAGTCTGCGTCACGCGTCGGGACTGACCAGCCGGGACGCGGCGCGGCTGCTCGGCTGGCACCAGTCGAAGATCAGCCGCATCGAGACCGGCGTCAGCGGGGTCCGGCCCGCCGATGTGTCCCGGCTGCTGGACGCCTACGGCACGGACGACCCCAAACTGCGGGAGGTGCTGGAGGCGCTCGCCGGATCGGCGGGCGGCGGGGGCGCGGGGTGGTGGCACGCCTACCGGGGGCTGATCCCGCCGCAGTACCGCGACTTCATCAGCCTGGAGTCGCAGGCCCGCACGGCGCGCACGCTGGAGACCTCGGTGGTGCCGGGCCTGTTGCAGACGGCCGACTACGCCCGGGCGGTCACCCGCGCCTCCCTCGACGGCATACCGGCCGGCCACGTCGACTCGCTGGTGGAGGTGCGGCTGGCCCGGCAGGGGGTGCTGCGCAGCGATCCGCCGCTGCGGCTGAGCGCGGTGCTCGACGAGGCCGTGCTGCGCCGGGAGGTGGGCGGGCCCCGGGTGATGCGGGAGCAATTGCGCCATCTCGCGCGCGTCGCCCAACTCCCGCACGTACAGCTTCAATTGCTTCCGTTCGCGGTCGGGGGCTATGTGGGCATCACCGGGCCTTTCGTTATCTTCTCCTTTCCGAACAGTTCTGATCTAGATGTGGTCGTTCTTGACCATCTGACGAGTAGCCTCTATCTGGAGCGGAAAGAAGACCTTGAGGCGTACAGCTCGGCCTTCCGCACCCTGCAGGCGCACGCGCTGTCGCCGGAGCACTCGTTGGACCTGATCGCGTCCATCGACCGCGACGGTCGGTGACCCCCACAGCCCGAGAGGGACGACATGTCTGATTGCCCCGCACAGCACGCGTTACGGTGGCGCCGCAGCAGCCGCAGTACGGGAATGAACAACTGCGTGGAGACCGCTCCGTTCGGACCCCGGCGCCTGGCCGTCCGGGACTCCAAGGACGCCGACGGACCGCATCTGCGGTTCTCGGCGGAGGCATGGAACACCTTCGTCGCCGCGCTGCACGGGGGGCCGCGCACGAGGGACCGCTGACGCGGGCGCGGTGGCCCGCACCCCCGACCACTCAGCCGGCCGGAGCCGTGCGGCGCACGGTCTCCACCGCACGAGCGATCTGCTCCCGCGTCAGATCGGCACGCGCCGTGAGGCGCAGCCGGGAGATCCCGTCGGGCACGGACGGCGGCCGGAAGCAGCCGACCGCCACTCCTGCGGCACGGCAGTCGGCCGCCCACCGGACGGCCGAGTCCGCCGAGGGCGCGCGCACCGACACCACCGCCGCGTCCGGGCGGACCGCCGTCAGCCCGGCCGCCGTCAGCCCGTCGAACAGGGCGGCGGCGACCGCTCCGGCCCGCGCGGCACGTTCCGGTTCCCGGCGCAGCAGCCGCAGGGCGCCGAGGGCGGCTCCGGCGGCGGCGGGCGCGAGCCCGGTGTCGAAGATGAACGTCCGGGCCGTGTTGACCAGATGGTCGATGACCCGGGCCGGACCGAGCACCGCACCACCCTGGCTGCCCAGCGACTTGGACAGCGTGACGGTGGTCACGACGTCCCCGCCTCCGGCCAGACCGGCCGCGGCGGGGGCGCCCCGGCCGCCGTCGCCGAGCACCCCGAGCCCGTGGGCGTCGTCGACCATGAGGGCGGCGCCCTCCGCCCGGCAGACCCCGGCCAGTTCGGCCAGCGGCGCGGCGTCGCCGTCGACCGAGAACACCGAGTCGGTGACCACCAGCGCCCGCCCGCCGTGGGCCCGCAGCGTCTTGTGCACGGCCTCGGGATCGGCGTGCGGGACCACGGCCGTCTCGGCCCGGGCGAGCCGGCACCCGTCGACGATCGAGGCGTGGTTTCCCGCGTCCGACACGATCAGGGAGTCGCGCCCGGTCAGCGCGGTGAGCGCGGCGAGGTTGGCCGCGTAGCCCGAGGACAGCACCAGGGCGGCCTCGAAACCGCAGAAGGCGGCCAGTTCCTCCTCCAGTGCGGTGTGCAGTGTCGTGGAGCCGGTGACCAGGCGCGAGCCGGTGGCCCCGCCGCCCCAGCGCAGCGCCGCGTCGGCCGCCGCGCCCGTCACCTCGGGGTGGCGGGTCAGCCCGAGGTAGTCGTTGCTCGCCAGGTCCAGCAGATCCCCTTCGGCGGGGCGGGGCCGCAGCGTGCGGACGAGTCCGGCGTCCGCGCGGCGGCGCGCCTCCTCGTCGGTCCAGTCGAACGGGGCGGAGGACATGGGCGGGTCCCTTTTTGTAGGCAGCTCACAGACCCTAACCGGGGACGTGCCCGGCCATGGTGTGGCCATGCACACACCCGCATCGGGCTCTGTTGTCCGGTTCCTCCTTGGCTCGGGACGGTGCCGTACGCCAGGATCGTCGCCATGGACCTCCTGAACACGCTGGTGGACAAGGGGCTGCGGCGCGAGCTGCCGACCCGTGAAGAAGCGCTCGCCGTACTGGCGACCCCGGACGACGAACTGCTCGATGTGGTGGCCGCGGCCGGAAAGGTGCGCCGCCAGTGGTTCGGGCGGCGGGTGAAGCTCAACTACCTGGTCAATCTCAAGTCCGGGCTCTGTCCCGAGGACTGCTCGTACTGCTCCCAGCGGCTGGGATCGACGGCCGGGATCCTCAAGTACACCTGGCTGAAGCCGGACGAGGCGTCGAAGGCGGCCGCCGCGGGCGTGGCCGGCGGGGCCAAGCGCGTCTGCCTGGTCGCCAGCGGCCGGGGGCCGACCGACCGTGACGTCGACCGGGTCTCGGAGACCATCGAGGCCATCAAGGAGCAGAACGAGGGCGTCGAGGTGTGCGCGTGCCTCGGACTGCTCTCCGACGGCCAGGCCGAACGGCTGCGGTCGGCGGGCGCCGACGCGTACAACCACAACCTCAACACGTCCGAGGGGACGTACGGGGAGATCACCACGACGCACACGTACCAGGACCGGGTGGACACGGTCCACCAGGCTCAGGCCGCCGGGCTCTCGGCCTGTTCCGGGTTGATCGCCGGCATGGGCGAGAGCGACGCCGACCTCGTGGACGTCGTCTTCTCGCTGCGCGCGCTCGACCCCGACTCGGTGCCGGTCAACTTCCTCATCCCGTTCGAGGGGACGCCGCTCGCCAAGGAGTGGAACCTGACGCCGCAGCGCTGCCTGCGGATCCTGGCCATGGTGCGGTTCGTCTGCCCCGACGTCGAGGTGCGGCTGGCCGGGGGGCGCGAGGTGCATCTGCGCTCGATGCAGCCGCTCGCCCTGCACCTGGTCAACTCGATCTTCCTGGGCGACTATCTGACCAGTGAGGGCCAGGCCGGGCAGGCCGACCTCGACATGATCGCGGACGCCGGTTTCGAGGTGGAGGGGGCGGGCACCACGACGCTCCCCGCGCACCGCGCCGACGCGGCGGCGGGATGCGGCGGTCACTCCGGCGGTGGCTGCGCACCGTGCGGGGACGCGGCACCGGCCGGCGAGGAGACCACCGCCGAGGAGCGGCCGGACGTGCCCGGGGCCCGCACCGATCTGGTGGCGGTCCGGCGCCGCGGCGCGGGCACGGACCTCGCTCCCAATGCCTGAGCCGCTCTCCCCCGCCGCGCTGCGGGAGCTGGACCGCTCCCATGTGTGGCATCCGTACGGTCCGATGCCCGGACGGCAGGAGCCGCTGGTCGTGGAGTCCGCGTCCGGGGTCCGGCTCCGGCTCGCGGAACCCGCGCACGGGCGGCACGAACTGGTCGACGGCATGTCGTCCTGGTGGTCGGCCGTGCACGGCTACAACCACCCCGCGCTCAACGAGGCGGCACGCGATCAGCTGGGCCGGATGAGCCATGTGATGTTCGGCGGGCTCACGCACGAGCCCGCCGTGCGGCTGGCCGCCCGGCTCGTCGAGATCACCCCGGAGCCGCTGCGCCACGTCTTCCTCGCCGACTCCGGTTCGGTCGCGGTCGAGGTGGCCGTCAAGATGTGCCTCCAGTACTGGCGCTCGGCCGGGCAGCCGGCCAAGAAGCGGCTGCTGACCTGGCGCGGCGGCTACCACGGGGACACCTGGCAGCCGATGTCGGTGTGCGATCCCGAGGGCGGGATGCACGAGTTGTGGTCGGGCGCGCTGCCCCGGCAGATCTTCGCCGACGAGCCCCCGGCGGGCTTCGACGCGGAACCGGATGCCGCCTACGAGGCGCATCTGCGGGAACTGATCGCACGTCACGCCCATGAGGTGGCGGCGGTGATCGTGGAGCCGGTGGTCCAGGGCGCGGGCGGGATGCGGTTCCACTCCCCCGCTCTTCTGAGGGTGCTGCGCGAGGCGTGCGACGCGCACGACGTCCTGCTGGTGTTCGACGAGATCGCCACGGGCTTCGGGCGTACGGGCACGCTGTTCGCCGCGGAGCACGCCGGGGTCTCCCCCGATGTGATGTGTGTCGGCAAGGCGCTGACCGGCGGATATCTGACGATGGCGGCGACGCTGTGCACGAGCGGGGTGGCCGAGGGCATCTCGCGCGGCGAGGTGCCGGTGCTGGCGCACGGTCCGACGTTCATGGGGAACCCCCTCGCGGCGGCGGTCGCCTGCGCCTCCATCGATCTCCTGCTCGGCCAGGACTGGGAGCGGGAGGTCAAGCGGATCGGTGCCGGTCTGCGGGAGGGTCTGGCACCGGCGGCGGAGCTGCCCGGGGTCCGCGACGTGCGGGTGCTGGGCGCCATCGGCGTCGTCCAGCTCGACCACGAGGTGGACATGGCGGCGGCCACGCGGGCGGCGGTGCGCGAGGGCGTGTGGCTGCGGCCGTTCCGCGATCTCGTGTACACCATGCCGCCCTATGTGACGGGCGACGACGATCTGGCGATGATCGGCCGCGCCGTGTGCGCCGCCGCCCGGGAGGGCTGAGATGAATCTGCTCGTGGTGACGGGCACCGGCACCGAGATCGGCAAGACGATCGTGACGGCCGCCGTGGCGGCCGCCTCGGCGGGCCGCCGGGTGGCGGTGCTCAAACCGGCCCAGACGGGTGTGGAGCCGGGTGAACCCGGGGACGCGGCCGAGGTGGCCCGGCTGGCCGGGGCCCATGTCACCCCGGTCGAACTGGCCCGTTTTCCCGAACCGTTGGCCCCGGCCACGGCGGCTCGCCGCGCCGCGATGCGTCCGGTCCGCCCGTACGAGGTCGCCGAGGCGGCCGGGAAACTGGCGACCGATCACGACCTGGTGCTCATCGAGGGCGCCGGCGGGCTGCTGGTGCGCTTCGACGACGAGGGCGCCACGCTCGCCGACGCCGCCCGGCTGCTGGGGGCGCCCGTGCTGGTGGTGGCCCCGGCCGGGCTCGGCACCCTCAACTCCACGGCGCTGACGGCGGAGGCGCTGCGCGCGCGGGCACTGGAGTGCGCGGGCGTGGTGATCGGCAGCATGCCCGGGACGCCCGGTCTGGCGGAGCGCTGCAATGTGGCGGACCTCCCCGTGGCGGCGGGAGCGCCGCTGCTGGGCGCGGTGCCCGCGGGTGCGGGGGCGCTGGCCCCGGCGGACTTCCGGGTCCGGGCCCCGAGTTGGCTGGACGCGCGGCTGGGCGGAAGCCGGGCCCCGGAGTAGAACGCGAACCGATGGTGCGCGGCGCAGGACGGGGCCGTGCGAACGGGGCAGAATCGAGGTAGCCGAACCTTTCCGGCCGTACGGGGCGCGCGGTACGCCGCCCGGCCCGCGCCGGCCGGTGCCCGTCGAGGAGGTCCGTCATGCGACTGCGCAGCACGAAGATTCCGAGGGACGCGGTCCACCATCCCGTGTTCGCCCGCTGCTACGCCCGGCTGAGCGTGGCGGCGGAATCCGCCGCGGGTCTGGCGGCCCTCCGGTCCGAGCTGCTGACCGGGATGTCGGGGCGGGTGATCGAGATCGGCGCGGGCAACGGGCTGAACTTCGCGCACTACCCGCCGGCCGTCGCGGAGGTGGTGGCCATTGAACCGGAGCGCACGCTGCGTCAGTTGGCGGTCCGGGCGGCGCTGCGCTCCGGTGTTCCGGTGGACGTGGTGCCGGGCACGGCGGAGGCGCTTCCGGTGAAGAGCGAGGCATTCGACGGGGCGGTCGCCTCCCTGGTGCTGTGCACCGTACGCGAGGTGCGGCGGTCGCTCGCGGAGATCGGGCGGGTGCTGCGGCCGGGTGGGGAACTGCGGTTCTTCGAGCACGTACGGGCCGAGGGCCGGGCCATGGCGGCGACGCAGCGGGCCCTGGACCGGACGGTCTGGCCCCTGCTGGCCGGGGGCTGCCACACCTCGCGGGACACGCTCGCCGCGATCGAGGAGGCGGGGTTCGAGATGGTGGCCTACCGGCGTGTCCGCCTCCCGGAGCGCGGTGTCCCGCTCCCCACGTCCTCGTGTGTCCTGGGTGTGGCCCGGAGGCCGGCCGTGGTGGACCGGGGACGGTCCGGGCTCGGCTGAACCGTGGGACGGGCCGCGCCGGTCGGTCCTCGGCCCGCCCCGTCGCCGGTCACAGGCTCCACTGGCGCAGCTCGTCGGCGATGGCCCGCACGTCCGCCTTGCCCTCCTTGACCAGCAGCGCCAGATCGCGCACCTGTTCCGGCGAGGTGACGAGCTTCAGCCCGGAGGCGACGAGATAGGCGTAGGCGACGGCGGAGGCGAACATCGCGTTCGAACGCTCCAGCGCGGGGACGTGGAGCAGCAGTTGCAGCAGGGAAGCGGCCCGGGAATGCGGGTCGCTGTAGACCGGGCTGCCGAAGATCTCCGCTTCGTGGCGCGCGACCGCAGCCACGAGTGCGCCCCAGTCGGTCACCTGCGGATCGCCGGGCGTGTGGTGTTCGGCGACCATGAGCAGCCAGGAGAGGTGGATCCGCAGGTTCAACGGGTGCCTTTGCGCTCCGGGCCGAACTCCTCGGCGAACACCGAGGCGTACTGCTTCATGAAGTCGGCCGCGGCTTCGACGAAGGTGTGGCCCACCTCGCCCGCGTCCCGCATGACCAGTTCCTCTATGTAGCGGTTCACGCTCATCCCCCTCTGGAGCGCGCGTTGCCGCGCGGCCTCGGCGGTTGCCTCGTCCACTCGAACGTTCAGCTGCGTCTTGGGCACCCGCTCACGCTAGCGCGGGTCCGCTAGCACCGGCAAGGGGACCGGGACGCGGGTGCCGGATCCCGGACCCGGTCCTCCGGAGCGCCGGAAACCTGGTCATAATTCCTGGCCTGGCAGCCGTGGTGGGCGCGTCAGGCCATGTTCCGGCGGCAACGGCCCGCCATTCGACCGGTTCTCGCGACGACCCATGGGGTGCACATTGAGTACGACGTTCCGTTCCCGCATCACCGCCCGGCTCGGGCGCACCTATCTGGCCAGGATCCAGCGGCACGGACTCGGCTCCTCCACGGTCCGGCTGCTGCCCGAGGACCTGCTCATGCTGCTGCGCCGGGACGGCCTCGATCCGGTGCGCCGGGTGGCCGCCACCCGGGCGAAGGCGCCGGTGAGCCGGGTCGCCCTGCCCTTCGGCATGGACGCCTGGGTGGTCACCGGGTACGAGGAGTCGAAGGCCGTGCTCGGCTCCGCCGACGGCTTCAGCACCGATTTCGCGCATCTCGCGGGCAACGCCGGAATAGGCGCCGAGCAGAGCCCCGGTGGCCTCGGTTTCAGCGACCCGCCGGTGCACACACGGCTGCGGCGCATCCTCACCCCGGAGTTCACCATGCGCCGGCTGCGCCGGCTGACGCCCCGGATCGAGGCGATCGTCGAGGAGCGGCTGGACGCGATGGCGGCGGCCCCCGGCCCGGTCGACCTGGTGCACGCCTTCGCCCTGCCCGTGCCCTCGCTGACCATCTGCGAGCTCCTCGGCGTGCCGTACGGGGACCGGGAGGACTTCCAGCGGCTGGCGATGGACCGCTTCGACCTGTTCGGCGGGACGAGCGCCCCGTTCGGTGCCATGTCCGCGTCGCTCGACTACTTCCGCGGGGTCGTGCGGGCTCAGCGGCGCAGCCCCGGCGACGGCCTGCTCGGCATGATCGTGCGGGAGCACGGGGACAGCGTCGACGACGAGGAGCTGGCGGGTCTGGCCGACGGGGTGCTCACCGGCGGTTTCGAGACGACGGCCAGCACGATCGCGCTGGGTGCCCTCGTCCTGCTGCGCGATCCCGAGGTCGCGGAGCGGCTGCGTACGGACGACGCGGCCGCCGCGCCGTTCGTGGAGGAGGTGCTGCGCTACGTCTCGGCGGTCCAGACGGCCTTCCCCCGGTTCGCCCGCCGCGACATAGAGATAGCCGGGGTGACCATTCCGGCCGGCGACATGGTGCTCTGCTCGCTGAGCGGCGCCAACCGCGATCCCGCGTACGTCTCGGACGACGGGGGATTCGCTCCGGGGCGCACGACACCGGCCGGGCATCTCGCCTTCGGTCACGGCATCCACCGCTGCATCGGCGCCGAACTGGCCCGGATGGAACTGCGCGTGGCCTTTCCCGCCCTGGCGCGGCGCTTTCCGGCGATGCGGCTCGCGGTCCGCCCGCAGGACCTCGCCTTCCGGAAGCTGTCGATCGTGTACGGCGTCGAGTCGCTGCCCGTGGTCCCGGGTCGGGCGGCGGGCGGTGTCCCGCGCGCGACCGCATCCTGAAATCCTTCGCGCCGGGGGGCGGGCGTCTGCTTGGCTCGCCGCATGAACGATCTCCGCATCCGCCCTGCCGCCTTCTCCGACATCGACGCCGTCCTGCGCTTCTGGCGCGAGGCGGCGGAGGGCACGAGTGTCAGCGACGACCACGACGGGGTCACCCGGCTGATCGAACGCGACCCCGAGGCGCTGCTGCTCGCCGAGCGCGACGGTGTGCTCGTGGGCAGCGTCATAGCGGGCTTCGACGGGTGGCGCTGTTCGGTGTACCGCCTGGCCGTGCATCCGGGGTTCCGGCGGCAGGGAATCGCCACCGCATTGCTGGACGCGGTGGAGAAGCGTTTCTCCGCGCTCGGCGGACGCCGGGTCGACGCCATGGTCCTGGAGGTCAACGAGCGGGCGCACCACACCTGGGCGGCGAGCGGCTACGAGCGCCAGGACCGGTGGCGGCGCTGGGTGAAATCGCTCTAGCCCCTCCGGGCACCTCGCCTCCCGGCCGCGTGGGGCGCACGCGCGTGAGCGTGCGCCCCACGCCCACCACGCAACTTTGCCGATCCTTTACTATGGATGCTCCACTGCCGATCCTTACGAAAGGTGTGAGCGTCCGCCGATGGGCGAGCCTCCGAGTAGCCGATATCGCCGACACCGCGCGATCCTCCTGCCCCTGCCCGATCATGGGACGGAGGTGAACCGATGACCGAAGTGCTTCTGCTCCTCGTGGCGGTCCTGCTCTCCCTGGCCTGCGGCGCCTTCGTCGCGGCCGAATTCTCGCTGACCACGGTCGAACGCGGACAGCTGGAGCGGGCCGTGGAGCGGGGGGAGCGCGGCGCGCCCGGCGCCATGAAGGCCGTACGCAGCCTGACGTTCCAGCTCTCCGGCGCCCAGCTGGGCATCACCGTCACCAATCTGGTCGTCGGCATGCTCTCCGAACCCTCGATCGCCAAACTCATCCGGGGCCCCGTCGAAGCCGTCGGACTCTCCCCGAGCGTGGCCTCCTCCCTGGCTCTGGTCATCGGAACGGCCCTGTCCACGGTGTTCCTGATGGTCGTCGGCGAGCTGGTCCCGAAGAACTGGGCGATCTCCTCGCCGCTCGCCGTCGCCAAGGCGGTGGCGACCCCGCAGCGGGCCTTCACGGCGGTGTTCCGGCCCTTCATCAGCCACCTCAACAACACGGCCAACCGGATCGTGCGCCGGTTCGGGCTCGAACCGGCGGAGGAGCTGGCCTCGGCCCGCAGCCCGCAGGAGCTGGTCGCTCTGGCCCGCCACTCCGCCAAGGAGGGCGCCCTGGAGGCCGACACCGCGGAGCTGTTCGTCCGCACCCTCAATCTGGCGGAGCTGACCGCGGAGAACGTCATGACCCCGCGCGTCCAGGTCACCGCCCTGGACGTCCGGGCCACCGCCGAGGACGTCGCCAACGCCACCCGCGCGACCGGACTGTCCCGTTTCCCGGTGTACCGGGGCAGCCTGGACACCGTCGTCGGCGTCGCCCACATCAAGGACGTCCTGGCGATCCCCGCCGAGCGCCGCCCGCGCACCCGCGTCTCCGAGATGCTGCGCGAACCGCTGCTCGTTCCCGAGACCCTGACCGTCGACCGGCTGCTGGACCGGCTGTCCGGCAAGCTCGCGATGGCGGTCGTCATCGACGAGTACGGCGGCACGGCGGGCGTCGTGACCCTGGAGGACATCGTCGAGGAGGTCGTCGGCGAAGTGCGCGACGAGCACGATCCGCACGAGACGCCGGACCTCGCCCCGGCGGGCGAGGACGCGGACGGCAGGACCCTGTGGTCGGCCGACGGCGCCGCCCGCACGGACCAGCTGGAGAGGATCGGTCTGCGGGTGCCGGACGGACCCTACGAGACCCTGGCCGGGCTGGTCGCCACATCGGTGGGCCGCATCCCCGCCGTGGGCGACACCATCGAGCTGGCCGGCTGGCGCGTGGACGTCGTGGACGCCGCCGGGCGCCGCGCGGCACGGGTGCTGCTGCACGCCCCGCTGCCGGGTGCCGACGACTCCGCGGAGGACGAGCGATGACCGCCGTACAGCTGTTCATCGGTCTGCTGACCCTCGTGGTGAACGCGTTCTTCGTGGGCGCGGAATTCGCGCTCATCTCGGTCCGGCGCAGCCAGATCGAACCGCAGGCCGAACAGGGGAACCGGCGGGCCCGGAGCGTGATCTGGGGCCTGGAGCACGTGTCGGCCCTGCTCGCCGCGGCTCAGCTCGGCATCACCCTGTGCACCCTGGTGCTGGGTATCGTCGCCGAGCCCGCCATCGCGCACCTGCTGGAGCCGGTCTTCGACGCCGTGGGCGTGCCGCACGGGCTGGTCCATCCGATCTCGTTCGTGATCGCCCTGACGGTGGCGACGTATCTGCACATGCTGCTGGGCGAGATGGTGCCGAAGAACATCGCGCTGGCCGAACCGGTGCGGACCGCGCTGCTCCTCGGTCCGCCCCTGGTCACGCTGGCACGGGCCCTGCGTCCGGTGATCTTCGCGATCAACGCCTTCGCCAACGCGCTGCTGAAGCTGTTGCGCGTGGAGACCAAGGACGAGGTCTCGGCCACGTTCTCCGACGACGAGCTGGCCCGTCTGGTCAAGGACGCGGGCGACGCGGGACTCGTCGACGACCGTGCCGCCGAGCGGCTGCACCACGCGCTGGAGCTGGGCCGCAGGCCGGTGCGGGACGTGGTGCTGCCGGTGGACCGGGTCATGTACACGCGGGTCGGGACGACCCCGGAGGAGCTGGAGCGGCTGTCGTCGCAGACCGGGTTCTCCCGTTTCCCGGTGATGGACAGCGAGCAGCGCATCCTGGGCTACCTCCATGTGAAGGACGCCCTCGACGTCACCCCCCGGGACATGCCCTTCCCGGTGACGGCGATGCGGCCCATCGCCCGGGTCCGCGCGGCGACGCCGCTGGACGACGTGCTCACCGCCCTCCGGCGCAGCCGAACGCACCTGGCGGCGGTCCTGGACGAGGACGACCGGCTGGCCGGCATGGTGACCATGGAGGACGTCCTCAGGGAACTGGTCGGACGGCCGCAGGCGCGCTGACCGGTGCCCGGCCCCGGGGTGGGATTCCCGCCCGGGGCCGGGCGCGTCCGCGCTCGCGGTGGGGGCAGACCACGGCGGTCGCGGCCGACGGCCCCGTGCTTCCGGGGGGCGCACAGCGGACCACGGCAGAGGCCGCCCCCACCGCGATACGATCGGCGGCGCCATGGAATTGAATGCCGAATACACCAGTCTTGTCGCGGTCGGCGACTCGTTCACCGAGGGCATGTCCGACCTGCTGCCCGACGGCTCGTACCGGGGCTGGGCCGATGTCCTCGCCGCCCGTCTCGCGGCCCGCACCCCCGGCTTCCGCTACGCCAATCTCGCGGTGCGCGGCAAGCTCATCGGCCAGATCGTGGACGAGCAGGTCGACGCGGCGGCCGCGCTGCGGCCGGACGTGGTGACCCTGGTCGGCGGTCTCAACGACACCCTGCGCCCCAAGTGCGACATGGGCATGGTCCGGGGACGGCTGGAGGAAGCCGTGGAACGCCTGGCGCCCTCGTGCAAGAAGCTGGTGCTGATGCGCAGCCCGGGACGCAACGGACCGGTGCTGGAGAGGTTCCGGCCGCGCATGGAGGACCTGTTCTCCCTGGTGGACGATCTGGCGGCGCGGCACGGCGCGGAGGTCGTCGATCTGTACGGCGCTCCGTCGCTGGCCGACCCCAGGATGTGGGACGTCGACCGGCTCCACCTCACCGCCGAGGGCCACCGCCGGGTCGCCGAGGCCGTCTGGCAGCAGCTGGGGCTCCCCGCGGAGAGCGACTGGCGGACGCCGCTGCCCCCGTCGGCCCCGCCGCGCTGGGCCGCTCGGCGCGTGGAGGACGTGCGGTTCGCCCGCCGGCACCTCCTGCCGTGGATCGGCCGGCGTCTGACCGGCCGCTCGTCGGGCGACGGCCGGGCGGGGGCGCAGTTCAACGCCGAACTGGGACGCGCCTTCTGGGTGACCCCTGCCGACGCGGGAAACCCCGGGCCGGTGACGGGATGGCTCAGGGCGGACGCCGACTTCTGAGCGGCTGCCGCAGGCCGCCGCCGCGGACCTCGGCCGGCCGCGCGCCCCGGCGCGCACCGTCCAGCAGATGAGACGGGCGCCCGCGCCGCTCTGACCTGGGCCTTACGGCCCCTGTCCGCGCCACGGAGCACCCGGGCCGCCAGGTAAGCTCTGGACACGTGACTGCTGTGTCTGCGAAGCCTCGCATCCCCAATGTCCTTGCCGGCCGCTACGCCTCCACGGAGCTGGCCGTCCTCTGGTCCCCCGAGCACAAGGTGAAGCTGGAACGCCGGCTCTGGCTGGCGGTGCTGCGCGCCCAGAAGGACCTCGGGATCGAGGTGCCGGATGCCGCTCTCGCCGACTACGAGCGCGTGCTCGACCAGGTCGACCTGGTCTCGATCGCCGAGCGCGAGAAGGTGACCCGGCACGACGTCAAGGCCCGCATCGAGGAGTTCAACGCCCTCGCCGGCCATGAGCAGGTCCACAAGGGCATGACGTCCCGCGACCTGACGGAGAACGTCGAGCAGCTCCAGATCCGGCTGTCCCTGGAACTCATGCGCGACCGCACCGTCGCCGTCCTGGCACGGCTGGGCCGGCTCGCGGGCGAGTACGGCGAGCTGGTCATGGCCGGACGCTCCCACAACGTCGCCGCGCAGGCCACCACGCTCGGCAAGCGCTTCGCCACGGCGGCCGACGAGCTGCTGGTCGCCTACGGGCGGCTGGAGGACCTGCTGGACCGCTACCCGCTGCGCGGGATCAAGGGTCCGGTCGGCACGGCCCAGGACATGCTCGACCTGCTCGGCGGCGACGCCGCGAAGCTGGCGGAGCTGGAGCAGCGCATCGCGCGGCACCTGGGCTTCGCCCACGCCTTCACCTCGGTCGGCCAGGTCTACCCGCGCTCCCTCGACTACGACGTGGTGACGGCCCTGGTGCAGCTGGCCGCCGCACCGTCCTCGGTCGCCAAGACCATCCGGCTGATGGCGGGCCACGAGCTGGTCACGGAGGGCTTCAAGCCCGGCCAGGTCGGCTCGTCCGCGATGCCGCACAAGATGAACACCCGCTCCTGCGAGCGCGTGAACGGCCTGATGGTCATCCTGCGGGGCTACGCCTCGATGACGGGCGAGCTCGCGGGCGACCAGTGGAACGAGGGCGACGTCTCCTGCTCCGTGGTGCGCCGCGTCGCGCTGCCCGACGCGTTCTTCGCCTTCGACGGCCTGCTGGAGACCTTCCTGACGGTCCTCGACGAATTCGGCGCCTTCCCGGCGGTCGTCGCCCGCGAGCTGGACCGCTACCTGCCGTTCCTCGCCACCACCAAGGTGCTCATGGGCGCCGTCCGCGCCGGCGTCGGCCGTGAGGTCGCCCACGAGGCCATCAAGGAGAACGCCGTCGCCTCCGCGCTGGCCATGCGCGAGCAGGGTACGGAGCGCAACGAGCTGCTGGACAAGCTGGCCGCCGACGAGCGCATTCCGCTCGACCGCGCCCAGCTCGACGAGCTGATGGCCGACAAGCTCTCGTTCACCGGTGCCGCCGGCGACCAGGTCACGACCCTCGTCGCCCGGATCGAGGAGATCACCAAGCAGCACCCCGAGGCTGCCGGCTACACGCCCGGGTCGATCCTCTGACCCCCGGCGCGTCCGGCCGATGACACCCGAGGAACTCCGGGCCGCCCGTGACCGCATCGTCCCCGATGTGGTCACGGGCGGTCTGCGTGTCCTGTTCTGCGGCATCAACCCGAGCCTCACCACAGCCGCCACGGGCCACCACTTCGCGTTCCCCGGCAACCGTTTCTGGCCCGTGCTCCACCGGTCGGGGTTCACCCCGAGGCAGCTGAAACCCAGCGAGCAGTCGGAGCTGCTGCACTACGGTCTCGGCATCACGAACGTCGTCGCCCGTGCCACCGCCCGAGCCGACGAACTCTCCGCCGAGGAGTTCCGCGCCGGCGGCCGCATCCTCACGGCCAAGGTGGAGAGGCTCCACCCCCGCCTGCTGGCCGTCGTCGGCATCACGGCCTACCGAACGGCCTTCGGCGCACGCACGGCGCGGATCGGACGCCAGGACCGCACCATCGGCGGCGCCCAGGTCTGGGTCCTGCCCAACCCCAGCGGCCTGAACGCCCACTGGACCCTCGACTCCATGGCCGAGGAGTACGCCCGCCTCCGCGCGGCTCTCGCGGACCCTGCTGGTGCGGATGACACCACAGCCCCCGCCTCGGACGCGGCGACCGGAGCCCCCGGAGCCCCCGGAGCCCCCGGAGCCCCCGGAGCCGCGGAACTCCCTGTGCCGGGGCCCGGTTCCCTGCGCCGGGGACCCAGCTGAGCCGGCACGCCCCCTCGTTCCTCCGCCCCGCGGTCTGACGACGCCCCTGTCCCGCCCAACCGTTCTGCCCGCCCGCACCGTCCGGATGGCTTCGAGCGCCTCATGGCGGGTCGATCTCGGTCACCACGACGCCGAGCTCGCAGCCCAGTCCGTCCTCCTCCAGGTACAGCGCGAGGGCGATCCAGCGCTGCTCCTGACGCCATAGCCGCAGATACTCACACCCCGCCACGGTCTCCGCCCACGGGTCGGGAATCTCCTCACCCGCCATCATCCGCTCCTGCGTGCTCCACAGACTGACCTTCTGCGGGTCGCCCCACCGCGCCTCCAGCAGGGTGATCAGCGCCTCGTGCTCGGCCAGGCACTGCGCACGGTGGTCGAACCTCGTGGCTTCGTCGTCGTCCCAGTGGTCGACGTCGGCGTGCAGGAACGCCGTGTGGTAACCGGGCCCGCTGACGCCCGAACCCGATCGAACGCGCTCCGCGGGGAAATCTCGGGTGCGCATCCCGTCGATGAGGCGGAGGTGATGTGCGGTCGTCATGCCGTCAGTAAACCGTCCTGCACTGACAATGCGGCATCCGCCCTCCCCTTTTGCTGCTGTATGAGCCTGTCTGCCCTTCCTGGCACCGCTCACGGGCGTGGCGCACCGGGACGCTCGGCAGCGCACTTCTGGCGCCGCACTTCGGGCGTCGGGCGTCGGGCGTCGGGCACCTGACCAGAGGCGTGCAACAGGTTCGGGCGGCTGTCCGGGAGTTGGAACCGGCATCCCGGCAGACGCGGATCGAGGATCGCCGCCGGGCGGTGTTGGGCCCGGGAAGCCCAAGGTCCGCCGCCCCGGAATCCGGTGGCTGCCCACCGCGCACGCAGCTACCGTGCTCTCCAACTCGTCGTCCAGCCAAAGGCGTGCCGTTGTACACCGTGTGAGACCTCCCAAGCGCTGACTCGTCGCGCGTCGTATCCGTGCGCCGCGCCCCTTTCCGCTGCGGATTTCTCACGGGAAACCGGTGTATCCACATGCTCAACACCTGGGTCGTCACGCCCACCTGCCTTCCTCTCGTCGCCCGCCGCTGCCACACATGCGGCTCCGACCGGTTCCGGCCCGACGGCAAGTTCCGCGTCAACGCGAACCACAAACTCCTCGACGTCTGGATTCTCGTGCTCTGCACAGGATGCGGTGAGACCGCGAAGCTCACCATCCTGGAACGCACCCACATACGGTCCATCCGCCCCGAGTTCCTGGACCGCGTCCACCACAACGACTGTGCCCTGACCCGTGAACTGCTTGAGGACCCCCTCATCCAGCACCGCAACCGCCTCACGCTCGACTGGAGCACCAACTGGCGGCTCGACACCGGTGGATCGGACCACCTGGACAGCACCGTGATCGACGTCGCCGTGCGCTTCGCCGCGCGGATCCCGATCCGTCCGACCCGGCTCATCGCCCAGGGTTGCGCCCTCTCACGCGCAGAGGTCGAGCGCCTGCTCGCCAAGGGAAACGTCGTCTCGGCAGTCCGGCTGAGCAGCAAGCTCGCCGCAGACTTCACGTTCATCCTCAAGCGCTGAGCAATCCCCCGCGGGGCCGGTCGGCCCGAGAGCTCTCGCATTCCCCCGGAACCGGCCCCGCTCTCACCTCCCTCGTCTCCCCCATCCCTCTCACGATTCCCTCCGGTTCTCTCCTGCGCGAAACAGTGACCACCGGCTCCTCCCACGGATGAGGCCCCGCCCGGGGCGGGGTGGGGTTGCCCTCACCCCGCCCAGGAGGCCAGCAGGGCCCCAAAGCAGGGGGACATCCGGCTGGGCCGGCCCCCTGCGCCACTGATGCCATGGACACCCGTCGCCCAACGGCCCGTGCAGTGGCCCCGGTCGTAGCTCCCCAGCCATGCCAGATCTCAGGAAGGACGAGTCCGCCATGCGTCTCTTAGCCCGTGCCCGCCGAAGTGCCGTCACACTCACCGTCACAGCCTCCGCCCTCCTCGCCGCCTCTGCGGTTCTGCCCGCCGCCGCATCGCCCCGCCCGACCGGCCAGCTCCAGAACGAGGTGGACGCCGTCCACCGGACCGGGACCGTGGGTGTGTCCGCCGAGGTGACCTCCCCCGGCAGGCGGGAGGTCGCACGAGCCGGCACCGCGGTGCAGGGCGGCAACGCCCCCATGCCTCATGACGGTCGGTTCCGAGTCGGCAGTGTCACCAAGACCTTCACCGCCACCGTGATCCTGCAACTCGTCGGCGAAGGACGCATCGCGCTGGACGACACCGTCGACCATTGGCTGCCCGGCATCGTTCACGGAAACGGCAACGACGGCCGCCTCGTCACCGTGCGCCAGCTCCTCCAGCACACCAGCGGTATCCCTGACGCCCTCCCCGACATCCCTTCCCTCGCCGACGCGGACGGCTATCGCACGCAGCGCTTCCGCACCTACGCGCCCTCGCAGGTGGTCGCCCTGGCCATGCGACGCACCCCGACCTTTCCACCGGGCAGGGACTGGTCGTACTCCAACACCAACTACGTTCTGGCAGCGATGATCATCGAAAGGGCCACCGGCCGGACCTGGGACCACGAAGTAACGGACCGGATCATCCGCCCCTTGGGCCTGCGTGGCACCAGCATCCCCGGCACGTCCTCCTCCGTCCCCGGCCCGCATGCTCGTAGCTACTCCACTTTCGGCGACGCCACAGGACCCGCCCTCGATGTAACCGCTCTCGACACGACCATGGCCACCGGCTCGGGCTCGATCATCAGCACCACCCACGACCTCTCCCTCTTCTACTCCGCTCTTCTCGACGGCCGTCTCATCGCGCCCGCCCAGTTCGACGACATGACGACCACCGTGCCGGCACCCGCGCTCGGGGTGCGTTACGGACTCGGAATCGGTTCGATCCCGCTCTCTTGCGGTGGCACCTACTTCGGCCACCCCGGCGAACTCCTCGGCTACCGCACCTGGATCGGCATCACCCCCGACGGAACCCGGACCGCTGTCGTGTACGCCACCAGCGAGGGCGACGAGGCCACCCAGGCCGCGATGAGCACACTTGTGGACCGGGAGCTCTGCCGCGGCCGCGACGCGTAAGCCGCTGGACGAAGAGCCCGTTTCGCGTCGCCGGGACGTGGGTGGGGCCAGCCGATCCCTCGTGGGCCCGCGCCACGCTGAGTCCTGGCGGTAGCAGCACGGTCGAGGTACCGCGAAACGGTATGTGGGCAGCGTTGCCCCAGAGCATCCGCGCGGCAGGACGGCCCGTGCCTCGATCCGTACCCGACCGGTACCACCGCCGGAAATCGACCAGCGGCCAGTCGGACCATGCGGAACACTCGCCGCGTGAGCGTGATGCAGCCAGTCGTGGAGGCCCACAATCTTGAGGACTTCGTGGCCCACAGCCCTGATCGATCCATCCGGCTTCCTGCCGCTCCACCGTGCACTCTCGTCCGCCGAGGTCGGATCCGTGGTGATGTGCATCGCCGCGTGCAATGACATCGCTCAGACGTCCCGACGTCGTATCGCCCAGCATCCGCCCAGCAGGGCAGCCGCAGTCCACCCGGCCGTGACGGCCAGCCCCGCCCAAGGCCCCAGGCTGCCGCTCTCCTGCTGCTGGTGGACTACCAACTGACCGGCACGGTCGGGCAGGTAGTCGGCTGCCCCGCCCGCAACATCGCCCACGACGAACGAGGCGATCAGAATGAAGGGGATCAACACCCCGAGCACAGCTGCGGCACTCCGGAGGAGGACGGCCAGACCGGCCGCGAGGAGGGCCATCAGTGCCAGGTATATGCCGCTGCCGAAGGCCGCACGCAGTGCGCCGGGCTCTCCGAGGCCGATGGCGTGGTCGCCCATGAACAGTTGGCCGACCAGAAAGCTGCTGAAGGCGGTGAACAGCCCGGCCGCCAACGCCGTGCTCCCGATGAGGGACATCTTGACGGCGAAGAGCCGCGTGCGGCGTGGGACGGCGGTCAGCGAGATCCGGAGGCCGTCGTTGACGTACTCCGTGGAGATCGCCATCGCGCCGAAGCTGATGGCTGCGATCTGGGCGAAGTTCAGGGCGTAGAAGGCGCCGAACACCAGATCGGCGCCGTCCTTTTCCGCCTCGGCCTGCCCGATGGTTGCGGAGACCAGGACGGTGATGGCCAGGGTGGCCAGGAAGATCGCGGCCAGGGATCCGGTAACGGATCGCACCGATCTCATCTTGATCCACTCGGAACGCAGGATCGCGGTGGTCGTCATGGTCAGGCCTCCTGACAGGAAGGGTTGAGGTATGCGGCCGAGGCGAACTCCGCAGCCTCTGAGGTGAGGTCGATGTATGCCTGTTCGAGCGTGGTCCGCTCGTCGACGAGTTGGAGCAACGGGATGCCTTCCGCCGCCGCAAGGCCCCCGATCTCCTCGGCCCGCGCACCATCGACGGTCCACAGCCCGTCTGCGCCCTGCTGGGCGTGGAATCCCGCGCGATCCAGCGCCTCGCCGAACCGCACCGGCTCCGTCGTGCGCACTCGCACCCGTGGCCGGCTACGGGAGTCCAGGAACTCCTGCATCGGGAGGTCGGCAAGGAGTCGGCCTCCGCCCAGGACGATCAGATGGTCGGCGAACGAGGAGGTCTCGTTCATCAGATGGCTGGAGACCAGTACGGTCCGGCCCTCCCGGGCCAGTCGCCTCATCAACTCCCGGATCCAGATGATGCCTTCCGGGTCCAGGCCGTTCGACGGCTCGTCGAGCATGACGACATCGGGGTCTCCGAGGAGGGCAGCGGCTATGCCCAGGCGCTGGCGCATGCCGAGTGAGAACGTTCTGATGCGCCGGCCTCCGACAGGCCCGAGTCCTGCTTCCTCCAGTACGGCCTCGACGCGTGACTTCCCAACCCCGTTGCTCGTCGCCAGCGCCAGGAGGTGGTCGCGCGCGGTGCGGGAGCCGTGAGCGGCCTGGGCGTCGAGGAGCGCTCCTACGCGGCGCAGCGGGTGGCTGAGGCCGACGTACGGCTGCCCGTCGAAGGTCGCCGTACCGGCGGTGGGGCGGATCAAGCCGAGCACCAATCGCATGGTGGTCGACTTTCCCGCTCCGTTCGGCCCCAGGAACCCGGTGACGCTGCCCGGCCGCACGCTGAACGTGAGTCGGTCGACAGCGCGGGTGCTGCCGTAGTCCTTGGTGAGTTCGTGGACGTCGATGCTGGTCATGTGCTTAGCGTCGCCGCCGCGCCCCGGGTCGGGCCTCCCCCGCAGGGGTAGGTCATCTCCCTCGCTCGGGGGAGCCGCCGGGTGAGCCACGCTGGCACGATGGCGGCATGCACAGCTTCGTCCGCCGGTTGGCCGACCCCGTCACCTACACCCGATGGTTGCACCTGCTCCTGCCGGGCGCCGTCGTGAGCGTATGGCTGTACATCTCGACGGACCTGCCGTGCGTGCCTGTTGCGCTGGCCGCGGCCGTGGGTCTGATACCGGGCATGCGACTCGCGGAAGGCGTCCAGGCCCAGCTGCTGCTCACGCCTCGCGAGCGCGGTGATCCCGAGTCGTCCATCTCCGTCGCCTCTTCGTCCTCCTGGTCCGAGCGCTGGCGCACCGCCCTCTGGCTGGAGGTCCGGTTGGTCTGCTCCGGGCTGGCCGGGATGAGCACGGTGTGGCTGCTGGCCACGACGGTCGACCTCATCAGGTCGTCGGCGGGATTCGAGACCAGTGACGCCTGGCTCGTTTCCGGTCTCGGCGCGCGGTGGTGGTCGGCGATCCTGGCACCCATCCCCCTCGCGGTGCTGCTCGCCGTCGTCGTGGTCTGTGGTGACCTGATCACTGCGGCTGCCCGATGGCTGCTCGGACCGACGCCCGCGCAGCGGCTGACCGCATTGGAGGCACGCACAGAACAACTCCTCGAACGGAACCGCATCGCGCGCGAACTGCACGACTCGATCGGACATGCCCTGACGGTCGCGGTGGTCCAGGCTGGCGCTGCCCGCACAGCGGGCGATCCGGTCTTCACCGAACGTGCGCTGGCGGCGATCGAGGAGACGGGACGCAACGCGCTGGACGATCTGGAACGGGTGCTGAGGATCCTGCGCGAGACGGACGTGCCGCCGGGGCGGCGGCCGTCGCTGAGCGAGGCCGACCGGCTGCTGGACTCGGCACGCGGTTCAGGCGCCGAGGTGGACGCTCATGTCTCCGGTCCACTGGACCGGGTGCCCGCGCCGGTGTCGCGTGAGGGCTACCGGATTCTTCAGGAGGCACTCACCAATGTGTTGCGGCACTCCGGATCGGTTCCGGTGCGGGTCCGCATCAGCGTGACGGAACGAGCACTGGATCTGAAAGTGACCAATCCACTGATATCCGGCACTGCGGTCGTGTCCGAGGGCGGCAGTGGTCTGCGTGGGATCAGGGAACGGGCATCGCTCCTTGGCGGCAGCGCCAGGACGGGCCCGCACAAGGGGGAATGGATGGTGCACGCGAGCCTTCCGCTCGACCGCATAGGGTGAGCCGATGCCGGTAACCGTTCTTCTCGTCGACGACGAGCCATTGGTCCGCGCCGGACTCCGTGCGGTCCTGGATGCCCAGCCCGACATCGAGGTCGTGGGTGAAGCGGGTGACGGTGCGGCGGTGATTCCCCTTGTGCGTCGGCTGCGCCCCGACGTGGTCGCGATGGATGTCCGGATGCCGCTCATGGACGGCATGGAAGCGACGCGCGTCGTACTGCGATCGGTGCCGGATCCGCCGAAGATTCTGGTGGTGACGACGTTCGAGAACGACGAGTACGTGTACGAGGCGCTGCGCGCGGGGGCGGACGGTTTTCTCCTCAAGCGCGCTCGGCCCGCCGAGATCGTGCACGCGGTGCGGCTGGTGGCGGAAGGGGAGTCACTGCTGTTCCCCGCAGCCGTCCGGCAGCTGGCCGCGGAGTACGGCACGAACAGGGCCAGGAAGGTCATGGAGCGGGCGTCACTGACCGAGCGGGAGGGGGCTGTGCTGCGACTCATGTCCCGCGGTCTGTCCAACGCGGAGATCGCCACGCATCTGGTGGTCAGTGTGGAAACGGTGAAGACCCATGTCAGCGCGGTTCTCGCCAAGTTGGGCGCCCGGGACCGCACCCAGGCGGTGATCGCCGCATTCGAGTCCGGCTTCGTCTCGCCGAGCTGATTCGGGGCGTTCCGGGGCGGTGTCGGCGCCCGCGGTCGCCACGCCCCTGAGCAGCGAGTACCATCCGCCTGACATGCGCGCGAGCTGGGAGGACACACCGTGGGCCGGCTGACCGGTGGGGACCCGTCGTTGCTGCGTCGGATCAATTCCGCGGTGGTGCTGCATGCCCTCCGAGGTGCGGGGTCTCCTACGCTCACGGATCTGACGCGGATCACGGGCCTGTCCCGGCCGACGGTCGAAGGCGTCATGGAGGGCCTCTTCGAGGCGGGCCTCGTTGTCGAGTCGGCGCCGGACGGCGCGGAGGCGCGGCGGCAGGGACGTCCGGCCCGCCGTTTCCGGTTCCGGGCCGAGGCGGGACACCTGCTGGGTATCGAGATCGGTCCTCACCGGGTGTCGGCGCTGTTGTCGGGCTTGGACGGCCGGATCATCGGGGCGGGGTCGCGTGAGGTGTCGGAGACGGCGAGTGCGGACGACCGGCTCGACAAGGTGCGGGCCGTCGTCGCGGACGTCCTGCGGCGGACGGGTGTGGCGCGGAGCAGTCTGCGGGCGGTCGGTGTGGGCAGCCCCGGCATCGTCGAGGCCGATGGCACGGTGCGGCTCGGCACGGCGCTGCCGGGCTGGACGGGGCTGGCACTCGGTGAACGCCTCGGTCGCTCGTTCCGTTGTCCCGTGCTCGTCGAGAACGATGCGAACGCGGCGGCCGTGGCCGAGCACTGGAAGGGTGCGGGCAGGGAGTCCGACGACATCGTGTTCGTGCTGGCCGGCCTGAGCCCCGGCGCCGGGTCGCTGATCGGGGGCCGGTTGCACCGCGGATTCGGTGGGGCGGCCGGGGAGATCGGCGCACTGCATCTGCTGGGTCGCGAGGTGACGCCGGAGAGGCTGCTGTCGACGACGGACACGCCTCTGGACCCGCTGGACGAGCAGGCGGTCGCCGCGGTGTTCGCGAAGGCGAGACACGGTGACGAGCAGGCGCAGGCAGCTGTCGAACGGTTCATCCAGCGGCTGGTCCACGACGTGGCGGCACTGGCGCTGGCGCTCGATCCCGAGCTGGTGGTCGTGGGGGGCTGGGCAGCCGGCCTGGACGGCGTTCTGGACCCGCTGCGCAACGAGCTGGCCCGTTACTGTCTGCGCCCCCCGCGGGTGGCTCTGTCGCTCCTCGGGGAGGCCGCAGTGGCCACGGGGGCGCTGAGGCTGGCGCTCGACCATGTCGAGGAGGAGCTGTTCGCGGTGGAGGGAACGGTGACGGCCCGCCGCTGACGCGACGGGCCGTGGGTGCCCGCCCCGGCAGGGGCGGGCGGAAGCGAGCGTGGGTCAGGACGCCTGGCGTGCGTCCTCGTGGTGGCTGATCTCCAGGCCACCGGAGTCGCCGAAGGTGAGGCGGCAGGTGTCGGCCCTGTAGGTGGCGACGGAGACGGCCGCGGTGCCGCCGGCCGCGAGGTAGCGGGTGGTGACGACGAGGACGGGAGCCCCGGGGAGCCGGTCGAGTTCCTTGGCGTCGTCGACGCGGGCCGAGCCGAGTTCGACGGAACGGTCCTGGCCGTCGAGGCCCAGCCGGTGCAGTTCGCGCACGACGTTGCGGGCCCGGGCGGGTCCGGACGGCGTCTCTATGGCCGAGAGGTCCGGGACGGAGGCGGAGGGCACGTAGAGCAGCTCCGCCGCCACCGCCTGCCCCTGGGTGACGCGGATGCGGCGCACGATGTGCACGGGCTCGTCGACACCGATGTCGAGCATGCCGGCCACGGCGGCCGGTGCCGCCGCGCTCTCGCAGTCGACGGCCTGCCATGCCTCGCCCGCACCGCCGCCGGTCCAGTCGTGCCGGGCCGTGGAGACGGCGACGCCCACACGGGGCGGGGCGACGGTGGTGCCCACGCCGCGGCGGCGCTGCAGCCTGCCCTCCAGTTCGAGCTGTTCCAGGGCCTGCCGGAGCGTGGCTCTGGCGACGCCGAACCGGGCGGCGAGCTCACGCTCGTTGGGAAGGATCTCCCCCACCGCAAAGTCCGAGTCGAGTGCCTCACTGAGCACGGTCTTGAGGTGCCAGTACTTCGGCTCCTGCACCGTTTCCAGCTGCGTGGTCCCCACCCTGTCCTCCGCAATCGCCCAGCGGCTTTTCCGCGACGTTATTTATTAAAGGTTCCTGTCTTAACGTTGAGACCATAGGACGACGCACCCCCTTGGTCAAGACCAATCCTCGGCCCGCGAAGCTGTGAATCGAAGGTCCGCCGCACAGCGTTCACAGGACGTTCGCGGACCTGAGGACCGCGCGCAGCGCAAAGCCCCACGTCCGGGGCGGGTCGTGGGGCTCGGGGTGCGCCTCGGAGCGGGAGCGCGGCAACCGTTCCGGCGCCTCCGGTTCTCGGCGGGGTAACGGGAGACGGGGGCCGTGGCGGGCGGGACCCTGGCGACAGCTCGCGGTCGGCGCCCCGACGTACGTGTGGCTAGTCGACGGCGAGGGTGGTGAGCTTGTCGGGGTTGCGAACGATGTAGACGCACTGGACTACGCCGTTCCGCATCTCCACCTGGCACACGGAGTCCGGACGTCCGCCGGAGAGGAACAGGGCGCCCGGCGCGCCGTTGAGCTCCATCAAACGGATCTCCATGCCCAAGACCTCCCCGTGGGCGACCGCGAAGAGGAACCTGCCGACCTTGTCCGCGCTCTCCACGATCCGGAGCGGCGCCTTGGACCTGCCACCGCTGTCACTGACGAGCCGTACGTCGGGCGCCAGGAGCGCCAGCAGTTCCTCGATGTCGCCTCCGGCCGCCGCGGCGAGGAAGCGCTCGGTGAGATCGCGGCGCTGGGCGGGGTCGACGTCGTACCGGGGCTTGCGTTCCTCCACATGGCGCCGGGCCCGCCCCGCGAGCTGGCGCACGGCCGCCTCGCCCCGGTCGAGCGTGGTCGCGATCTCCGCGTACGGGAATCCGAAGGCCTCGCGCAGCACGAAGACCGCGCGTTCCAGCGGGGAGAGCGATTCGAGGACCACGAGCACGGCGACGGAGACTGACTCGGCGAGAACGGCCCGCTCCGCCGTGTCGGGGACGGTGGGCCCGAAGTCGGTGACCAGGGGCTCCGGCAGCCACGGTCCGACGTAGGCCTCGCGTCGCGTGCCGATCTGGCGCAGCCGGTCGATGGCGAGACGGGTCACGATCCGAACGAGGAAGGCACGCGGCTCACGCACGCCCTCCCGGGAGGCGGCCGACCACCGGAGCCATGCCTCCTGGACCACGTCTTCGGCGTCGGCGATACGGCCGAGCATCCGATAGGCGACCCCGATCAGAACGTGGCGGTGCTCCTCGAAGACGTCGGTCGCGGTTTCGGCTGTCACCGGACCATCCCAGCCGACGCGTCGCGCGGTGTCCAGTTCCTCTCGCGCATGCCCCTTGTACTGCAAGCTACCTGGCGGTAATTGTTGTTGACATCCCGTCTACCGGTCGGCGCGGCACCTGTCGCGCCGCGTCCCCCAGGAGTGTGCCCATGGCCGCTGCCTCGTTCACCGTCGAGTCGCCCCGAGGACCGCGCACAGTTTCCGTGGCCTACGAGCGTTCGGGTTCCGGGGCGCCCCTGGTGCTGCTCCACGGCATCGGCCACCACCGCCAGGCGTGGGACCCGGTCATTCCGGTCCTCGCCGTCGAGCGGGATGTCATAGCCGTCGACCTGCCCGGATTCGGCACCTCACCCGGCCTGCCCGACGCCCTCCCGTACGACCTCGGCACCGTGGTCCCCGTGCTCGGGGCCTTCTGCGAGGCCATCGGGGTGGCCCGGCCCCATGTGGCCGGGAACTCCCTCGGCGGGCTGCTCGCCCTGGAACTGGGACGGGTGGGACTCGCGCGTTCCGTGACGGCCCTGTCCCCCGCCGGTTTCTGGAACGAGAGCGAGCGCCGGTACGCGTTCACAACGCTGCGCGCCATGCGACGGGCGGCCTTGTCCATGCCGTTGCCCCTCATAGAACGACTGTCCCGCAGCGCCGCCGGGCGTACGGTCCTCACCAGCACCATCTACGCTCGGCCCGGTCGCCGCTCCCCCGAGGCGGCGACGTCCGAAACCCTGGCCCTGCGCGAGGCGACCGGCTTCCACCAGACGCTCGCCGCCGGACGGAACACCCTGTTCCGCGACGACGTAGCGGGCCTACCGGTGACCATCGCCTGGGGCGACCGCGACCGGCTGCTTCTTCGCCGCCAGGGCGTCCGGGCCAAGCGCACGCTGCCCGAGGCCCGGCTCGTCCGGCTTCCCGGCTGCGGTCACGTCCCCATGAGCGACGACCCCGCTCTCGTCTCCCGCGTGATCCTCGACACGAGCCGCTGAATCCGCGGCCGGCCCACCCCCGCGCCGCCGCAGCAGACCTGAGCCGATCGCCACGCCGAACCCGACCAGACAGCTCCCGGCGGCCTGGGCCGGCCCGTACGTACCGACGCCGACCAGCGGAGCCGTGACAGCGGCGGAGACGGGGATCAGCCCGGAGAACAGCGTGGCCCGCTCGGCGCCGATGCGCTGGATCCCCCGGTACCAGCAGACGAACCCGATGACCGTGACCACGGCCGCCTGCCAGAGCAGTGCCACCGTCTCCTCACCCGTGGGCACGCGCATGAACCCCGCCCCGTCGAGGACCACGCCCAGGACGGCGGACTCCGCCGCGGCCAGTGCGCACGCGGTCGCGGACAGGAGCCGGGGTCCCAGCGGGCGCAGCACGGGTACGGCGATCAGCGCGAATCCGACCTCACCGGCCAGCGCGCCGACGGACAGCACGATGCCCGCGGTGTCCGTGCGGCCCCATCCCTGCACGGTGAAGGCGCCGGCGGCGACCAGGGTGGCCGCGAGCAGGACGGTTCGCGTCGGCCGACGGCCCTCGCCGAGCGGCACGAGAACGGCGACGACAATCGGGGCGCAGCCGACGAACACGCCCGGAACTGCCGGTTCCGCCGAGCGTTCCGCGGTCAGGACGGCCAGGTTGAACCCGACCATTCCCACGGCGGCCAGTACGGCGAGCCGCGCCCACTGGCGGCGGGTGAGCGCGCGCAGCACCTCCGTCGGCCCGGGCCCCTCGGGCGGCCTGAGGAGAGGGATGAGCAGCAGGGCGGCGAGGCCGTAGCGCAGGGTCTGTCCCCCAGCGTAGGGGTAGTTGCCGAGCACGCTGTTGGCGGTGAAGGAGGCACCGACGAGGACGCAGGCGAAGGCGGCGAGTACGGCGCCGCGCAGTGAGTTCGTATTCATGTCAATGACGCTAGGCAACCGGGCGGCTCGGATTAAGGTCCACATTCATGACGTCTTCGAGGACCAATCCAGAGCATGTCCATGCCGCTGACGTGCACAAGTCCGTATCGGCGGCCTGGGAGCTGCTGCTGCCGGCCGCGGCGGCGCCGGCTCGCGGCCGGGGGCGTGCCCTGCAGTCGGCGCTGCGCGAGGCCGTGCGTTCCGGCCGTCTGGTGCCGGGCACCCGGCTGCCGTCGAGCCGTGCGCTCGCTGCCGATCTGGGTGTGTCGCGCGGACTGGTCACGGAGGCCTATGAGCAGCTGACCGCGGAGAGTTATCTGCGCAGTGGCCGCGGGGCGGGAACCTGGGTGAGCGGATCGGTGCGCGCGGCGGCCGACGGGGCCCGTGATCTGGCGCCCCGGGGACCGGGCACGGTCGTCGACTTCCGCCCGGGCACTCCCGATCTCTCGCTGTTCCCCCGCAGCGCCTGGGCCGCCACGCACCGTTCGGTCATCAACCGGCTGCCGCACAGCGCCCTGGGGTATCCGGACCCGCGCGGTCTGCCCGAACTGCGCATCGCGCTCGCCGCGCTGTTGACGAGGCGCCGCGGGGTGGTGGCCGATCCGGAACGGCTGCTGGTCTGCTCGGGCGTCGCCCAGGCCACGACCCTGCTGGGTCTCGTCCTGCACGGACGGGGGCAGCGCACCGTCGGTGTCGAGGACCCCGGGAGTCCCGAGCACGCCGCGCTCTTCGCCTCCGCCGGGCTGGCCACGAAACGGCTTCCTCTGGACGACGAGGGGCTGGCGATCGAACCGCTCGCCGCGTCGGGGGTGCGGGCCGTGGTGACGACGCAGGCCCACCAGTTCCCCACCGGAATCGCCTACTCCGC
Source organism: Streptomyces sp. NPDC001515 (assembly GCF_053597115.1). Classification (NCBI taxonomy): domain Bacteria; kingdom Bacillati; phylum Actinomycetota; class Actinomycetes; order Kitasatosporales; family Streptomycetaceae; genus Streptomyces; species Streptomyces sp. NPDC001515. The sequence continues at coordinate 78,314 of NZ_JBSFHN010000003.1, forward strand.
CGCCCGGCGCAGCCGACTGCTCGACTGGGCCCGGAAGACCGACGCGGTGATCATGGAGGACGACTACGATGGTGACTTCCGCTATGACCGCGCCCCGGTCGGCGCCCTGCAGGGGCTGGACCCCGAGCATGTCGCGTACACCGGGTCGGTGAGCAAGTCGCTCGCGCCCGGGCTGCGGCTGGGCTGGCTGCTGGCTCCGGCGTCCATGACGGACGAGCTGGTGGACCGCAAGCGGACGATGGATCTCGGAAACCCGAGCCTGGACCAGGCGGTGCTCGCCGACTTCGTCGTCCGGGGCGACTACGACCGTCAGCTGCGGCGCTGCCAGCGCGCCTACCGGGAGCGTCGCGACGCCATGACGACGGCGCTGTCCACGTACTTCCCGGGCACCGCCGTCAGCGGAATCGCCGCCGGACTGCACATCATCGCCCGGCTGCCCGAGCGCTTCGGGCCCGAGGCGGACTTCCTGGCCCGCGCGGAGGCGGCCGGGATCGCCCTGCGTCCGCTGAGCGACTGCGGGACGGCGGCGCCGACGGACCGGTCGATCGCTCTGGTGCTCGGGTACGCGCATCTGCCGCCCGCCGAGATCGGGCGCGGGGTACGGCTGCTGGCGGAGGCTCAGGGCGATGGTGCCTGAACGCCCTCCGGCGGTGCCGGGCCCGGGTGTTCACCTCGCGTTGGTCTGGGGGTCTCCGGCGGGCGCGAGGGTGGGCGCGTCGGTCAGCAGATTCGTTCCGTCGCCCCGGAGGTCCCTCGATGCCGTTCCGTCCGCGCGTTCCCTCCCCCGGCCGCCGCACCGTGCTGCGCGGCTCGCTGGCGGTCCCGGCCGCTCTCGCCCTCCCCGCCCTCGGTTCCTCGGCCCCCGCCTTCGCGCAGTCGGGCCGCCCGGACGCGGCATGGGGCGTGCAGGTCGGTGACGTCACCGCGTCGACCGCCCTGGTGTGGGTGCGTTCCGACCGTCCGGCACGAATGCTGGTGGAGACCTCGGCGACGGAGTCCTTCCGCCGTACGCGCACCTGGCACGGCCCGCTGCTGGGTCCGGGTACGGATTTCACGGGGACGACACCGCTGCACGGGCTGCCCGCCGGCGAGCAGGTGCACTACCGGGTGACCCTCGCCGATCCGGAGGACCCCCGCCGTACGGGCCGGCCGGTCTACGGCACGTTCCGGACGGCTCCGGCCCGACGGCGGGACGGGGTGCGTTTCGTGTGGTCCGGTGACATCGCGGGGCAGGGCTGGGGCATCAACCCGGACATCGGGGGCTACCGGGTGTACGACGAGATGCGCCGCCTGGATCCGGACTTCTTCCTGTGCAGTGGTGACAACATCTACGCGGACGGGGTGATCGAGCCGAGCGTGACGCTCCCCGACGGGCGGGTCTGGCGGAACCTGACCACCGTGGAGAAGTCGAAGGTCGCCGAGACACTGGCGGAGTACCGGGGGAACTTCCGGTACAACCTGCTCGATGACAACCTGCGTGCCTTCAACGCCCAGGTGCCCTCGGTGATCCAGTGGGACGACCACGAGGTGCGGAACAACTGGTATCCGGGCCAGATCCTCGACGACGCCCGGTACACCGAGAAGAACGTGGACGTATTGGCCGCTCGCTCGATGAGGGCGTTCCGCGAGTACTTCCCGGTGTCGACCCTGCACACCGCGAATCCGGAGGGCCGTGTGCACCGAGTGGTGCCGCACGGTCCGCTGCTGGACCTGTTCGTGCTGGACATGCGCACCTTCCGCAATGCCAACTCCCCCGGACGGCAGGCCGACGACACCACCGGAATCCTCGGCGCCGAACAGCTGCGGTGGCTCAAGCGCGCGTTGTCGACGTCGCGGGCCGTGTGGAAGGTGATCGCCGCCGACATGCCGCTCGGCCTGGTCGTCGCCGACGGCGCCACGGACTTCGAGGCGGTGGCGCAGGGGGATCCCGGTGCCCCGCTCGGCCGTGAACTCCAGATCGCGGAGCTGCTCCGTCACATCAAGCACGAGCGGATCACCGGAACGGTGTGGCTGACGGCCGATGTGCACTACACCTCCGCCCAGCACTACCGACCGGAGAAGGCCGCGTTCCAGGACTTCGCCCCCTTCTGGGAGTTCGTCACGGGGCCGCTGGCCGCGGGCCAGTTCCCGGCCAATGCGCTCGACCGGACCTTCGGCCCTGACCAGGTCTTCGTCAAATCACCTGATCGAGCGAATGTCTCCCCGATGGAGTCGCCGTCGCTGTTCGGCGAGGTGGACATCGACGGCGTCAGCGGCGAGTTGACGGTCCGCCTCCGTGAACAGGGGGGATCCGTTCTGTTCACCAAGGTCCTCCAGCCCGGTCGAGTAGGCCAGTGACCCCGGCGGACGCCTGACGGACGCGAGGGGGGACGGAGTACCCGGACACGTTTCGGCACTCCTCGCCCGGCCGATTGTCAGTGGTGGGTCCTACGGTTTTTTTCATGACCCGATCCGTACAGGCGCTGGCCTACTCCCGTCCCTCCGCACTGCGTTCCTCGCAGGCCGGGCAGCTGCTCGGCCTGGAGACCTCGGGCGGCCACACACCGCGCGGCGCCGAACCCCACCCCCGCTTCTTCGAGGGCTTTCTGGCGGCGCCGCACATCGCCGCGCGCGGCCTGCTGGCCGTGGCGGACGTGGCGGCGGCCCGGTACTACCAACGGAGTCTCCTCGCATCACTGGACCCCGTGGTGACGGGGAACGGCGACCGGCTGCGCTTCGAGTCCTTCTCCGGCTGCTGCGGGGTCTACGCGCGCCTCGACATACTGAGCGAGGGCCTGGAGGGCGTCGAGACGGGTCACGGCACCACGAACGTGGATGTGAACAACCCCCTGCGGGAGGCCCTGTCCCGGACGGCCGGTGACGATCCGCTGCATCTGCGGGTGGGTCCGGAGGAGCTGGCGGTCACCACGGTCCGCGAGCGGATCGTGGAGAAGAAGATCCCGCTCCCGGACCGGTGGCTGCGGGGCTTCGCCGAGGCCCAGGTGGCGTCCGCGGCATTCGATCTGCGGGCCGAACTCCCGGCTGCCGAAGCCGTCCGGTTCCTGCGGTCGCTCTCTCGCGCGCCCGGTGCTGCCTCGCGCGGTGTGCAGTGGGTGGTTCCGGCGGGCCGTGTCCTGCGGCCCACGACGCGTCCGGTGGCCGGGGCGGTCTGCCTCCCGGGCCCCCAGCGCCTGGCAGCCCTGCAGCGTGTCCTGCGGTACGCGACCGCGCTACGGGTGTACGGGCCTGCGGCCGACGGCGCCCCGGCCGCCAGCGCCTGGGAGGTAGTGCTGCCCGGCATGCGGCTGACGCTGACCCTGTCTCCCGACGTGTCGCGCGGATTCTCCGGGGAGGGCGGCGTCCTGGAAGCGCTCGCCACGGACGATGCCGCCGCCGACGCCGAACTGGTCTCGGTGCTGCTGGCCTGGGAACCGCGTATCGAGCCGGCGGTGCTGGCGCAGCGGTCGGGGCTTCCGGTTCAGCGCGTACGGGCCGCGCTGACCCGGCTCGGAACAGCGGGCCGGGTCGGCTACGATCTCGCGGACGCGGCGTACTTCCACCGCGAGCTGCCCTACGACGCCGATCGCGCCGAGCGCCACAATCCGAGGCTGGTGGCGGCCCGTCAGCTGGCCGGGTCCGGCGCGGTCACCCTCGACGGCGACCTGGCCGCAGTGGCGTCCGGCGACCGGCGCTACCAGGTCCGAGAGCGCGACGGCGCGCTGAGCTGCACCTGCCCGTGGTGGGCGGACTACCGGGGCCGACGAGGTCCGTGCAAACACGCCCTGGCCGTCCGCATGGTCCGCCGTGGCTCCGTTACCGCAGGAGGCGCACGATGAGCGAGCTGCTCACAGCGGTCAACGAGGGCCGCCTGGACGACATCCCCGCTCTCCTCGCTTCTCTGGACAAGGCCGAACGCCGTTCGGCCCTGGCCGAGTTGAAACAACTCCGCACCCAGGCGCGCACCTGGACGTGGGGCGAGCGCACCAGGACCCGGAAGGCGATCCTGATCGCCGGCGCCGGATGTCACGGCGGCGCCGCCGGATGCGCCACCTGGATCGGTGCACGGGACATGCGCGAGTGGGTGCATTCCCCGTACCCGAGGCTGCTCGGGGTCCTGGCCGACCGCGATCCCGACTGGCTCGCCGACCTCGCCCGCCGGCTGAGCGCCCGCAGCATCGAGTCCGACGCCGAGTTCCGCCTGGTCGCAGAGCTGGTACGGATGGCGGGCTGCCCCCTGCCCGTGTCGGACGGGCTCGTGCGCGGCTGGTCGGAGCGCGTCAACGCGACACGGTGGGGCCACCGCCGGTCACGGCCCCTGGTGGACGTCCTGCGCGACGAACCCCATCTCCCCGAACTGGTGCCGCACCTCTTGGAGATGCCGGAGGTGCCCACCCAGGTGACATGGACCAACACCCACGACCCGACGGACGACTGGCCCGCCTCACTGGCCGTGCTCACCAAGGACGGCCTGCTGGATCGCGGTCCTCTCCTGGACCGCTGCGTCACCCGCCTGCTCCGTGGCGGAAAACCCGCGGACCAGCGATTCTGCCTGCGTCTGTTGCAGGGGCTGGAACCCACGGCCGAGGAGGAACGCGCGCGCATCTCGGACTGGATCGCGATGGCGTCGGACGGCACGTCCGCCGTGGCGAGTCACGCCCAGTCCGTGCTCACCCGGCTCGACGCCATGGGCGCGGTCTCGGTGCGCCAGTGGGCCGAGGTCTCGGGGCCCGTCCTCTTCCGTCCCGAGAAGAAGCTGGTGCGCGCCCAACTGGTACAGCTGGGCAAGGTACTGCGCCGCGCGCCGGAGGCCGCCGACGAACTCCTGCCGCTGGTCGCGGAGGTGTTCGGTCACCCGGACATCGCCCTCCAGGAGCAGTCCCTGAAGCTCGTGGCCCGTCGTCTCTCCGCCACGAAACCCGCCGTGCGCGAGGACATCCGGGATCTGGCGGCCCAGTTGGGTCCGGTGCATCAGCCGGCTGCCCGCGCCCTCTTCGGTGAGACGCGGGCCGAGACTCCCCCGGCCGACGCCTACGAGGAGATTCTGCCGTCCGCGCCGGTCGCGCGGCGCCTGGGGCCTCCCGTGTCCGGCGCGGCGGAACTGGTGGAGGAGTACGTGGCCCTGAGTCGCACCGGCGCCGGGGAGGTGACCGCGTTCGAGAGAGTGCTGGACGGACTGATCCGCTGCGCCCATGACGACCGGAAGAGTCTGAGCGAGGCGCTGCCGACCGCCCTCGCGGGGCACTGGTGGGCGGATCCGGCGATCCAGTTGTCCCAGGCGGAAACGGACCGCCGCTTCTCGCGGAACCACGACGGAGTGCAGATCGTCGTGGCCGCGTTCCTCGGCCGGGTCTCCGACACCGCGATCGACGACGGCCGCAGCCGGTGGACGGCCACGGGCAGTTGCTGCCACGCGGCCCTCGACGGAGTGCTCTACGCCCGGCTGTGGGAAGCCGCGGCCGCGATACGGAAGAGCGAGCTGCCGTTTCTCCTCGCCACCCCCACGTGGCATACCGGCTCCCTGGACCCCGCGGAGCTGGTCGAGCGACTGACCGTCTACCGCGATCGGGGGCTGACACCGGGCCCGGCCGACTTCGGTCAGGCACTGCTGAGGGTGCGCCGGACCGGCGAGGCGCGTGCGGCGGACGCGGCAGCGGCTCTCGGCACGCGGGAGGGCGACCGGCTGGCCGCCTGGATCCGCGCGGACGCACCGGTGGCCCCAGTCCTCCGACGCGCCGTAGAGGTGGAGCCTCGGCAGGAGCGCAGCTGGCTCCAGCGTTCGGTCGTGGGCACGCGCAGGCTCCTGCTGGCCACGAAGGAACGGCTGGTCATCCAACAGGAGTTCCCCCGCACCTTCCACTGGCTCGGGCGCCCGCACTCCCCCAGACAGCAACGGTGTTACCACTGGGGCGACAGGTCACCGCACTGGATCGCGACCTTGCCCGAGGACGCCGACACCTTGGCCGCCTGGCTGCTCCCCTCTCTCACCGATGTCGAGGAACAGCGGGGCATGGCCTGGCCCCTGCCCGATCTGGTCGAGACCGAGGGGCCGGCCGGACGCGCCGTCCATCTCGCGCTGGCCTACGGGCTCGGGGCGCGTTTCGCCGAAGACCGGCTGTCGGCAGTGGACGCGCTGCTGGTGCTGGCCGCGCGGGGCAGGCTGGACGCGGAGCTGCTGTCCGGCCAGTTGGGTGACCTCATCGAGCGGGAGTCGGTGAAGCCGGCGAGGCTGGCGGACTCCGCCCGTACGGCGGCGTTGACGGGGGCCTGCCGGACGGTGCTGTCTGTGCTGGTCCCCGTGCTTCCCGCGCTGCTCGGGAGGGAGAAGGCGCCACGGGGACTGAGCGATCTGCTCGCGGTGGCCGCCGAATGCGCGGAGCGGAGCGGGCCTCCGCAGACCGGGCGGATACCCGGCCTGGCCGCTACGGCGGCGCGCGGCGGCTCGACCCAGCTGGTGCGACAGGCGGCGCGGCTGGAAGCGGCGTGCGGGGAGGGGGCGGCCGCCTCCCCGTAAGAAGGACCCAGGCGGGCGGGGTCCAGCCCCCCGACCGGCTGCAACGCACCCGGCCGGGGGGCTGGACCCCGCTTGGCCGGGAGGGACCCATACCGCCTCGGGCCCGGAGCCCACGGCACCCCGGACGCTGAGCCACGGCACCTCGGACGCCGAGCCCTCGGCCCGGACGTTGAGCCCCCTCAGCCCGGACGCGGAACCAACCCCAGCCCCGGCCGGGCACCTACCGGGACGGAACGCCCGAGGACGAGAGCCTGTCCTCGTCCAGAACTCCAGGAGAAGTCCGCATGACAACCAATGGGAAACAGACGATAGGCGACCAGACCGACACTTAACCGATCGGTCACAGAGCGTTCGTGATCAGGCAACACCGTTCCACCACAGTGAGGTCATGACTGATATGACATCCGCGAAGAATGCCCGCCGCCCCCACCACTGGCGGCGGGATCTGATCGAGCTGGCCGCTCTGTTCACCGCCGTCGCCGTGGCCGATGCGATCGCGAACCTGATCGGGCACCAGCCGGACGGCCCGTACCTGCTCATCGCCTCGGCCGTGGCGCTCACGGCCACGGCCGCGTTCCACACGTGGTGGGCCCGGCGCCACAGTCACGCCCCTCCGCCGGACACCGGGGACGCTGCGGGCGGGACCGCCTCGTCCTGGGCTGCGCGTACCGGGGCCGTGCCGGCACAGGGGGTGCGTGACGCGGCGGAGGAGACGGAGCGCGAACCGGGCGAGACGGTGCTGTGGCGGATGCGCACCACGGTCCGGGACGCGCCGGGCAGTCTGGCGGCGCTGTGCATGGAGCTGGCACGTCACCATGTCGACATTCTGACCCTTCAGACGCACCCGCTGGCGGAGGGTACGGTCGACGAGTTCCTGCTGCGGGCCCCCGTCGCCCTTCCGGCCGCGCGACTGACCCGGGCCGTGTCCGAGGCGGGCGGCAGCTCGACCTGGATCGAGCGGGCCGATGCCCATGACTTGGTGGACGCCCCGACCCGGGTTCTCGGCCTGGCCACGCGGACCGCGTTGGATGCCGCGGAACTCCCACTCGCGCTCAGGCAGTTGCTCGGCCGGTGCACCATCCACTCACTGCCCGCCGTATCGGTCAGCGGACGGTCCACCGGAGAGACCGCACCCGTCGAAGGGGTCCTGGAGGAGACGGTGATGCGGCTGCGCGATCCGTCGGGCGGCGTCATCACCGTGGAGCGGCCCTATCTCCCCTTCACGCCCACGGAGTTCGCACGAGCGCGCGCCCTGGTCGAGCTCGATGCCCGGCTCGGCCCCCGGGTTCCGCGCGGGAAGCACGTGCTCACCCTGCCCGAGGGCAATGCGATCACCGTCCGCCGCGCGGACCGGAGCGATCTCGAAGCGGCTCGGGCCATGCACGACCGCTGCTCCGAGCAGACCCTGCGCCTGAGGTACCACGGCCCCGTCGGCGATGCCGACCGCTACCTCGACCACCTGCTGAGCCCGCGCTTCGGCCGTACGCTCGCCGCGCAGACCGCGTCGGGGCGGACCGTGGCCCTCGGCCACCTCCTGTGGGACGGGGACGAGACCGAGGTCGCGCTGCTCGTCGAGGACGAGTGGCAGCGGCGGGGCATCGGCTCGGAGCTGCTGGCCCGGCTGGCGGGGCTCGCAGCCGAAGCGGGCTGCGAGAGCGTGTACGCGGTCACGCAGGCGTCGAACACCGGCATGGTCGCGGCGATGCGCGCGCTCTCACTGCCCCTGGACTACCAGATAGAGGAGGGCACCCTGGTGATCACCGCCCGGCTGGGCGCGACGCCGGCCCCGGCTCTGCCCCCGTACGAGCAGATCGAGCACTGACACCGACGCCGCGACCAGCCCTCGGCACCGGGCACGAGACACCAGGCACCAGCGCCGTCATCGGCACCGGAGTTCGCGACCGGGGCCGATGACGGCGTCCCCGGAGAGCGGCCTCGGCGGGTGCCCCGGGGGCCCAGGCAAGGGGCGGCCCCGGCAGGCGATTCGGAGGCCCGGCGTTACCGGACCGCCGTGCCGGCCGTCGCCGCCCGCACCGGAGAGGCGTCCTCGGCGCGGCCGGCGGCCGGCACGACGTCCCCGCCGAGGGCCTGGCAGAGGTCGCTCCACAGGTCCTCGACGTCTTCGAGGCCGACGGAGAGACGAAGGAGCCGGTCGCCCACACCGGAGGCATGCCGGTCGCCCTCGTCCACGATGCGGTGGCTGATGGAGGCGGGGTGCTGGATGAGGGTGTCGACGCTGCCGAGGCTGACGGCGGGGGTGATGAGCCGCACCGCCGCGGTCACCCGGTGCGGGTCGCCGTACACCTCGAAGGAGACCATGGCGCCGCCGATCTCCGGATAGTGGACACGGGCGACGCGCGGGTCGACGGAGAGACGGCGGGCGAGTTCCGCGGCGCTGCCGGAGGCGGCGCGGACCCGTACCGGGAGGGTGGAGAGGCCGCGCAGCAGGAGGTATCCGGCCATGGGATGGAGGACGCCTCCGGTGGCGAAGCGCACCTGCCGGAGGCGGGCGGCGAACGCCTCGTCGCAGGCGACGACTCCACCCATCACGTCGCCGTGGCCGCCGAGGTACTTCGTGGCGCTGTGGAGCACGAGGCGTGCCCCGTGCTCGACGGGACGCTGGAGGACGGGGGTGGCGAAGGTGTTGTCGACGAGCAGCGGGACCGAGCCGCAGGAGTGGGCGACGGCGCGGATGTCGACCTCGGCGAGGGTCGGGTTGGCGGGCGTCTCGACGATGACCAGTCCGGTGTCGGGGCGGAGGGCGTCGGTGATCCCGGCCGGATCGGTCCAGGTGACCTCGGTGCCGAGCAGACCGGCGCCGAGCAGGTGGTCACTACAGCCGTACAGGGGGCGTACGGCCACGACGTGGCGCAGTCCCTCGGCGGCGCGGGCGAGGAGGACGGCGGTGAGGGCGGCCATGCCGCTGGCGAAGGCGACGGCGCTCTCGGTCCCTTCGAGGCGGGCGAGCGCCGTCTCGAAGCGGGCGTTCGTCGGATTGTCGAGACGGGAGTAGACGGGCGGGCCGTCGAGCCGGGCGCCGTTGGCGGCGAAGGCGTCGATGCGTTCGGCCTCGCCCCGGGAGTCGTGGGAGGGGTAGGTGGTGGACAGGTCGATGGGCGGGGCGTGCAGGCCGAGGGCCGCGAGGTCGTCGCGGCCGGCGTGCACGGCTTCGGTGGCCTGTGCCCGGGACGGGGGTGTCGTCGAGGGCGCGAGCGAGGGTTCGGTGTCCATGGACCCGAGCTTGAACACCGCCCGGGAAGTACGGGGATGGCCCCGTGTTACGTTCGGCGGATGACCGATTCCGTCGCCCTGGACACGGTGGATCTGCATATTCTGCGGCTGCTGCAGAACGATGCCCGGACCACTTATCGCGAGCTCGCGGCCGAGGTCGGGGTCGCGCCGTCGACCTGTCTGGACCGGGTGGCGCGGCTGCGTCGCTCGGGGATCATTCTCGGCCATCAGTTGCGGCTCGATCCGGCGCGTCTCGGACGCGGTCTGGAGGCGCTGCTGTCGGTTCAGGTGAGACCGCACCGGAGGGAGCTGATCGGGCCGTTCGTCGAGCGGATCAGGGCGCTGCCCGAGTCCCGGGCGCTGTTCCATCTGACCGGCCCCGACGACTATCTGGTCCATGTGGCGGTGACCGGGACGGCCGATCTCCAGCGTCTGGTGCTGGACGAGTTCACCTCGCGGCGGGAGGTGGCCCGGGTCGAGACGCGGTTGATCTTCCAGCAGTGGGACTGCGGCCCGTTGCTGCCGCCGGCCGCCGCGCCCCGGCCCGGATCGGGGTGAGTGCCGGCCGGCTCCCGGCCGAGTCAGGCCCATGAGGCCGATTGATAGTGACTCGGGGGCCGTCCGTGTATGAGGATGTCCACATGTCAGACTCCACCAGCAGCGCGCTGCCCCGCCAGGTCGCCGACGCCTACGTCGACGCGTTCATCGAACTCGACCCGATCTCCGGCACCTATCTGGGTGTCGCGGAGAGCTCGCGCCGCCTTCCCGACTTCTCCCCGGCCGGCCAGGAAGCCCTGGCCGAGCTGGCCCGCACCACGCTCGCACGGCTGGACCGGGCGGAGGAGCTGCCGGGCGCCGCCGATGACGCCGAGCGCCGCTGCGCCCGCCTGCTGCGTGAGCGGCTGACGGCGGAACTCGCCGTGCACGAGGCCGATGAGGCGCTGCGCGCCGTGTCGAACCTGCACTCCCCCGCGCATGCGGTGCGCGATGTCTTCACGGTGACGCCCACCGAGACGGACGAGGACTGGGCGGCCGTGGTGGAGCGGCTGCGTGCCGTTCCGGGTGCGCTGTCGGGGTACCGCGCCTGCCTCGCCCAGGGTCTGGAGCGCAAGCTGTTCGGCGGTCCGCGCGCGACGGCCACGTTCGTCGGCCAGCTCGACGAGTGGATCGGGGCGGACGGGACCGGCTTCTTCCAGGAGTTCGTGGCCCCGGGTCCCGAGGCGCTGCGCGCCGGACTGGACGAGGGCGCCGCGCTCGCCACCGCCGCGCTGGTGGAACTGCGCGACTGGATGCGCAACGTCTACGCGCCGGCCGTCGAGGGCGAGCCGGACACGGTGGGCCGGGAGCGGTACGCACGCTGGTCGCGGTACTTCAACGGTACGGATCTGGATCTGGACGAGGCGTACGCCTACGGCTGGTCGGAGTACCACCGGCTGCTGGCGGAGATGCGCGTCGAGGCGGAGAAGGTGCTGCCGGGTTCCGGTCCGTGGGAAGCGCTGGCCCACCTCGATGTGCACGGCAAGCACATCGAGGGGGTCGACGAGGTCCAGGCCTGGTTGCAGAACCTGATGGACGAGGCGATCGAGGCCCTGGACGGCACGCACTTCGAACTCGCGGAGCGGGTGCGCCGGGTGGAGTCCCGTATCGCGCCTCCCGGCGGCGCGGCCGCCCCGTACTACACGGGTCCGTCCGAGGACTTCTCGCGTCCGGGGCGCACCTGGCTGCCGACCATGGGTGAGACGCGGTTCCCGGTCTACGACCTGGTCTCGACCTGGTACCACGAGGGCGTTCCGGGGCACCACCTCCAGCTCGCGCAGTGGGTCCACGTCGCGGACAGCCTGTCGCGCTACCAGGCGTCGATCGGCATCGTCAGCGCCAACGCCGAGGGCTGGGCGCTGTACGCGGAGCGGCTGATGGACGAGCTGGGTTTCCTGCCGGACGCCGAGCGCCGTCTCGGTTATCTGGACGCGCAGATGATGCGCGCCTGCCGGGTGATCGTCGACATCGGCATGCACGCCGAGCTGGAGATCCCGGCGGACTCGCCGTTCCATCCGGGCGAGCGCTGGACGCCGGAGCTGGCGCAGGAGTTCTTCGGCAACCACAGCGGCCGTCCGGCGGACTTCGTGGAGAGCGAGCTGACCCGCTACCTCTCGATGCCGGGTCAGGCCATCGGCTACAAGCTGGGCGAGCGGGCGTGGCTGCTCGGCCGCGAGAACGCCCGCGCCGCGCACGGGGACTCCTTCGACCTCAAGGCCTGGCACATGGCCGCGCTGTCCCAGGGGCCGCTGGGTCTGGACGACCTGGTCGACGAGCTGTCGAAGCTCTGACGGCCGGCCGGGGCGGGTCCGAACGGGGGTTCCGGACCCGCCCCGTCGTGCGGCGGGGCGCCTCGGCCGTAGATGCCGACAGCCGCGCTCGTCCGGGGCGGCCGACGGGGCGGGGGCGGTGCTCGGTCCCCTGCCGGGAACCGGTGCGCGCCCCCTGCGCGGAGCCGTCGGGTTCGGCCGGGGGTGTGCCGTCGCGTCCGGCGGGGCGGTCAGTCGCCGGCCGGGTCCACCGTCCGGTGCCGTACGGCGGAGCCGTTCCGTTCCTTCACGACTTCGAGTTGGGCCGGGATGCGGCGGCGCAGATCGGCGACATGGCTGACGATGCCGACGCTGCGGTCCCGTTCGCGCAGGGAGTCGAGCACGTCGAGCACCTCGTCGAGCGTCTGCTCGTCGAGACTGCCGAAACCCTCGTCGATGAAGAGCGTGTCGAGGCGTACGCCGCCGGCCTCGTCGGTGACCACATCGGCAAGGCCGAGCGCCAGGGCCAGGGAGGCGAAGAACGTCTCTCCGCCGGAGAGGGTCGCCGTGTCGCGTTCGCGTCCGGTCCAGGCATCGATGACGTGCAGCCCCAGGCCGGCCCGGCGGCCGCCGGTGCGGGCGTCGGAGTGGACCAGCTGGTAGCGGCCGGACGACATCCGCTGGAGCCGGGCGGTGGCGGCCGCGGCGACCTGTTCGAGGCGGGCGGCCAGGACGTACGACTCCAGACGCATCTTGCGCTCGTTGTCCGCCGAGGTGCCGGCGGTGAGCCCGGCGAGCCGTGCGACGCGTTCGTACTCCTCGCGCACCGGGCCGAGGCGGCGCACCTCGTGCTCCGTCAGGGCGGACAGCCTGTCCAGTTCGGCACAGCGTTCGCGGGCCGAGGCGAGGGCCGTGGATGCCTCCCGCAGCAGGCGCTCGGTCGTGGCGTAGGCACGGTGCGCGGTGTCGGGGTCGGCGGGTTCCCGCTCGGCGGCGGCCCGGGTCCGGGTCTCGGCGAGCCGGTCGGCGACGGCGGCGGCCTCGGCCTGCCAGGCGTCGATGCGGTGCTGGAGTGCGCGTTGCGCGGCGTCGTCGAGGAGGGTGTCGGCGGCGGCCCGGGGGGTGTCGAAGCCGGCCCGGAAGGCGGCGTCGGCCAGCCGGTCGTCGGCCTCCTTCAGCCGGGCGGCGGCGCTCTCCTCCTCGCGTGCCGTCGCCGCCGCGTCGGCGAGCAGCTCGACTCTCCGCTGCAGCAGTGCGGCGTGCTCGGCGACGGTGCCCGAGGCGCCCCGTGCCTGGGCCAGCACCTCGGCCAGGGACGCCTGTTCGCGGTCGAGCCCCTCGCGCCGTGAGGTCCGGGCGGCGGCCCGGCGCTCCACCTGCCGGCGCTCGTCGGCCCGCCGGGCCTGTTCGCGCTCGGCGGCCGCCAGCGCCTCCCGGGCGGCGTGGGTGCCCGCGGCGGTCCGGTGTGCCTGGGCGTGCTCGCGGGTGAGGGTGTCGACGAGCGCGGCGAGTTCCTCGACGGTGGGGTCCGGCGGAGCGGCGGGGGACGTCGCGGCACGCTGACCGGACTGCGCCGGGACCTCGGGGTCGTGGCCGTCCGTGGTCCCGTCGGCGGTCGTCTCCGCGCCGCCCGCGCGCTGGGCCGGGGCATCGGGAGCGGGTCCGTCCGCCGCCGGGTGTTCCGGCTCGGCGCCCTCCCGGGCCTTGGCCCGTGCCGCCGCGTAGCGTTCGCGTACGGCGGAGAGGGCGTGTTCCGCGTCGGTACGCCACTGTTCGGCGCGGCGGTGGGCGGCCTCGGCGGCGTCCTCCGCCGCCTGGTCGACGTGTCCGTCCCCGGCGCGGGCGGGCCTCGGGTGGTCGGCGGAACCGCACACCGTGCATGCCTCGCCGTCGACGAGATGCCGGGCGAGTTCGGCCGCGATGTCGCGCAGCCGCCGCTCGCGAAGCCCCAGCCACTCCTCCCGGGCGCCCAGCGCGTGCTCACGGGCGGCGCCGAGCCGGCGCTCCGCCTCGGCGGTCTCGGTGGCGAGCGCGTCCCGGTGGCGGGCGGCGTCGAGGCGCCGGCGGGCCGGATCCAGGCGGCCGGCCAGGAGTTCGGCCCGGGTGGCGGCTTCCTGGGCCTCCTCGATCCGGGCGTGCAACGCGGCTCGGGCGGACTCCCAGTCGGCCAGCCAGTTCTCGCTCTCGCGCAGCAGGTCGTCGTCCACGCGGGCCTGGCGGTCCAGGGCGGCGCGTTCGTCGTCGATCTCCGCGCTCCGCCGCTCCGCGCGGCGGGCGGCGTCGAGCCCGCCCAGTTCCTCGCGGAGCCGGCGTTCCAGCCCCGCCAGCTGGTCGGCGCCGGCGTCGGCCAGGCTGCCGGGCAGCAGCCCGCGTGCGCGGTCGCGGGCGGCGCTCGCGCGCCGGTGCGCGCGGTCGGCCTCCTCCCTCAGCTCCAGGGCCGGGGCGACGAGGTCCGCCTTGCGTGCGCGATCGAGCCGGGCACGGGCCTCGTCGTGTCGGGGGCGGCCGGCCTCGGAGGCGTCGGCGCGGCGGCGGGTCTCGGCGTGGCGGTCCTGGAGCGCGGCGAGTTCGCGTGCCTCGTCCAGTGCGGTGCGGGCGGTGGTGTGCCGCTGCTCGGCGGCGGTCAGGTGGGCGCGGGCCAGGTCGAGCCGTTCCCGGGCCGCGCTGCGGGCGGTCGCGGCCCAGCCCAGGACCGCGTCCGCGAGACCGGGTTCGCCCGGCTGGACCTGAGGCATGGGGCATTCGCGTCCAGCCGGTCCGGCGGCCTGGGCGAGACGCTGGGCGAGGGCGAGGATCCGTTCGTCCCCGGTCCTGACCTGCTGCTCGGCGGTCCGGCGCAGTTCCGCGAGCCGTTCCTCGACGGCCGCGAACCGGCGGGTGTCGAAGAGCCGGCCGAGCAGTCTGCCCCGGGCCTCCGCGTCGGCCCGCAGAAAGCGCGCGAAGTCGCCCTGCGGCAGGAGCACCACCTGGCAGAACTGGTCCCGGCTCATCCCGATGAGCTGGGTGATCTCCTCGCCGATCTCCTGGTGGGAACGGCTGAGCGCCTGCCAGCCCCGCTCCGCGTCGTGGGCGCGCAGCCAGCTCTGCGCCTTCTCCGTGGTGTGGCCGCCGCCGCGCTTCTTGGGCCGGGGCTGAGCGGGGCGGCGGGTGATCTCCAGCCGCCGGCCGGCGACGGTGAGGTCGAGGCGGACCTCGGTGGGGAGGTCGGCCGGGGCGTGGTCGCTGCGGAGCGTCGTGCCGGGGCTCTGGCGGGTGCCGGGCACCGCTCCGTACAGGGCGTAGCAGACGGCGTCGAGGACGGAGGTCTTGCCCGCGCCGGTGGGCCCGTGGAGCAGGAAGAGACCGGCGGAGGAGAGGGCGTCGAAGTCGATCTCCTGGGTGCCGCCGAAGGGGCCGAAGGCGGTGACGGTGAGCCGGTGGAGCCTCATCGGTCCACCTCGTTCATCGCGTCGTCGACGCGGACGTGGTCGAAGGCCCGGCGCAGGACGGTCCGCTCGTGCTCGTCGGTTCCGTATCCGCCGCGGACGTGGGCCACGAAGTCCTCCGCGATGCTCTGGTCGTCGCGTCCGCGCAGGCGCTGGGCGTAGGAGGTGTGCGGGTCCTCCGGGGTGCGGTCCGGTTCCAGTACGAGGCTGAGGGTGTGCGGGAACCGTTGGGTGAGGCGGGCCATCGGCTCGGCGGGGCGCACCGGATCGGTGAGCGTGGCCTCGACCCAGGACCGTTCGTGGCGGTCGAGGGCGGGGTCGTCGAGCAGGTCGTCGAGCCGCCCGCGGATCCGGGCGATCCGGCGCGGGACGGGGCAGTCGACGCGCTCGGCGGCGATGCCGCCCGTGGCGTCGAGGTCGATCAGCCACATGGTCTTGCGGTGGTCGGCCTCGGAGAAGGAGTACGCGAGTGGCGAGCCGGAGTAGCGGACGCGCTCCGAGACGGTCTGGCAGCCGTGCAGATGGCCGAGGGCCACGTAGTCGACCCCGTCGAAGACCCCGGCGGGGACGGCGGCCACCCCGCCGACGGTGATGTCGCGTTCGCTGTCGCTCGGTTCGCCGCCCGCGACGAAGGCATGGGCGAGGACCAAGGACCGGGTGGTCGCGGGCCGCCCGGCGAGGTCGGCCCGCACCCGGTCCATGGCCGCCGTCAGAACGGCTTCGTGCCCGGCCCGGTCCGCCTTGAAGACGTCCTTGACGAGGGCCGGCTCCAGGTACGGCAGCCCGTAGAACGCCACGTCGCCGTGGGTGTCGGGGATGAGGACCGGGGTGCCGCAGCGCTCGGGGTCGGTGCGCAGGTGGATGCCGGAACGGCCGAGGAGTCCGGCACCGACGCCGAGCCGGCGGGCCGAGTCGTGGTTCCCGGAGATCATCACCGTGGGCACCCCGGCGTCGGCCAGCCGGTGCAGGGCGTCGTCGAACAGTGCCACCGCGGACAGCGGCGGCACGGCCCTGTCGTACACGTCACCCGCCACGACCACCACGTCGACCCGCTGCTCGCGGACGGTGTCCACCAGGTGGTCGAGGTAGGCGGCCTGCGCCTCGTGCAGCGAGACGCGGTGGAACGACCGGCCCAGGTGCCAGTCGGACGTGTGCAAGATCCTCAAGAGCCGGCTCCGACCTGCGTGTTCCGCTTCCCCGTGCACCGCGTGCGCGGCGGCGGCGAGGGACGCGCGGGCAGGGCGGCGGCGACGGTGCCCGTGCGGCCCGGGGCGGTGTCCGCCCCGGGTGCGTGCTTCTGCCCCTGCTCCCTCACGCACCACAGTGTCCCATCACCGCTGACGCGTTCGACACGAAGCCGAGAAGCAGGAGTAAACCAAAACGCCCATACATGAGTAAAGCGCTAGAAACACTGACGGAAGTATCGAAGTGGAACAAGTGCTCGGCTCGGCGGGCGGATTCAGAGCCCCGCGCCGAAGTCCTGGGTCCACCACGGGCCGCCGCCGCCCCGGTGGATGCCCACGCCGAGTTCCTTGAACGAGCAGTTGAGGATATTGGCGCGGTGGCCCGGGCTGTTCATCCAGGAGTTCATCACGGCCTCGGGGGTCTGCTGGCCGGCGGCGATGTTCTCGCCGTACGTGGACCAGCGGTAGCCGGCCGCGGTGATGCGCTGCCCCGGGCCGGCGCCGTCGGGGTTGGTGTGCTCGAAGAAACCGCGGGCCGCCATGTCGTCGGAGTGGCGCTGGGCGGCGGTCGTGAGCCGGGCGTTCTCGGTGACGGGGCCGCAGCCGGCGGCGGCGCGCTCCTTGTTGACGAGGGCCACGACCTGGGCCGCGGCGCCCGCCGGGGTGGGGCGCGGGGCGGGGGCGCTCGATGTGCGCGGGGCGGACGTCCGGGTCGGGGTGGCCGCCGGGCTCGGCTTCTTCGCCTCGGGGCTCGGCGGCGGGGACGTGCTCTTCTTCGCGGACGGCGAGGGCGAGGGGGACGGTGACGTCGTCGCGGAGGGGGGCGCGGTGCCGGGGGCGCCGGACGCCGCGAGGTCGGTGAGGGGGGCCGACGGGGTACCGGACGCGCTCTCGATCTCGGTCGCACCGCCGGGGCCGGGGCCGAGGGAGGCGTACCAGAGGCCCCCGCCGGCTATGCAGACCACGGCCACCGCGCCACCGGCGGCGCGCCGCCTGAGCCGTCGGCGCCGGCGCAGGTCGGCGCGGGAGGCCGTGCGCCCTCCCGGCCCGTGCGCGCCCCCGGAACGGTGTCGCCCGGGGGCGTGGGGTATCGCGGGCCCACCGGCCCGCGCCACGGGCACGGTCGCGTCGAAGGACTGCGCCACCGTGGCCGCCGAGGCGTCCGGGGCGGGCCACAGCGCGAACAGGGCGGCTGGCACGGGGACCAGGGCCAGCCCGGCCAGCAGACCCTCGGCCGGCATCAGCCCGGCCCCCAGACCCGAGCACCGCGGGCATGCGCGGGCGTGACGGGCTATCCGTTTGCGCCACAGAGCGGAGGGGCGGCCGTCCCACGAGCCGAGGACGACGCGCAGCTCCTCGCAGGAGGGCCGTGCGTCGAGCGCCCTGACGACGACCCGGGCCGTCTCCAGCTGGGCCTTCATCCGCTGCACCCGCACCGCCGTGTGCTGCGGGGACAGCCGCATGGCCTCGGCGACCTCGGAGCGGTCGAGCCGGCCCGCGCACTCCAGCCACCACAGCGAGAGCAGCCCCTGGTCCTCCGGCTCCAGCCAGCGTGTCGCCCGCGCGGTCTCCTGGCGCTGCCACGACAACTGCAGACGCGTCATCGTGAGACCGACGAAGTCGGCGCCCGGATCAGCGAACTCCCGGGCCTCCTCCAGCGCGCCCGGCGCGGACCGCCGGTCCTGCCGGTGCGAGCGGACCTGGTTCATCGCGATCGCCACCAGCCAGGAGCGGAAACGCTCCGGCGCCCTCAGCGTGTGCAGCCCGTCCAGCGCGCGCAGCATGGTCTCCTGCACCACGTCGTCCACATCCGCCGAACCGTTCAGCGCCCGGCCCACGACGTTGTACACCAGCGGGAGGTACGCCCCCGCGAGCGCGTCCCTCGCCCCCGTCTCCCCCCTGAGGGCGGCGGTCACCAGTGCCGCCGGATCCACCGTGTGCTGATGGGTCATATGAGAAGTTCCCTGTCGTGTGCGCCGCTGTTGATGCCCGATGACTGGGAGACCGGGGCGGGCGGCTGCGATAACAGTTCTTCCGTGACGGGTTTCCCAGAGGTGGGCGGGACGCTATCAAAGGGGTCCTCGTTTCGGCCGTGACCGATCAGTCACCGCCGCCGTACGGTCGCTCGGAGACCGCACTCGCCACCCCCAGCCCTCCCCTCCTCGGCGCCCTTCTCGCCCCGGGTCGACGGGCAGTGCGGCGGCTACGCGTCCCCGTATGCCTCCGCCCCCAGTTCCAGTTCCGCTTCGCCCGCCGTGACGTCCGCCAGCCAGCGGCGGAAGTCGTCGACGTCGGCGTCCGGGAGCCCGATCTCGATGGTCACGGCCTCGGCGTAGCGGACGTCGCGGACCTTGCGGCCGGTCGCGCGCAGCTCGTTCTCCAGGCGGCCGGCGCGCTGGTGGCCGACGGTGACGGTCGCGATCCGGTACCGCCGGCGGGTGAGGGTGCCGACGGCGTCCAGGGCCTCGCCGACGACTCCGCCGTACGCCCTGATCAGCCCGCCGGCCCCGAGCTTCACACCGCCGTAGTAGCGGGTGACGACGGCGACGGTGTACCGCATCTCGCGCCGGGTGAGCATCTGGAGCATGGGCACGCCCGCCGTGCCTCCGGGCTCGCCGTCGTCGCTCGCCTTCTGTACGGAGGCGTCGGCGCCGATCACGTACGCGAAGCAGTTGTGGGTGGCGGTCGGATGCTCCCTGCGGACGGCGGCGACGAAGTCCTGCGCCTCCTGCTCGGTGGCGGCGGGGGCGAGGGCGCAGATGAAACGCGACCGGTTGATCTCGGTCTCGTGCACGCCCGCGCGGGCGACGGTGCGGTACTGGTCCTGCATCCGGCCAGCCTATGCGCAGGGGCGGGAATGGTCCGGAGCGGCGGTCGGTTGTGCGGATCATGTACGCAGACAGCGAGACGATCCGCAGGATTCTCAAGGACACGGGCGACACCTGGGCCGTGGTGGGGTTGTCCAACAACCGCTCGCGCGCGGCCTACGGCGTGGCCGAGGTGCTCCAGCGCTTCGGCAAGCGCGTGGTCCCCGTCCACCCGAAGGCCGAGCGGGTGCACGGCGAGGACGGTTACGCCTCCCTGGCCGACATCCCCTTCCCGGTCGACGTGGTGGACGTCTTCGTCAACAGCGAGCTGGCCGGGGCGGTCGCGGACGAGGCGGTGGCGATCGGCGCCTCGGCCGTCTGGTTCCAGCTCGGGGTGATCGACGAGCGGGCGTACGAGCGGACGCGGGCGGCCGGACTCGACATGGTCATGGACCGGTGCCCCGCGATCGAGATCCCGGCGCTGGCCGGCTGACGGTCCCCCGCGCTCATCCGGCGTCGGCCGGCTGACGACCCCCGCGACCATCCGACATCGGCCGGCCGGTTCCCCCTTGCTCATCCGGCGTCGGCCGGCTGGCGGTCTCTCGAGTCCCCCGCGGTCAGATGTGCGGGGTGTCACACCGCGGTCCCGGCTGGGATGATGGCGCGCTGTGACCCACCCCCGGACCGCGAACCCGTCGGCCGCGCCCCACACCGGTGCCCTGCTGGCCGCGCAGCTGACCGCGCTCGGTGTCGAGCGGGGCGGTGTGCTGATGGTGCATGCCTCACTGCGTGCGGTGGGGCGGGTGGACGGCGGGGCGGACACGGTCGTCCGCGCGCTGCGGGAGGCCCTGGGGCCGGAGGGCACACTCGTGGTCCCGGCGTTCACCCCCGAGAACTCCGACACCTCCCCGCACTACCGCGCCCGCGTCCACGGCTTGGACGCCGACGCTCGCGAGGCGGTACGGGCGGCGATGCCCGCGTTCGACCCCGCGACGACCCCGGCCCCGTCGATGGGCCGGCTCGCCGAGACGGTCCGCCGCTCCCCCGGCGCCGCCCGCAGCGCCCACCCGCAGACCTCCTTCGCGGCCGTCGGCCCGCTGGCAGCCGCCGTGCTCGCCGGCCACCGCCCCGACTGCCACCTCGGCGAGGACTCCCCGCTCGCCCGCCTCGACGACCTCCACGCCCAGGTCCTCCTCCTCGGCACCGGCTATGCCACCTGCACCGCCTTCCACCTCGCGGAGTACCGCGCCCCCTCCCCGCCGCGCCGCACCTACCGCTGCGTCGTCCGCGACGGCACCCGGCGCCGCTGGTGGACGTACGAGGACGTCGCCCTGGACGACAGCGACTTCGCCACCCTCGGCACGGACTTCGAACGCTCCGGCGCCCCCGTCCGCACGTCCCCCGTCGGCTCCGCACCGGCCCGCCTGTTCCGCCTGCCGGCGGCGGTGGAGTTCGCCAGGGGGTGGCTGCCGGCGCACCGGGGCGCGCGCTCCTGAGGCATCGCGCCCGGAGCGTCAGCCCCCGACCCCCAGCCCCTCCACCACCACAGCTCCGGGCAGGGCCGCCAGGGCCTTGCCCGGGAGGATGAGTTTGCCGCGGCGGGTGCCGCTGCCGATGAGGATCCAGTCCTCGTCGGCGACGGCGGGGTCGATGAGGAGGGGCCAGGTCGCGGGGAGGCCGACGGGGGTGACGCCGCCGTACTCCATGCCCGTCTCGGCGATGGCGGTGTCCATGGGGGCGAACTGGACCTTGCGGGCGCCGAGGTGTTTGCGGGCGGCGCCGTTGACGTCGACGCGGGAGCGGGAGAGGACGAGACAGGCGGCGAGGGTGGTCTCGCCGCCGCGCTTGGCGCGGACGACGATGCAGTTGGCGGAGCGGTCCAGCAGGTCGGCGCCGTGGTGTTCGACGAAGACGGCCGTGTCGGCGACGGCGGGGTCGGTGTCCACGTGGATGATGTGGTCGACGGGCACGCCGCCCCAGCCCTCGCGTACGGCCGCGGCGACCGGGGCGGTGAGGAGTGCGAGGCGGTCGACGGCGGGGGCGGCGTCCTCGAAGGAGCCGATGGGTGCGCGCATGCGCGCCACGCTAACAGCCGCTGCCGGGGAGACGGTTGGGCGTCTCGGCATGCGGGGCGGGCGAGGGCGGGACACCCCTCAACCAACCGGGGGGATCGACACCGCCATGGTGGCCTCGACCGGTTCCGTGCCGTCGTTGCGGTAGGCGTGCGGGTGGTGGGCCTCGAAGGTGGCGGAGGTGCCGGCGGGCACGGCGAAGGTCTCGTCGCCCACGACCAGGGTGAGTTCGCCCGCCGTGACGTGGATCAGCTCGACCGTGCCCTCCGGGTGCGGGTCGGAGCGGCTGGCGTCGCCGGGTGCCAGGCGCCAGGACCACAGCTCGAGCGGGCCGCGTGCCTCGGTGCCCACCAGGAGCGTCGTGGCACTGCCCGCCTCCGTGGACCACAGGCGGACGGCCTGGGCCTCCGGGACGAGACGGACCGGGGAGCCCTGTTCGTAGTCGAGCAGGGTCGTGATGCTCACGCCGAGCGCGTCGGCGAGCTTGACCGTGGTGCCGACGCTCGGGTTGGTGCGGGCCTGTTCGATCTGGATGATCATTCCCCGGCTGACCCCGGCACGGGCCGCCAGCGCGTCCAGGGTGAAGCCCCGCTCGCCGCGCCAGCGCTTGAGGTTGCGCGCGAGGGACTGGGTCAGCTGGTCGAGATCAGTCACATTCCGTCCAATATTCTGAATGACGCAGTCCAATGCAGTGCACTACGGTGACGTACACCCCATCGTTCACCGCACTGTACTGCGAGGCGCGCCCATGACCGCACTGTTCGCCCTGGCCACCAGCCTTCTCTGGGGCCTGGCCGACTTCGGGGGCGGGCTGCTGACGCGGCGCACGCCCGCGCTGACCGTGGTGGTGGTCTCGCAGGTCATCGCGGCCCTCGTGCTCGGGGCGATCGTGATCGCGACCGGCGGCTGGAGCGAGGCGGGCGGCCGGCTCTGGTTCGCCGTCGCGGCGGGCGCGGTCGGGCCGGTCGCGATGCTGAGCTTCTACAAGGCGCTGGCGCTCGGCCCGATGGGTGT
This sequence comes from Streptomyces sp. NPDC001515, assembly GCF_053597115.1. NCBI lineage: Bacteria > Bacillati > Actinomycetota > Actinomycetes > Kitasatosporales > Streptomycetaceae > Streptomyces > Streptomyces sp. NPDC001515. Next base: position 100,822 of record NZ_JBSFHN010000003.1, read on the forward strand.
GGTCTCGCCGCTCGGATCGCTGGGCGTCGCGGTGCCGGTCGGCGTGGGGCTGATGGTCGGCGAGCGGCCGGGGCTGCTCCAGTGCGCGGGGGTGGCCGTGGCGGTGGCCGGCATCGTGATGGCCGGCGGACCGCAGCTGCGCGGGGCCCCGGTGCAGCGGCAGGCGGTGCTGCTGACGCTGCTGGCCGCGTTCGGATTCGGCGCGGTGATGGCGCTGATCGCGGAGGCGTCCACCACGGTGACCGGGCTGTTCCTGGCCCTCTTCGTCCAGCGGGTCACCAATGTCGCGGTGGGCGGCGCGGCCCTGTACGCCTCCGTGCGGCGCGGCGCCCGTGCGCTCCCCGAGGAAGGCGGCGCACGGGTGGTGACCGCCGCGCTTCCGGCGCTGGCCTTCGTGGGGCTCGCCGATGTCGCGGCGAACGGCACCTATGCCGTGGCCGCCCAGCACGGACCGGTCACCGTCGCCGCCGTGCTGGCCTCCCTCTACCCCGTCGTCACGGCCCTCGCCGCACGCGGCGTCCTCGGCGAACGGCTGCGCGGCGTCCAGGCCGCGGGCGCCGGCCTCGCTCTGCTGGGCACCGTGCTGCTCGCCACCGGCTGACGGACGGCGGACGGCGGACGGCGGACGGCTCAGTCCTCGTCCAGTTCCGCCACGGCCAGCAGTTGCTCGGGGGTGATCCCCTCCGGGATCGGCACCGGGGCCGGGGTCCGCAGCGGCGGCTGCCAGCCCCGCTCCTCGTCCCAGCTCCGCACGACGCGGGCCGGGGCCCCGGCCACCACCGCGTGGTCGGGCACCTCGCCGCGTACCACCGCACCGGCGGCGACCACCACGTTCCGCCCGAGCCGGGCGCCCGGGAGGATCACCGCGCCCGTCCCGATCCAGCAGCCGGGCCCGATGGCCACCGGGTCCATCCTCGGCCACTGCTTGCCGACGGGCTGCGCCGGATCGTCGTAACTGTGGTTGGTCGAGGTGATGTAGACGTACGGCCCGCAGTACGTGTCCGAGCCGATCGTCACCGTCGTGTCCGCGACGACATGGCTGCCGCGCCCCAGCACCACACCGTCCCCCAGCGTGAGGATGGCCTCGGGTCCGAGGTCCAGGTCGGGCATGAGTCCCGCCGTGAGGGTGACCTGTTCGCCGATCACGCAGTGCGCGCCCAGTTCTATCCACGGCTCGCCGAAGACGGTGCCCTGGGGGAAGGCCAGCCGGGTCCCCTCGCCGATGCGGCGGAACCGGAGCCCTCCGGGGTGTGCCGCCGTCACCGCGCCCGTCTCGCGCACCCAGCGCCAGCCTCGGTGGACCGCCGCGGACAGCACGCGCCGCCGCCAGGCGGTCAGGAAGGAGAACGTGTTTCTGTTCTTCGGCACCCGCTCACGGTAGACGCCGGGCCCGTGGCCCATCACCGCGCCCACCTGTGATCTTCACCCCACCGTCCACCGGCGGCGCCTTCGCGTCGCATACGGTCGTGCGGGGCGCGACCGCCCCGCCGGGCCCACGGACAGTGCGGTTCCGGCCCCGCGGACGAAGAGGAACGCGCGATGGCGGACAAGGCGTTGATCACGGCCATGGGCGGCAAGGAACCGGTGCTCGATCCGGGCGCCTTCACCGCTCCGACCTCGGTCGTCATCGGGGACGTCACCATGGCCGCCGGCTCCAGCCTCTGGTACCAGGCGGTGCTGCGCGCCGACTGCGGCCCCATCGTGATCGGGGCGGACTCCAATGTCCAGGACAACTGCAGCGTGCACGTCGACCCGGGTTTCACCGTCACCGTGGGCGAGCGCGTCTCCGTCGGGCACAACGCGGTCCTGCACGGCTGCACCATCGAGGACGACGTCCTGATCGGTATGGGCGCCACCGTCCTCAACGGCGCGCACATCGGCGCCGGTTCGCTGGTCGCCGCCCAGGCCCTCGTCCCGCAGGGCATGAACGTCCCGCCGGGCTCGCTGGTCGCGGGGGTCCCCGCCAAGGTCAAGCGGCAACTGACCGAGGAGGAGCTGGAGGGCGTCCGGTTCAACGCCGTCGGTTACGTCGAGCTGGCCGAGGCCCACCGCCGGGCGCACGAGGACGACGAGAGCCACCAGGACTGAGAGCCGGACCGCGGCCCCGGGGAGCGGCGTCCCGTCCCCGCCCGGGCCGTGCGTCAGTCGGCCACCGGCAGCACGCCCGGCTCCGGGGCCGGTCCGGCCTCGGCGTGGGCGGCCGCCTTCTTGGCCCGGTTCTTGATGATCAGCATCGAGGCGAGGCCGAAGAGGACGGCGATGCCCAGGCCCAGGTAGGAGAAGCGCTTGAGCCATGCCTCGGCGACCACGCCCACGTAGTAGATGACCGCCGTCGTGCCGCCGGCCCAGGCGATGCCGCCGAGCACGTTGGCGACGAGGAACTTCCAGTACGGCATGTGCAGCACACCGGCCAGCGGTCCGGCGAAGATGCGCAGCAGGGCGACGAAGCGGCCGAAGAAGACGGCCCACATGCCCCACTTCTGGAAGGAGCGTTCGGCCAGGGCGATCTGGCTCTCGCCGAAGTGCCGGGGGAACTTCCCGCCGAGCCAGGCCAGCAGCGGCCGTCCGCCCCTGCGCCCGATCGCGTAGCCGATCGAGTCACCGATCACCGCGCCCGCCGTGGCGCAGGCACCCAGGATCCACGGGTTGATGCCGTCGTGTCCCGAGGCCAGGAGTGCCGCGCTGACCAGCACGATCTCGCCCGGCAGCGGAATGCCGAGGCTCTCCAGTCCGATGACGACGCCCACCAGGAGGTAGACGCTGATCGCGGGGACGGTCTCCAGCCACTCCTGGATGTGCAACGCCGGTTCCTCCGTAGTGATGTCCTGGGCGCCCGCCGGACCACTCCTCGGCGCACGGCGGGAAGCCTACCCGCCGCCTCCCGGCCCCGGACAGCGCGAAGGGCCGCCCCGTGCCCCGCGAGGGCATCGGGCGACCCCGGGCGCACGCGCTGGATCAGGAGTTCGGGCGCAGCGTCCAGATCACGGTCATCTCGCCGGTCACCGCGCCGTCCGCGCGGCGTATCTCGATCTTCACCGGGAATTCGGGGCGGGCGCCCGCGTCGAGTTCGGCCACGACCTCGGCGGCCGGGCGGCCCAGCGTGGCGGTCGCCGTGACCTCGCCCATGGCCAGCTTCTTGTAGCCGATCTCCGCGCTGACGGCGAGCGGGACGGCCCGGCCCAGCTGGTCGCCGAAGGCCGCGATGACGATGGCGCCGCTCGCCGACTCGGCCAGCGTGAACATGGCGCCGGCGTGCGGACCGCCGAGGTGGTTGTGGAAGTCGCCCTGGTCGGGCATGCGGAGCACCGCGCGTTCGGCGGTGGTCTCCAGGAACTCCAGGTTGAGGGTCCGGACCATGGGAACGGTCGCCGCGAGCATCTCGCCGGCAGTCATCTGTTCAGCGCTCATGAGCCCGATGTTACTCACGGGTAGGGCGTTTTGGCCATGGCTTCGCGGTCGCGCGCCGGAGCCGGCCCGCGTCCTTCACGGACCGCACCCGGGGGCGGGCGTAGCCGCCCGCCCGGCGCCCCTCTATCGTTACTGGCCATGTGGCCAGGACAGCAGCCGCCCGGGGGCGAGCAGAACCCGCAGGACCAGAGTCAGAATCCGTACCAGCAGCCGGGGTACCAGCAGCCGAACCCGTATCAGCAGCCCGGGTACGGCTATCCGCAGCAGGGCCAGCCGGGGCAGCCGGGCGGGTATCCGCAGGCGGGGCAGCCGGGTCAGCCCGGTTACGGCCAGCCGAACCCGTACCAGCAGCCGACCGTCCCGCAGTACGCGGTGCCCGGTCCGCCCGGTGCTCCGCAGCCCGGCAACGACAAGAAGAAGACGACCGTCATCGCCATCGTCGCGGCGACCGCGGTCGTCGTGGCCGCCGCGGTCACGGGCGTCGTGGTGCTGAACAAGGACGACGACAAGGACGGCAAGAACGTGGCGGACGGCACGAAATCGTCGGCGCCGGCCAAGCCCTCCGAATCGGCCTCCCCGTCCGAGGCGAACCCGCGCGGCGACGACTCCGACCCCAAGCCGGTGATCCCGGGCTGGAAGGTCGTCACCAACCCCAAGTGGGGCACGCAGTTCGACGTGCCCGGTGACTGGGAGGTCGCGTCGCCCGGCACGTTCTCGTACTTCGAGGACGACGCGAAGGGCGACGGCTCGCCGCTGATCGGCTTCTCCGCCCCGGCGGACCTCAAGGGCAAGTGGTGCGTCGACGACCACGACAAGGACGGGGTCAAGGAGAACTACAGCCTCGCCGGCGCCGGTACGCGCGGCGCGGAAGGCGCCACGGACGCGGCCGTGAACGCCCGCAACGAGGCGGGAACCTGGGCCTGGGCCGCGTACGCGCAGCACATGCCCAAGAAGACCATCAAGATCAGCAAGGCCAAGCAGTACACCACCAAGTCGGGTCTGACGGGCAGCGTGGTCACCGCCACCGCCCCGAACGTCACGAAGAAGAAGAAGTGCGACAGCGACGGCAAGACCATCGCGTTCACCTTCAAGAACAGCAAGGGCGCCTTCTCGTCCTGGGTGCTGTACGCCGCCGCGGGCGTGCCGGACGAACTCCCCGACGACACGATCCAGAAGATCCTCAGCACCGTCCGGCTGGTGCAGATCCCCGAGTCCTGAACCGACACGTCGAACGCCACGGACGCGTCGGACAGAAACGCGTTTGGCATGACGGGGCCGCTGCGGGGATAGTCCCCGGGTGACCGACGCACTCTCCTCCGCGCCCCCGACGGACCGCCCCACCCCGGCGGGCCGCAACTACCGGCTGCTGACCGCCGCCGCGATCATCACGGGCCTGGGCACCCATGGCGCGCTGATCGCGGCGGCGTTCGCGGTGCTGCAGGCGGGCGGGGACGGTGGGGACGTCGGTCTGGTCGCCGCCGCCCGGACCGTTCCGCTGGTCCTGTTCCTGCTCATCGGCGGGGCGGTGGCCGACCGGCTGCCGCGCCACCGGGTGATGGTCGCGGCCAACACGCTGAACTGCGTCTCCCAGGCCGTGTTCGCCTGGCTGGTCCTGGCCGGCGATCCGCAGCTGTGGCAGATGATGCTGCTCACCGCGTTGTGCGGCACCGGGCAGGCGTTCTTCAGCCCGGCCGCCGAGGGCATGCTGATGTCCAGTGTGGGGACGGAGTCGGCGGCCCGCGCCTTCGCCCTGTTCCGCATGGCGACCCAGGGCGCGACGATCGGCGGCGCGGCGCTCGGCGGTGCCATGATCGCCGCGATGGACCCCGGCTGGGTGCTGGCCGTGGACGCGGCGGCCTTCGCCGCGGCCGGTGCGCTGCGCGCCTTCCTCGACGTCAGCCACATCCCGGAGCGCGCGCCGGGGTCGGGGCTCCTGGCCGATCTGCGCGACGGCTGGCGGGAGTTCGTCGGACGGCCCTGGCTCCGGGCCGTCGTGGCGCAGTTCTCCGTGGTCGTCGCGGCCGTGGGTGCGGCGGAGGCGGTGTACGGGCCGCTGGTCGCCCGGGACGAACTGGGCGGCGCCCGCCCCTGGGGCTTCGCGCTCGCCGCCTTCGGCGTCGGCACGCTGGCCGGGGGGCTGCTGATGACCCGGTGGAGGCCGCGCCGGATGCTGCTGGCCGGCACCCTCTGCGTCTTCCCGCTGGCGCTGCCGTCGGCGGGGCTCGCCGTGCCGCTGTCGGTGACGGGGCTGTGCGTGGTGATGTTCGTCAGCGGCACGGCCATCGAGGTGTTCGGCGTCTCGTGGATGACGGCCATGCACCAGGAGATCCCCGAGGAGAAGCTGTCCCGGGTCTCGGCCTACGACTGGTTCGGCTCGGTGGCGATGGTCCCCCTGGCCACGGCCCTCGCGGGCCCGGCCGAGTCGCTGATCGGCCGCGGGCCGGCTCTGTGGGGCTGCGCCGGGCTCATCGTGCTGGTCACCGCTCTCGTGCTGCTCGTACCCGATGTGCGGAACCTGACGCGCAGGACGTCCGCCCCCGCGGTCACGGGCGGCGGCGTTACCGCGTCAGCCGATGCCGAAGGCGCCCTCGGGCGGCTCGGGTGAGGCGACGGCGTCCTCGTCGCCGACCGGCCGGGCGCCCTTGAGGAACGGGGTCAGCGCGTCCCCGTGCGCGACCCGCGCGGGGAACGCGTCGGCCGCGCAGCGCCGGGTCAGGGCGGCGGTGCCGATCGGGGCGCGCGAGGCCACCAGCACCACGTTGCCGAAGCGCCGGCCGCGCAGCACGGCGGGTTCCGCGATCAGGGCCAGCTCGGGGAAGACCGCCGCGAAGGTGGCCAGTTGCGAGCGCAGGAAGGTGAACGGCGCCGCGTCGGCCAGGTTGGCGGTGTAGATCCCCTCCGGGCGCAGGGCGCGGGCGGCGGCGCGGGCGTAGGGCACCGTGGTGAGGTGCGCGGGGACCCGTGAACCGCCGAAGACGTCGGCCACGACCACGTCCACCGAACCCGGCGCGGTCGCCTCCAGCCGGGCGCGGGCGTCGTCGGCGCGCAGGGTGATCCCCGTGCCGTCGGGCAGCGGAAGGTGGGCGGTCACCAGGTCGAGCAGGGCCCGGTCCGCCTCGACGACCTCCTGCCGCGAGCCCGGCCGGGTCGCGGCGGTGTAGCGGGGCAGGGTGAGGGCCCCGCCGCCCAGGTGCAGGACGTCGAGCGGCAGGCCCGGCTCCGCCGCGCAGTCCAGCACATGGGCGAGCCGCCGCGCGTACTCGAACTCCAGGTGTTCCGGCGCGTCCAGGTCCACGTACGACTGCGGGGCGCCGTCGACCGTGAGCAGCCAGGCGCGGTCCCGGTCCACGTCGGGGAGCAGCCTGGCGGTGCCGTGGTCCACGTCGCGGATCACCGGTATCGACTCGTTCACTCCCCCATTGTGCGGCGTGGCACGGACTGATCCGGACCGCGCGGGCGTCGGACGCGCACCGCCGGCGGGGCCCGGCCCGCCAGGGGCGCGGTCGGGGCGCAGGGGCTCCGGTCCCGCCAGAACACGTGCGGAGCGCGTGTGCGACGGACACCGGTGCCGGGACCGCCTCCCGTGGATCGGGAGGCGGTCCCGGCGTTCCCGGGCGGTCAGAGCACTTCGGTGACCGTACCGGCCCCGACGGTCCGCCCGCCCTCGCGGATCGCGAAGCCGAGCCCGGACTCCAGCGGCACGTCCCGGCCCAGTTCGACGGTCATGGTGACCGTCTGGCCCGGACGGGCCACGGCCACCTCACCGAGGTCGACGTCGCCGACGACGTCCGCGGTGCGGATGTAGAACTGCGGGCGGTACCCGGTGGTGACCGGGGTGGTGCGGCCGCCCTCGCTCCCCGACAGGACGTACACCTGGGCGGTGAAGCGCCGGCGCGGGGTGACGCTGCCGGGCGCCGCGACGACGTGGCCGCGCCGCACGCGGTCCCGCTCGACGCCGCGCAGCAGCAGCGCGACGTTGTCGCCGGCCTCGGCGGACTCCATCGGCTTGCCGAAGGTCTCCAGGCCGGTGACGACCGTCTCGATGTCCGGACCGAGCACCGAGACGCGGTCCCCGACGCGCACCGTGCCGCGCTCCACGGCGCCGGTGACGACGGTGCCCCGGCCGGTGATGGTCAGGACGTTCTCCACGGAGAGCAGGAACGGCGCGTCGGTGTAGCGCACCGGCATCGGTACGTACGTGTCGACGGCGTCCAGCAGCGCCTCGACCGCGTCGGTCCAGCGCGGGTCGCCCTCCAGCGCCCGCAGCCCCGACACCCGCACGACGGGAACGGTGTCGCCGCCGTAGCCGTGCGCGGTGAGCAGCTCGCGCACCTCCAGCTCGACCAGGTCGGTCAGCTCGGGGTCGCCCGCGTCCGCCTTGTTGAGCGCCACCACGATGTGGTCGACGCCCACTTGGCGGGCGAGCAGCACGTGCTCGGCGGTCTGCGGCATGATCCCGTCGAGCGCCGAGACGACGAGGATCGCCCCGTCGAGCTGGGCGGCTCCGGTGACCATGTTCTTGATGTAGTCGGCGTGGCCGGGCATGTCGACGTGGGCGTAGTGCCGGGTGCCCGTCTCGTACTCGACGTGCGCGATGTTGATGGTGATCCCGCGCTGCGCCTCCTCGGGCGCGCGGTCGATGCGGTCGAAGGGGACGAAGGTGCCGCTGCCCCGGTCGCTGAGGACCTTCGTGATGGCGGCGGTCAGCGTGGTCTTGCCGTGGTCGACGTGGCCCATGGTGCCGATGTTGAGGTGGGGCTTGGTGCGCACGTATGCCGTCTTGGGCATGGTTCATTCCTTGGGTGCGAAGCTGAAGTGAGAGGACCCCGGGGCCCGGCCGACCCTCCCCACGCGGGGTCCGCCGGACGATCGGGGGAGGGTCAGCTTCGGGCGCCGCCGAGGGGCGCGGCGACAGCGGTGCACGCTGCCGCGACATCTGCTGCGAGGGGGCTCACGGCAGCCTTCGGCGCGTCCGCGACTGCGGACCGCGCTGCGAGGAAGGCGTACCGGAACATGGCTCGATCATGGCGCGGCGATTCCGGCCCGTCGAATGATTTACGGCGCCCGCACCGCGGTTGGGGCACGTGGGGCGGCCGGGAGGGAAGAGGAACGGGGACGAACGGCTCGGCTCCGAGGCCGTGGGCGGAACCGAGGCCGTGGGCGGGGCCGTGTTCGGGTTCGGGTCGGGGGCCGTCGGCCCCGGCGGAGTCCGTGCCGGCCTTCGTCCCGCGCGGTTCGGCTTCCTGGCTCATCACGGTCGCATGACGGCGATCACCCACGGGTGTCGGTTACTCTCCCCGAATGCTCGACCACGTCCCCGCCACCCGTCCCGCCGGTGGCTTCGCCGTGCGCTGCACGCGAGTGCTGCTCTCGCCCTGGTCCCGGTTCTCCCTGCTCGTGGCGGTCCTGGTGGGTGCCGCGACCACCATGCTGCTCCTGGAACCGCAGCGCCTGCTGGCCTCGGGATGGCCGGCCCAGCTGAGCGGCGGCGCGGCGGCGGTGGCGCTGTTCGCGCTGGCGTACGGCGTCTGCACGGTGGCGTTCGTGCCCAGACCGCTGCTGAACATCGCGGCCGGGGCGCTCTTCGGTGCGCAGTCGGGGCTGGCGGCCGCGCTGGCGGGCACGGTGCTCGGCGCGGGGATCTCGTTCATGCTCGGCCGGGTCCTGGGCCAGGACGCCTTGCGGACGCTGCTGCGCGGGCGCTGGATGCGGGCGGCGGACGGCCAGCTCAGCAGGCACGGCTTCCGGTCGATGCTCGCGCTGCGGCTCTTCCCCGGGGTGCCGTTCGCGGCGGCCAACTACTGCGCGGCGGTCTCCCGGATGGGCTATCCGCCGTTCCTGATCGCGACCGGGCTGGGCTCGATCCCGAACACCGCCGCGTATGTGATCGCGGGCAGCGAGGCCGCCTCGCCCACCTCGCCCGCCTTCCTGGCCGCGATGGGCTTCATCGTGGTGACGGGCGCGGGCGGGGCGGTGGTCGCGTGGCGGCGGCGCCACCGGCTGGGCGGACAGTAGCCGGGCGGCGGTGCGGGGTGCGCGGGGGCTGTCGTCACCGCGTTCATCCGGGGGCGATACGCTGCCCGCGACCGACCGACGATCTCCGGGCCCGGTGCGGCCCTGTCATCGCACGACCGCAATCCGCACGCAGCCGACGGCACCCCGCCCCGGCCGATGCATGATCTCTCCGGGATGGCCCAAGCCCCATGAGCTGGTTCGAATCGTTCGTCCTCGGCCTCGTTCAAGGACTGACCGAGTTCCTTCCGATCTCCTCCAGCGCGCACCTGCGGCTCACCGCCGCGTTCGCCGGCTGGCACGATCCGGGCGCCGCCTTCACCGCGATCACCCAGATCGGCACGGAGGCCGCGGTCCTCATCTACTTCCGCAAGGACATCGTCCGGATCGTCTCCGCCTGGTTCAGGTCGCTGACGGACCGTTCGATGCGCGGTGACCACGACGCCCAGATGGGCTGGCTCGTCATCGTCGGCTCCATCCCGATCGGCGTCCTCGGCATCACGCTCAAGGACCAGATCGAGGGCCCCTTCCGCGATCTGCGGCTCATCGCCACCACCCTCATCGTGATGGGCGTGGTCCTCGGCATCGCGGACCGTCTGGCGGCCCGCGACGAGACCGGCGGCAAGCACCGCGCGATCAAGGAACGCAAGTCCCTGCGGGAACTCGGCGTCAGGGACGGCCTGATCTACGGCTTCTGCCAGGCGATGGCCCTCATCCCCGGCGTCTCCCGCTCCGGCGCCACGATCAGCGGCGGCCTCCTGATGGGCTACACCCGTGAGGCGGCGGCCCGCTACTCCTTCCTCCTCGCCATCCCCGCCGTCCTCGCCTCCGGCGTCTTCGAGCTGAAGGACGCCGGCGAGGGTCATGTGTCCTGGCCGCCGACCATCTTCGCCACCCTCATCGCCTTCGGCGTCGGCTACGCGGTCATCGCCTGGTTCATGAAGTTCATCACCACGAAGTCCTTCATGCCCTTCGTCATCTACCGCATCGCACTCGGCATCCTGCTCTTCGTCCTGGTCGGCGCGGGTGCGCTGAGCCCGCACGCGGGCGAATCGGCCGGCTGACCCTCCTCCCGGCACACGGCCGGCCGCCGCTCCCCCGCGCGGCGGCGGCCGGCCGTGCCAGGATTCCGGGATGGATACGACAGACGTCACGCGTGCGCTCACGGCCGCGACCGCGATCGCCTCATCGCTCGGGCTGGCGGCGGACGACGCGGTCGTCCTCCACAACTCGAACAAGCTGGCCCTGCGGCTGACGCCGTGCGACGTGTTCGCCCGGGTCGCACGGGTGGGGCAGGAGGTCGCGGAGTTCGAGGTCGGGCTCGCCCAGCGGCTCGTCGCGGTGGGAAGCCCGCTGTGCGCCCTGGAGCCGCGCGTCGCTCCCCGTGTGTACCGGCGCGACGGTTTCGCGGTGACGCTGTGGACCTACCACGAGCCCGTGGCGCCGCGGACCCCGCCGGCCGACTTCGCCGAGGCGCTGGGGCGGTTGCACGCCGGCATGCGTGCGGTCGAGGTGCCCGGTCCGCGCTTCACGGACCGGATCACGGAGGCGGAGGCGGTGGTCGCGGATCCGGTGCGTTCGCCCCGGCTCGCGGACGCGGACCGCGCTTTCCTGAGCGGCAGGCTGGACGATCTGAGGCGGGCGGTCGACGGCTTCGGTGCGGCGGAGCAACTGCTGCACGGTGAACCGCATCCGGGGAACGTACTGAACACCAAGGACGGGCCGCTCTTCATCGACCTGGAGACCTGCTGTCGCGGTCCCGTGGAGTTCGATCTCGCCCATGTCCCCGAGGCGGTCCGCGCACACTACCCCGGCATCGACCAGGGGCTGCTGGACGTGTGCCGGCAGCTCGTGCTCGCGATGGTCGCCGCGTGGCGCTGGGAGGCGGGCGACGAGTTCCCGAGGGGCAGGGAATTCGGGGACGAGCTGCTGCGCGTGCTGCGCGAGGGGCCGCCGTGGCCGACGCTCGACACCGTGGTCGTACGGCTGGAGGGACGGTAAAGGGGGTGCGTGGTCCGGCCGGAGCGGGCGAGACTGCGTCGCATGGCCCTGACCCAGCAACTGGCACGCGTGTCCCCCGCGTATCTCGACCGGTGCCGTGAGACGGCCGCGTCGGCCGAGGACGGGGACCCCCGGTGGGACCCGCCGGGCCAGGACACCGTGGACCTCGGCTGGGCGCTGTGGGAACTGCTGGGCTTCTACCGGCATGTGCGGCCTCAATCGCCGCACATCGGCGTGCTCGACCGCAGCATCACGGGGGACCCCGGCAACGAGATCCCCTATCTCGACCATCCCGGGGTCTACGACGGCATCGACGGCCCTCCCGCACTGCTGACGCCCGCGGCGGTGGCCGAGGTGGCTCGCGCGCTCGCGGACATGGAGATCGACTCCTTGATGAAGAGGCTCCCGGCGTACCGGAGAGCGGGCGGATTCGCCGGATTCACCGACGACCCCGCCCCGTATCTGACCGAGCACGTCGCCACGCTGCGGAGCTTCTACGACGTCGCCGCGCTGAAGGGCATGGCCGTCGTCGTCTGGGTCGACTGACTACTCGGGCAGGGCTGCCCGGCCCCGGGTGCCGTTCTCCGTGCCCGTTCGGGGGTCACTCCTCGGACGTCCACGGCGCCGAGCGGACGTGGGCCGTGCTGTGGCGGGTGCGATGGGGGGACGGGGCTTCGGCGGCGGTGCCGAGGGCGAGCATGGAGACGATGACCCAGCCGGGGTTCGGTGCGAGTTCCTTGGTGAGCGCTTCCCGGTCGAAGGCGCGGAACTGGTGTGCGGCGAGACCCATGGCCTGGGCCTGGACGGTCAGATGGGCGACGGCCTGGCCGAGATCGTAGTCGGCGAACTCGGAGTGGACGAGGGGGGTGTCGTCGACGTAGCGGCGGGTCAGGGCGACGAGGAGGAGGCTCGCGTCGCGAGCCCAGCGGGCGGAGCTCGGGGCGAGGTGGGGAAGGAGACGCTCGTGCTCCGGTTCGCCCGGCCGGGCGGCGAAGAAGGCCCACGGCTGGGAGTTCCCGGCGGAGGGCGCCCAGCGGGCGGCGTCCAGGAGACGGTCGAGGGTGCGGTCGTCGACGACCGTCGACGGGTCGAACCGGGAGGGGCTGTAGCGCTGGGCGAGCAGGGGGTGTATGCCGTCGCCTGCCGGTTCCTGAGGGCGGGTCATGCTCGGCTGCAACCGGCCGGTCCGCTCGCTTATTCCGGTGCGCGGGGCCTGACGGGGCCGGTCCCCTCAGGGGGCGGCGGTGAGCTGTTCGCGCACCCACCCGGGGGTGGGATTGGTGTGGGGCCGGCCCGCCACGAACACCGTCGGCACCGTCTCGTTGCCGTCGTTGGCCGCCCGTACCTCCGCCGCCGCGACCGGATCGTTCCAGATGTTGACCCAGTACATCCGGCGGGCGCTCGCACCCAGCCGCAGCCGCATGCGGATGCAGAACGTACAGCCCGGCCGCCAGAGGACGACCGGCCTCCCCTCGGCGGCGCCCCGGCGCAGTGCCTCCTCCGCGCCGATCGACCCCGGGAAGATCAGCGGCGAGTTCACCACCGCGATCACCACGAAGATCAGCGACACGGCCCCCGCGCCTGCCGTGTTCCCCTCGGCGAACAGCGCGGCGCCCAGCACCGCGCCGCAGAGCAGGAAAAGGACGGGCAGGCCCCATACGCGTCTCATGCGTGCAGGCTATCGGCGCCGCCGGTGCCCGCGTCCGGCAGGTATACCGCGCGCACGGCAGCCCTTCACCCTCGACCCAATACCGACCGAGTGGTAAGCATTGCGTCGGCGCGGTCAGCGCCATCGACGAAGGGACCCGGAGTGGAGAGCATCACCAAGAACAGGCAGCCGGCCGGCGTGCTGCGCGCCATGGTCGAGCGGGCGTACGGGGCGGACCGGGTGCCGGTCGCGGACGGATGGTTCAGCGAGCTGGGGCACGGCTGGTTCAACGTCGCGTACCGGATCCGGCTGCGCGACGGGGCCGAGGTCGTGCTGAAGATAGCGCCGCCTCCCTCGGTGGAGGTGATGACCTACGAGCGCGGGGCCATGGAGACCGAACTGCGCACCCTGGACCTGCTGCGCACGCGCACGTCCGTGCCGGTGCCACGCGTCGACTTCGCGGACCGGAGCCGTGAACTGTGCGACGCCGACTACTTCTTCATGGCCTTCGTGGACGCCGACAACCTCGCCCTCGTCGCCGACGCGCTGCCCGCCGCCGCGCGCGAGGCGTACATGGAGCGGCTCGGCGCGGCCAACCGCGCGATCAACGCGGTGCACAGCGAGGGTTTCGGACCGTTGGCCGGGCCGCCCGTCGCGACGTGGCGTGAGGCGTTCACCACCATGGTGGAGGACGTGCTGCGCGACGGGGAACGGCGGAAGGTGGACCTCGGGCGGCCCTACGAGGAGTTCCGCGCGGTCCTGGCCGCGCACGCCGGCAGCCTCGACGAGGTGACGGAACCGTGCCTGGTGGAGTGGGACCTGTGGGCGGGGAACGTGATGGTCCGCGACGGACGGATCGCCGCCGTCATCGACCACGAACGCGCCTTCTACGGCGATCCGCTGATCGAGGTGGGCTTCGCCGGCACGCAGCTCGACGCGTTCGGCGACCCGGCGCCCTTCCTGCGCGGATACGGCCACGGCCCGCTGTCGGCCGCCGAGGAGGTGCGCCGGCGTCTGTACGGCATGCACCTGATGCTCGTCATGGTCATCGAGACGGTGTACCGCGGCCACACCACGACCGAGCAGTACGACTGGGCGCGGGCCCGTCTGGACGAGGCCATGGCCCTGTTCGACCCCGTCCGCCCGTGACGGCCTCGCGCACCCCCGCCCGCTCCGGCGCCACCCCCGTGCCCGGCACGGGCTACGCCCCGGCCTCTCCCTCTCCCCCGGCACCGAACTGCTCGGCGCGCAGGGCCAGGTCCTGGAGGACGTCGGCCGACGACACGTCCGTACGGCCCGCGTCGTGCACCTGGGCCAGCGTCGCGAACGCCAGGGTGAACGCGCCGACGAGCTGTTCCACCGCGCCGCCGACCTCGCGGCCGACGAGGACGACCACGTCCTCGATCGTCGCGTTCTCGGAGATGGCGATCCGGGGCATCGTCTCGTTGAGGAGGGCGGTGACGACGGTCGAGTCGGCGGCGCGCTCCTCGCGGCCGGGGTCCTCCTCCATGAGGCGGCGCATCTCGCCCGCCTCGGTGAGGATGCCGACCACGCGCTTCAGGACTTCGCTCTGCTCCATTCCGCGAGCATAGATCCCGGTATGCCCGTCACCGCGGACGCACCGCTTCCGGCCCGCCGCGCCCGGTGCTGCGACGGGACCGGGCGGCACGTAGCGTACGGAAGGGGGCATACGCCGCCCTCGGGGGACGCACCACGGATCGGCCGGACCCGGCCGGATGCAGGAGGCAGCCATGACCAGCACCGAGCGTCCCGTGATCGCCGCGGTCGACGGCTCGACGCACAGCCGCGACGCCCTCGACTGGGCGGCCCGCGAGGCGGACCGGCGGGGGCTGCCCCTGCTGATCGTCCATGTGCGGCTGCTGAGCCGCCGTACGGACCAGGAGGCGCAGCAGCGCGAGGCCGACGACCTGCTGGCGCGGTCCGTACGCCAGGTGGGCGAGACCGTTCCGGGACTGCGGCCCACGACGCTGGCGCCGCTGGACTTCCCGTCGGCCGCGCTGGTCTCGCTGAGCCGGGACGCCTCGCTGGTGGTGGTCGGCTCGCGCGGGCTCGGCGGATTCCGTTCCCTGATGCTGGGGTCCAACAGCCTCGCGACGGCGTCGATGGCGAAATGCCCCGTGGTCGTGGTGCACGGCGGGCAGCCGGACGACGAGGAGGAGCGGAACGGGACGGATGTCTTTCCGGACGTCGTCGCGGGGGTCGCGGCGGACGAGAGCAGCGAGGGCGTGCTGGAGTTCGCCTTCGAGACGGCGGCGGCCCGGCCGGGTGCGCGGCTGCGCATCGTGCACGGCTGGACGATGTTCTCCTCGATGCTGTCGGGCGGGCCGGTCTTCGACCGGGACGCGGCCGCGAACGCGGCGGAGCGGTCCCTCGCGGAGCTGACGGCGGGCTGGCGGGAGAAGTATCCGCAGGTGGAGGTCATGAAGGAGCCGGTGAACGGCTCCGCTTCGCGCACCCTGGTGACGGCCTCGGCGACGGCGGCGCTGACGGTGATCGGCCGGCGCAGGGGCGGTGAGTCCCTGGGCCTCGGCCTCTCCCCGGTCGCGCAGACGACGCTCACGCACGCGCTGGGTCCGGTGGCCGTCGTCCCGTGCTGAGCGTCCGTTGCCGGCGGGCGCTGCCGGTGCCTTCCGGCCACGGTCCCGTCGCACGCACCGGCCGGGCCGCCCACCCGGCCGGTGCGGTTCCCGACGCACGCCTCTTGGCCCCTGCGGTCCACGGCCCCACACTGAGCCGATGACGCAGCGCGTGGACCTCTCGACCGTGATGGACCGCCTCGCCGTCGACGCGGTGGTCACCGGCTACGCGGTGGCCGTGGACGACGGGGCCTGGACGGACTACGTGGCCCTGTTCACGGCGTCGGGCCGGGCCGACTACCGCTCGGCGGGCGGCACCGAGGGCCCGGCCGCCGAGGTCGCGCACTGGCTCGCGGAGACGATGCGGCTCTTCCCCGTACGGCAGCACCTCATCGTCAACCGGCGACTGGACCTTCAGGACCTGGGCGGCTACCCGGGGGACCGGGCCCGGGTGCAGGCCGACTACCTGAACCCGATGCGGCTCGTCGGCGGGCGGTCCCAGGACGGCGACGGGTCGGCCCCCGAAGCGTCCACCGCGCCGAACTTCGTCGCGGGCGGGCGGTACGTCTTCGATCTCGCCCGCACCGGCGAGGGCTGGCGGATCGAAGGGGTGACGGTCCACGAGAAGTGGCGGAGCCTGTCCGGGGATCTGGCCGGCGGCTGACCGGCCGGTCCGTGCCGGTCGGCCGCCGCTGCCCCACACGTGGGGGAAGATGCGCACACCGGGGGACGATCCGCGGGAACGGTTCCGGACGATGTCTGCCCCCGGACAGGACGAGGAGGCGCGCATGCCGAGCGGAACCGGGGCACGCGGGACGTACGGCCGGGTCCTCGGCTCGCCCGTGGGCCGGGGGGCGGTCGCGGTCCTCGCCGGGGCGCTGCCGGCGCTGGCCTTCCCCGCGCCGGGGCTCTGGTGGTTCGCCTACGGCGCCCTGGTGCCGTTGCTGCTGCTGATCCGGTCGGCCGGTACGGGACGCCGCGCGGCGCTCGACGGCTGGCTCGGCGGTACGGGATACATGCTGGCGGTGCACCACTGGCTGATGCCGAGCCTCCATGTGTTCATCGTGGTGCTGGCCGCCCTCCTCGGTCTGTTGTGGGCCCCCTGGGGGTTGCTGGCCGGGCGGATGCTGCGCGGGCCCCTGTCGGCGGGTTCCGCGGCGGCGGCGGTGGCCGTCGTTCCGTGCGGCTGGCTGATGATCGAGACGGTGCGGTCCTGGGAGGGGCTCGGCGGGCCGTGGGGCCTGCTCGGGGCGAGCCAGTGGCAGGTGGCTCCCGCGCTGCGGCTCGCCTCGGTGGGCGGGGTGTGGCTGGTGACGCTGCTGGTCGTCGCGGTCAACACGGCCGTCGTGCTCTTGGTGGCGGCGCCCGCACCGGCCCGCCGGGCGGCGCTCGGGTCGCTGGTGGTGGCCGCGTCCGCCGTGGGCGCGGTGGCCGCGTGGGCACCCCGGCCCGAACCGTCGGGCACGGCCTCGGTCGCCGTCGTCCAGCCGGGGATCGTCGAGGGTCCCGGCAGCGTGGAGCGCCGCTTCGCGCGCGGCGAGGCCCTGACGCGCTCGCTGGCGGGGCGGGACCTCGATCTCGTGGTGTGGGGCGAGAGCAGTGTCGGCGTCGACCCGGTGCGCCACCCGGAGGTCACCGCACGGCTCGCGGCGCTGTCACGCCTGGTCGGCGCGGACGTCCTCGTGAACGTGGACGCCCGGCAGACCGACGCCTCGGGCCGTACCGGCATCTTCAAGAGCGCGGTGCTCGTGGGACCCCATGGCCTGACCGGGGACCGTTACGACAAGATGCGGCTGGTCCCCTTCGGCGAGTACGTCCCGGCCCGCTCGGCCCTCGGCTGGGCCACGTCCATGGGCAGGGCGGCGGGCGAGGACCGGCTGCGCGGGACGGGCCCGGTGACCATGGCGCTTCCGGACGCCGCCCGGGATCTGCGTATCGGCCCGCTCGTCTGCTTCGAGTCCGCCTTCCCCGACATGAGCCGCCGGCTGGCCCGGGACGGGGCGCGCATCCTCGTCGCCCAGTCGTCCACCTCCTCCTTCCAGCACAGCTGGGCTCCCCGCCAGCACGCCTCGCTCGCCGCGCTCCGCGCCGCCGAGTCGGGCCGCCCCATGGTCCACGCCACCCTCACCGGCGTCAGCGCGGTCTACGGCCCGCGCGGCGAGGAGATCGGCGGCCGCCTCGGCACGGGCACGAGCGGGACCGAGGTCTACGCGGTGCCGCTCGCCCGGGGCACCACGCTGTACGCGCGACTGGGCGACTGGCCCCTGTACGGGGCGCTGGTCGTCCTGCTCGCCCTCTTCGCCACGGAGGGCGTCCGGCACGCACGTCGGCGGGGCGGGCCGGGGGCGTCGGCCGGCGGTCCCGCGCGGACGCCGGATGCGGAACGGTCCGGGGGTGAGCGCGCGGGTGCTCCCGCCGCGACAGGGCCCTGAGTCCGCGACGGGGCCCTGAGCCCGCCCGGACGCGCGGCGGGGCCGGGTCCCGCCACCTGCCCCGCCTTGGCGACCGGGTCCCGCCACCTGCCGCGCCTCAACGGGAGTCCGGGCCGTTCACCGTCACGACGGTGCCCATGGCGTCCACCGTCAGCGCGACCCGTTCGAGCCGGCGCGTGCGGCTCAGGACGAGCCGGACCGGGCCCAGAGGAAGCAGGTGAGCGCGGTGAGAACGGCGTGCGGCGCGTGGTGGACGGGGTGCCCCCGGACCATGACCACCTGGGTCTCGGCGCGGGACTCCACGCGCCGGCCGGCCGCGACGCGCCGGTTGACGGCCCAGTCGAGGATCAGGGCGCGCTGGAGGGCGTCGGGCGGTCTGCCGTCCGGCGCGTAGGAGCCCGGCGTGGCTGGAGGGCATCCCGTCCCGGTGGCTCGCGGTGGCGTCTCACCAGGTCACCTCCACGGGGCGGCGGTCTTGTCCCCGGCGCGCCCGGGGCCCTCGTGTCACGCATCCGGAGCAGTGCCCGGCCGGGCGGGCGGCGGCCTCAGGCGCAGTCGAGGTCGCGCAGGACGCGCTCGCACAGCTCGTGCGTGGCGAGGGCGTCCCGGGCACTGAGGAGCGTGCCGGCCCGCACCGCGTCGAGGAACGTCAGGACGCTCTGCTCGATGCCCCGCTGGCGGGCCACCGGCACCCAGTCGCCGCGCCGCCGCAGGCTCGGCTGGCCCTTGTGGTCGATGACCTCGGCGAGGTTCAGCACCTCGCGCTTGGCGTCCTGGCCCGACACCTCCAGCCGCTCCTCCGTGGAGCCGCTGAGCCGGTTCATCGCGCCGATGGCCGTGAATCCGTCGCCGGAGAGCTGGAGCACCACGTGGTGCATGAGGCCGTCGCGGATCCGGGCGCGGACGGCGGTGTGCTCGACCGGGCCGGGCACCAGGAAACGCAGGGTGTCGACGACGTGGATGAAGTCGTCGAGGACCATCGTCCGCGGCTCCTCCGGCAGCCCGACCCGGTTCTTCTGCATGAGGATCAGATCGCGGGGGTGCTCCGCGCACTGGGCGTAGCCGGGCGCCACCCGGCGGTTGAAGCCGACGGCCAGCGAGACGCCGCGTGCCTCCGCGAGCTCCACCAGGCGCTCGGAGTCCGCGAGTTCGTACGCGAGCGGCTTGTCGACGTACGTGGGGACGCCCGCGTCGAGCAGCCGGGCGGTGATCTCCGGGTGCACGGCGGTCGGGGCGTGCACGAACGCCGCGTCCAACCGCTGGGCGAGGAGCGCGTCGAGGTCGGTGTGGCATCGGTCGGACGGGATGCGGTGGGCGGCGGCGATCTCGGCCAGCGTGGCGGGGGTGCGGGTCTGGAGGTGCAGCTCGATGCCCGGCAGGGTGGTGAGGACCGGCAGGTACGCCTTCCGCGCGATGTCCCCGAGCCCGATGCAGCCGACCTTCACAGGATGTTCCTCTCGCTGGTCAGCGCCGCGTGTCGCGGGTCCCCTCCGGGGTGTGCCCCGCCGGCGCGTCGTTCGTCCGGGCAGCATACGCGGGGCCGGGCGGGCGCCAGTCGGCGATGCCGTCGAAGGTCCGCAGGACCAGGCCCGGTCCGAGCCGGGAGACCGCGGACATCAGGCGGTCGCGGACGGCGACGGCGGGGGCGGAGGACAGGGCGGCCAGCCGGGCCACCCGGGCGGCCGTGCGGACGACGGCCGCCGTGCGCGGCAGCCGGTCGGCGGTGTACGCGGCGAGCCCCGCGCCCCCGTCGCCTCCGGGCGCCAGGTGGTGGGCGAGGACGACGGCGTCCTCGATCGCCTGGTTGCCGCCCTGGCCGAGGGTGGGGGCCATGGCATGGGCGGCGTCGCCGAGCAGGGCGGTGCGGCCCCGGTGGTGGGCGGGCAGCGGGACGGTCATGTGGTGGACGTCGTTGCGCAGGACGTCCTCGGTCCGGGCGGCGGCGAGGACGTCCGGGACGGGGGTGTGCCAGTCGCCGAAGCGGCGCAGCAGTTCGGCCCGCTCGTCCCCGGCCCGCTCCCCCGCCGGGGCGACGGCCGCCGCGTACGCGTAGACGCGCCCGTCCTTCAGCGGCTGGGTGCCCCACAGCGCACCGCGCCCCCACGTCTCGTGCGGGGCGAAGGGCTCGGGCGGGGCCGGGACGACGACGCGCCAGGTGGTGATTCCCGCGTACGAGGGCCCGGGGTGGGCGGGGAAGAGCGCGCGGCGCACCCCGGAGTGGATGCCGTCGGCGCCGACGACGAGGTCCGCCTCGACGGTCCCGTCCGGGATGCCGACGACGGCCCGCCGCCCTCCGGCGGTGCCCCGGTCCAGGAGGCGTGCGGAGCAGCCGGTCCGCAGGGCGCCGTCGGGCAGTTCGGCGGCGATGCGGTGGACGAGGGTGGCCCGGTGGACGAGCACGAGCGGTCCACCGAACCGTTCGGCCGCCGCCGCGCTGTCCGTACGGGAGAGCCAGCGGCCGTCCGGCCTGCGCATGCCGCCCTCACCCTGCCAGGCGGCGAGTGCGCGGACGGCGTCGCCGAGCCCGATGACGTCCAGGGCCCGCTGGGCGTTGGGGGCGAGGCCGATCCCGGCGCCGACGGGCTCCAGGGAGGCCGCGCGCTCCAGGACGGTGACGCGCCAGCCGGTGCGGCGGAGCGCCACCGCCGCCGTGAGGCCCCCGATCCCGGCGCCGATGACCACCGCGTGCGGCGTCTCCATGACTTCCCCCCGCCCCCCAGGCACTACACCTGTAGTGACGCCGCCACGTTACTACAGACGTAGTGTCGCCGGTAGGTTGACCTCATGGCCGCACGCACCACCGGTTCCGCCCGAGCCGATCTGATCACCGACGCCGCCCTCGCCCTCCTCGCGGAGCGCGGCATGCGCGGGCTGACCCACCGGGCGGTGGACGAGCGCGCGGGGCTCCCCCAGGGGTCGACGTCCAACTACGCGCGCACCCGGCAGGCGCTGCTGGAGGCGGCCGTGCGGCGCCTGGCCGAACGCGAGGCGCGGGTGCTGGCCCCGGCCGAGCTGCCGCTGTCCGGCGGCCCGGCGCCGGAGGCCCCCGCCCTCGACGCGTTGATCGGGGCCCTCGCCCTGGCGCTGCACCGGTATCTGACCCGTCACCCCGAACTGCTGGTCTGCCGCTACGAACTGGCCCTGGAGGCCACCCGCCGCCCCGAGCTGCGGGCGTTCTTCGACGCGACGGGCCGGCAGTTCCGCGAACCGTTGCTGGCCCTGATGACGGCCGTCGGCTCTCCGGACCCGGAACGGCACACGCTGTCGCTGGTGGCCTGGTGCGAGGGGCTGATGTTCTCGTGCGCGGCGGGGTCCTTCCACCGGGAGGTCCCCGGCGAGGCGGACCTGCGCACCGGCTTCCGCGAGCTGCTGCGCGGCATGCTCGGGGACAGCGGCATGTCCGGAGACCGCGGCACGACCGGGGACGGCGGCGGACCCGGGGACGGCGGCGCGTCCGGGGACCGCTGAGCGTCCTCACCGCGCGCCCCGGGGACGACCGGGTCACTCGTGCGGGCCAATCGCGGCGTTCCGGCCCACCCGGCACCCCGTCCGCACTCCAGAGTGGATCAGGTGCAACGAACCCGAATCACCGTGAACATCCTCGTCGGTGTGGCCGTCACAGCGCTCTCCGGCTGTGTGTCCGTGGAACCCCGGCCGAGCCCGCCCGTGCCCTCGGAGACCCGCCACCCGGCACAGGACCTGGCACCGCAGATCGTCCGGCCGCCGGTCCGCGACACCCTGGGGGCGGTCACCGGCCCGAAACCGTCCGCCACCCGCACCGCCCCGCGCCGGGCGGCGCCCCCGCAGGTGCGGCACGACCCGCCGCGCCTCCCCCGGCAGCACCGCACACGGCCGGAGCGGGCGATCCCCCGGCGGGTGGCGCCCCCGGTCCCCGCCCCGGCGCTGCCCCGGCCGGTCGCCGGAAGCGACGTGTGCGCCCTCGGCCGGGGATACGGGCACTGGCCCGCCGGCAGTCCGCAGTCACGGATCTGCGACGACACCTACGGCCACTGACGGGCCACCCGGTCGGCGCGGGTCAGAATTCCCGCAGGCGCTGCTCCAGCCGGCCGATGGCCGCCCGGACGCCTCCCCCGTATCCGTCGTCCGTGCGGTCGTCGGCCAGGACGGCCGAGGCCGCGCGGGCCCGGTCCAGATGGAGCCGGGCGGCGGCCGGGTGCTGGAGCTTCACGTAGTCCGCGGCCAGGTTGAGGTGGAGCGAGGGGCACAGGGCCCGCACCGCGGGGGCGTCCCGGTGCCTCCGTACGCCCGGCCCGGTGAGGGATTCGGCCGCGGTCAGTGCCCGCAGGTCCCAGGCCAGCTCGTCCCCGGGATCGTCCTGCGTGTCGGCCATGTAGTGGGCGAGGGTGCACCGCTGCAGCGGCTCGCCGTCCTCGCCGATCTCGTCCCAGAGTGCGCCGAAGCGGTTGCGGGCCTCTTCCCGGTCGCCGCCGTGGAGCAGCATGACCGCCTGTCCGATCCTGGTCATGACGACGTCCTGCGACGTCTCCTGCCGCTCCGTCACCGCGTTCTCCCTCGCTCCTGTTCCGCGCCCGTCCGGCCCGGGGCCCGGCCGCCCCCGAGGAGGTCCCGGCCCCCGGGGTCCGCCCCG
The DNA here is from genome assembly GCF_053597115.1 of Streptomyces sp. NPDC001515. Classification (NCBI taxonomy): domain Bacteria; kingdom Bacillati; phylum Actinomycetota; class Actinomycetes; order Kitasatosporales; family Streptomycetaceae; genus Streptomyces; species Streptomyces sp. NPDC001515. The sequence goes on from NZ_JBSFHN010000003.1 coordinate 123,529, forward strand.
GGGGCCGGTCTCCACCCGTCACCGCCGGTTCGACGCTAGCCGCCGGTCCGCGGGCGCGCACGCGGGCCGAGCAGGAGGCGAAGGATGCCAAGGCCGAGCGGCTCCGGTCCGCGGGCGCGCACGCGGGGCGGGCTCAGCCCAGGTCGGGGATGCGCCAGTCGATCGGCGGGTGGCCCTGTGCGGCGACGGCCTCGTTGATCTGCGTGAAGGGGCGGGAGCCGAAGAACTTCTTCGCCGACAGCGGCGAGGGGTGGGCGCCCTTGACCACGACGTGGCGCTCCTCGTCGATGAGGGGGAGCTTCTTCTGCGCGTAATTGCCCCAGAGGACGAAGACCGCCGGGTCGGGGCGGGCGGCGACGGCGCGGATGACGGCGTCGGTGACCTTCTCCCAGCCCTTGCCCTTGTGCGAGTTGGCCTCGCCGGCGCGGACGGTCAGCACGGCGTTGAGCAGGAGCACGCCCTGCTCGGCCCACGGCATCAGATAGCCGTTGTCCGGGACGGGCAGCCCCAGCTCCTCCTTCATCTCCTTGTAGATGTTCCGCAGGGACGGCGGCGTCTTGACGCCCGGCCGCACCGAGAAGCACAGGCCGTGGCCCTGGCCCTCGCCGTGGTACGGGTCCTGCCCGAGGACGAGGACCTTGACCCGGTCGTACGGGGTCGCCTCCAGGGCCGCGAACACCTGCTCACGGGGCGGATACACCGGCCCGTCGGCCCGCTCCTTCTCGACGAATTCGATGAGATCCCTGAAGTAGGGCTTCTCCAGCTCCTCGCCGAGGACACCGCGCCAGGACTCGGGCAGCGGGTAGGTGTCGGTCACGTCAACAACCTCCGGTGAACAATCGGTTCTTGGTTCCAGAACCTACCGGGGACCACTGACAACGGGCGCCCGAGCCCCCGGGGCCGGACGCCCGGTCCGTCACCAGCTGGCCTTGCGGTACAGCTCCCACATCTGCATGACGGTCTGCGGGTCCAGGGCGCGCTCGCCGCCGCCGATGTCCTCGCCCGCGGCCACGTACAGCTTGCCCTGCCACAGGGGCAGCAGCCGGACGTCGTCCACGAGGATCTTCTGCGCGCGCTCGAACTGCTTGCTGACCGCTCCGCGGTCGCTCTCCTTGCGGGACTGGGGGATCAGCTCGTTGGTGATCTCGCTCTTCAGGTACGGCATGCCCGTGACGCTGTCCTTGCCGACGAACGGGGCGATGAAGTTGTCCGGGTCCGGGAAGTCGGGGAACCAGCCGCGCCCGAAGACCGGGTACGCGCCCTTGGTGAAGCCCTCCTGGAAGGTCTTCCAGGGCTCGCTCTTCAGGGTGATCCGGAACAGCCCCGAGGACTCCAGCTGCCGCTTGAGCTCGGCGAACTCGGGAGCCGTCGACGAGCCGTAGCGGTCGGTCGTGTACCAGAAGGTCATCGATACGGGCTCGGTGATGCCGGCCTTGCGGAGGATCCGCTCGGCCTTGGCCCGGCTCGGGTCCCCGAAGGTGTCGAAGAAGCTGGTCGTGTGAGCGGCGATGCCCTTGGGGACCATGGAGTAGAGCGGTTCGGCGGTGCCCTGGTAGACCTTGGCGACGAGGGCGTCGCGGTCCACCAGCTGGGCTATCGCGCGCCGCACGGCCGGGTTGCCGGCCGCCTTGTCCTCCGGGTTGAAGACCAGGAAGCGGATGTCGGCGCCGACGGTCTCGACGATCTGGAGGTCCTTGTTGGCGTCCTTGTTGTCCTCCAGGCTCACCACGTCCTCGGCGCCCAGACCCCGGTAGGTGGCGTCGATCTCGTTCTTCCGGAGCGCCGAGATCACGGCGCCGGACTCCTTGAAGTACCGGATGGTCACCTGGTCGTTCTTGCGGTCGGCGAAGCCCTTGTAGTCGGGGTTGCGCTTCAGGACCGAACGGTCGCCCTGCTTGTAGGAATCCAGCAGGTAGGGACCGGACCCGGTGACCTTGCCGTCGTTGCGGATCTTGTGCTTGGCGTACGCGCCGGGCGCGACCAGCGACATGGCGGGGGTGGCCAGGATGAACGGGAAGGTGGCGTCGGGCTTGGTGAGGTGGAAGATCACGACGTCGTCGCCCTTGGTCTCCACCTGGTCCAGCGAGCCGAGCATGCCGACCGGTCCGCCCTTGACCGCGATCGACCGGATCCGGTCGATGGAGTACTTCACGGCCTCGGCGTCCAGCTTCTCGCCGTTGGAGAACTTCAGACCCTTGTGCATGGTGCAGCGGTAGGCGGTGCTCGTGTGGTCCGTGAACTCGCAGTCGGCGGCGTCGGGCTCCGGGCTGGTGGCCCCGGTGGGGAAGCTCACCAGGGTCTGGAACACGTTGCGCATCAGCTCCCAGGAGCCGTCCCAGGCCGCCGCGGGATCGAGCGTGGACGGCTCACTGGTCGTCCCGACGGCCAGTTTCTGTTCCACGTCCGAGCTTCCGCCCGGGAGCAGGCCGCAACCGGCCAGCAACGACAGGGAAGCAAGGGCTGCAGCGGCCTGCAGACTGGCCCGGTAGAACACGTGCACGCTCCTCGATCAGCCATGGGTCGGCAGACGATACCGCAGCGCCCCGCCAGGTCAATCCGCAGGCCCGGCGGGGCACTTGAGTCAATCGGGGCCAAACCGGCCCAGGCCGATATCAGCCGACCCCGGCATTGAGGAAAATGCCGCCGTCGACCACGAGGGTCTGGCCGGTGATCCAGGCGGACTGGCTCGACGTGAGGAAGGCGGCGGCCCCGCCGATGTCCTCCGGGACACCGAGCCGGCCGAGCGGGTAGGCGGCGGCCGCTTCCGCCTCGCGGCCCTCGTACAGCGCCTGGGCGAACCGGGTCTTCACGACGGCCGGGGCGATCGAGTTGACCCGGACGACCGGCGCGAACTCGTGCGCCAGCTGGAGGGTCAGGTTGACCATGGCCGCCTTGCTCATGCCGTACGCGCCGATGAACGGCGAGGCCGAGACGCCCGCGACGGAGGCGATGTTGACGATGGCCCCGCCGTTCTCCTTCTGCCACGCCTTCCAGGTCTGCTGGGCGAAGCCGAGCGCCGAGACCACGTTCGTCTCGAAGACCTTGCGGGCGACGTCGAGGTCCAGTTCGGCGATGGGGCCGAAGACCGGGTTCGTCCCGGCGTTGTTGACCAGGAAGTCGACCCGGCCGAACGCCTCCATGGTGCGCGCGACGGCCGCCGCCTGGTGGGCCTCGTCGTGGGCCTTGCCGGCCACGCCGATGGCCCGGTCGGAGCCCAGCGCCTCCACGGCCTCCTTCAGCGCGTCCTCGTTGCGCCCGGTGATGCACACCCGGTCGCCTCGGGCGACGAGCGCCTCCGCGATGCCGTAGCCGATGCCCCGGCTCGCCCCGGTGATCAGGGCGACCTTCCCGCTGTCCTGCACAGTCATGATGTCCGTTGCCCTTCGGGTCAGTTGAGCGGTCCGCCGGCGACGTACATGACCTGGCCGGAGACGAAGCCGGCCGCGTCGCCGGTGAAGAAGGCGATCGCGTTGGCGATGTCGTCGGGGACGCCGACGCGCTGCACGGGGATCTGGGTGGCCGCGGCCGCCTGGAACTCCTCGAAGCCCATCCCGACCCGGGCCGCCGTCTGGGCGGTCATCTCGGTGACGATGAAGCCGGGCGCCACCGCGTTGGCCGTGATGCCGAACTTGCCGAGCTCCTTGGCGAGGGTCTTGGTGAAGCCCTGGAGGCCCGCCTTGACGGCGGAGTAGTTGGCCTGGCCGCGGTTGCCGAGGGCGGAGGACGAGGACAGCGAGACGATACGGCCGAACTTGGCGTCGACCATGTGCTTCTGCACGGCCTTCGCCATCAGGAACGCGCCCTTGAGGTGCACGTTCACCACGGTGTCCCAGTCGGACTCGCTCATCTTGAAGAGCAGGTTGTCGCGGAGCACGCCCGCGTTGTTGACGAGGATCGTCGGGGCCCCCAGCTCCTCGGCAACACGCGCGACGGCGGCCTCCACCTGGGCGCTGTCCGACACGTCGCAGCCGACCGCGAGGGCACGGCCCCCCGCCGCGGTGATCTTCTCGACGGTGTCCTTGCAGGCCGCCTCGTCGAGGTCGAGAACGGCGACGGCGCGGCCCTCGGCCGCCAGGCGTACCGCGGTGGCGGCACCGATGCCCCGTGCGGCTCCCGTCACGATGGCTACGCGCTGCTCGGTGGTGGACATGCTGCTTCTCCTCGCCCTTGGATCGCGGCTCAGCGGACGTCGGAACGTTCCCGCGAGAACGCACCCGATAACTGAGCAACCGCTTAGTACCTTCAGCAGACGAGACGCTAGAAGCCCTGGCACCCGGTGTCAACGGCACACGGAGGCAGCGGTGCATGTCACACACCGACGGCGCCGCCCCCGCGTCGTGCGGGGGCGGCGCCGTCGGGGCGGATTCAGCGCACCAGCAGGTCGAGGAGGCGTTCGACCTCGGCCGAGGGATCGGTGGTGAGACCGCTGTGCACCGGGCCGGGCTGGATCACGGTGGAGCGCGGCGCGATCAGCCAGCGGAAGCGCCGGCCCGGTTCGTCACCGGCGGCCTGGCCCGCGTACGCGCCGCCCCGGCAGACCCCCTCGACGGCGTGCAGCGCCGCCCGCACCCCGGCCAGATCGGCGCCGGGGTCCAGGGCGCGCAGTTTGCCCTCGTCCAGGGCGGTACGGGCGGCGACGAAGCCCTTGGCTCGGCAGTAGACGACCACACCGGCATTGAAGAACTCACCGCGCTCCACGCGCGGCACCACCCGGAGCAGGGCGTACTCGAAGACATCGCGTTCAGTCACGGCCGGGCGCCCTCTTCGCTGGTCCTGTCGTCGTGCCGGGGGGCGAGCCGTTCGGAGATCCAGCCCGGGGCCCGGGAGGGCCCGTCCGTGGTGGGCGCGTCCATGATGATCCGCTCGTGGATCGTGGCCGCCCGCGCCAGCAGCGCCTCCACGTACGCCTCCCGGAGCGCGTCGGTCGAGTCGAAGCCCGGTTCGTCGGCCAGCCACGCCTCCGGCACGTCGGCGGCGGCCTCGGCCAGCAGCTCCCGCGTGACCAGCGGCGCCAGCTCGGCGGCGGCCGAGGCGATGTCCGGTCCGAACGGGGCCAGCGCGTGGTCAGAGGCGTTGTACGGCTTGGCGGCGGACGCCTGCGCGCCGGGCCAGTTGTGGTGCCAGATCATGGTGGCGCCGTGGTCGATGAGCCACAGGTCCCCGTGCCAGACCAGCATGTTCGGATTGCGCCACGACCGGTCGACGTTGTTGATCAGCGCGTCGAACCACACGACCCGGCCCGCCTCGCGCGGGTCCACCGCGTACGCCAGCGGATCGAAGCCCAGCGAGCCCGGTAGGAAGTCCATCCCCAGGTTGAGCCCGCCACTGGCCCGCAGCAGCTCCTGCACCTCCTGGTCCGGCTCCGCCAGCCCGATCACGGGGTCCAGCTCGATCTGCACCAGCTCCGGCACCCGCAGCCCCAGCCGCCGCCCGAGCTGCCCGCAGATCACCTCCGCGACCAGCGTCTTGCGGCCCTGACCGGCCCCGGTGAACTTCATGACGTACGTCCCGAGATCATCGGCCTCGACGATCCCGGGCAGCGAGCCGCCCTCACGCAGAGGCGTGACGTAGCGGGTCGCTACGACCTCTTCCAGCACTGTTCCAGGCCACCCATCTCTTCAGCCCTACACTCCACGGACCACTTCTCCGAAGCGTAGAGGCGGGAATCACGGGCCAACGGCGCTGGGGTCGATCTCGGGGGTTTCGGCGGGCGCGCCGGCCTCCCCCGCTCCCCAAGAAGACCCGCTGATGGTGCCGCATCCCTTGCTACCAATTCCGGCGTGAAGTGAGCATAGTAACCGAGGGTGATCGCGGAGGGGGGTCCGCTGACCCTGCCGACGCGGCCACAATCGCCTGCACATTCCGTGACTGCGTGCCCCGGACCATCGAAGTGGTCTTCTGCGATCAGGGGTACAACGTCGATCTCGTGGTCACGCCCGGCACCACCCCGGCTGGACTCATCGGCAAGGTTGACGCCTTGGCGTAGGCGCAGACGAGCACATCGGCCGTCGGACGCGTTCGCTGAGACCTCGACGCCGACCGCGCCGACACCGCCCCTTCCCCCATTACCTTTTTGGTGGCCCCGCAACGGGGCTACCTGCCTCCGGGCCCGGCATGACTTCCCCCCTTGCTAACCATGCCTGTTCGCAGGTCGGGAGGCTCTTCGTCATGTGGATGTGGCGATCGGTGCCGTGGACGAGGCCGGGCAGAAGCACGACCGGAGGACGCACGTGATCGAGTCCGACGACATCGACGTCTTCCTCGGGCTGGACGTCCGCAAGGGCGAACACCACGCCACCGCTGTCACACCGGCCGGGAAGAAGGCGTTCGACAAGCGCCTGCCCAACACCGAGCCCAAGTTTCGCAAGCTGTTCGCGAAACTCCAGGCCAAGCACGGAACGATGCTGGTCGTGGTCGACCAGCCGGCCTCGATCGGCGCCCTGCCCCTGGCGGTCGCCAGGGACATGGGCGGCCCCGTCGCCTACCTGCCCGGCCTGACGATGCGGCGAATCGCCGACCTCGACCCGGGCGAGGCCAAGACCGACGCGAGGGACGCGTTCATCATCGCCGACGCCACCCGCACGATGCCTCACACGCTGCGCTCGGTCGACCTCGAGTAGGAGATGATCGTCGGCTTCGACGACGACCCGACCGGTGAGGCCACCCGCGTCGCGAACCGGCTCCACGGCCTGCTCACCCAGATCCACCCGGAACGGGTCCTGGGCCCGCGGCTGCAGCACCCGGCTGTCCTGGCCCTGCTGGAGCGGTTCGGTTCCCCGGCCCAGATCCAAAAGGCAGGCCGCCGACGGCTGGTCACGCTGCTGCGGCCGAAAGCGCCGAGGATGGCCGAGCGGCTGGTCGAGGACATATTCACCGCGCTGGACGAACAGACCGTGGTGGTTCCCGACACCGAAGCGGCCGCTTTGATCGTCCCGAGCCTGGCCGGCTCGCTCGCCGCCGTCCTCGACCAGCGCAAGCTCCTGGCCGGGCGGATCGAGGAACTGCTGGAGGCCCACCCTCTTTCCCAGGTCCTGATCTCGATGCCCGGAGTCGGCATCAGGACCGGAGCCAGGATCCTCATCGAGGTCGGCGACGGCAGCAGCTTCCCCTCCGCTGCCCACCTCGCCGCCTACGCCGGACTCGCCCCGGCAACCCGCAGCTCAGGCTCCTCGATCCGGGGCGAACAGCCCTCCCGCCGAGGGAACAAGCAGCTCAAACGTGCCTTCTTCCTCTCCGCCTTTGCAGCCCTCGGCGACCCGGCATCCTGGGCTACTACGACAAGAAGACCGCCCAGGGCAAGCACCACACCGAGGCCCTGCTCCGCCTCGCCCGGCGGCGGGCCGATGTCCTGTTCGCAATGCTCCGTGACGGAACCTTCTACGAACCCCACCCCGCTCGCTCAGCATGACCAGACCGCATGGCCGAGAGACTTCACGAACCTGGCTGACCTGCGAATTCTCGGTACTCGTCCACGAGCCGGATGAAGGCGTCAAGCGGAGGTTCGCCAGGCAGATTCTCCATGACCGCAGCGTCCCACCCGGTCGCCATCGACCACCCACGGGTCCTGCTTAGCCAGGAGGCAAACCCTCCACTCCCACGGTGGAACTCGAACGCCTCATCAACATCATGGACCTGAAGCGCGAGGTGGTACCCGAACATCATCACCGCCAGTTCCTGCAACGAGCCGTTGCGCACCCATGCGTTCGGCCGCTGCCGAACGGCATCCAGCAGGTCATAGACGTCGCACCACTCCTCGACGGCCCGCGCCTTCGGCCCTCCACCCGACGCCCCCACCACATCCCCTTCCCCAGCTGACACCACCAGCAAGCTAACCCTCCACCTTGACGGACTGCATAGGCCCCCCGGGCAGCCGTCTGTGCTCGGCATACCCGCAGGGTGAAGCCCGATGGATCTCACCGGATGCTGGGGTTACCTGGCTCGAAGGGGTCAGTCCAGGAGCGCGGTCGCCTCGACCTCGACGAGAACGTCCGGTTCGAAGAGGTGGTCGACGCCGATGAGGGAGGCCGGCGGCAGGGGGAGCCGTAGTCCGATCTCGTCGGCGACGGCCTCCACACCGGCCATGAAGTCGCCGATCTTCTCCGGGGTCCACTGAGTCACGAAGAATGTCAGGCGCAGCACGTCCGCGAACGACGCTCCCGCCCCCGCCAGCCCGACGGCGGTGTTGCGCAGCGCCTGGGCGACCTGTCCGGTTAGATCACCGGGTGCCACCGGGGTCCCGTCGGCCTGGCGGGCTACCTGGCCGCTGACGTGGACGTGCTTCGCCCCCGTGCCCACGGCGACGTGGTGATAGGGGACAGGCTGCAGCATGCCTTCCGGGGTGAAGTGCTGAACAGGCATAGGTTTCTCTCCTCCGAACTAGGTATCTGTAAGCTACCTAGTAGAAAAAGGGCACTTCAACGAGATCAGGTTTCGCCATGGATACCGCCGACGAACTCCGCATCGACGCACCGCACCGCGAACTGCTCGACCAGATCCTCGATAAGTGGTCGCTCAGCGTCCTCAATGAGCTCTGCGAACGCCCGTGCCGCTTCAACGAACTTCGCCGGGCCATCCCCCAGGTCACCCAGAAGTCGCTGACCGCGACGCTTCGGCGGCTCGAACGGAACGGCGTGATCGAACGCGAGGTCGTCTCCACCCGCCCCGTGGCGGTCAGGTACCGGATCACCCCCCTCGGCAAGACCCTCCGGCATCCCATCGACGTGCTGCTGGCGTGGGCCTCGCGGAACATGCCCACCATCGAACGCGCGCGCGAAGCATTCGAGGCGCGGGAAGAAGAGGAGGCCGGCTCCTGACCCCTCCCGGGGTCGGGCGTCGCGGGCCCCATGCCGCGCCCCGCGCTCCAGGCGCCGGGTGCTGCAATCCGGCGTAGGCCGTCGCGCAGCCGAGAGGAAACGAACGACATGAACACCAGGAACGCGCACGAGCGGCTCGACCTCGAACTCGCCGAGGTCCTGAAGGCGGTGCCGATGACGGAGGCTGGGGTGTTCGACCTCAGTGACCTGGAAGGCACGCGCCTCGGCGTCCGCGCCTTCGCCGAGGCGATCGCGGCGCAGATACCGGATGAGCCGTCCGTGTCGGTCGAAGAGGTCCGGGCACCCCGCCCGGACGGATCCACCCTCCCCGTCCGGCTGCTGCGGCCCACCGAGGCGGCCGGGCCGCTTCCGGTGCTGGTCTGGTTCCACGGCGGCGGGCAGGTTCTCGGGTACGCGGCCCAGGACGATCCCACCCTCAAGCACCTGGTCCTGGAGGTCGGCTGCATCGTCGCCTCCGTCGACTACCGCCTCGCGCCGGAGGCTCCCGCCCCGGCCGCCGCCGAGGACGGCCTGCTCGCCTATCGCTGGCTTCGCAGTCAGGCAGCCGCGCTCGGCATCGACGAGGACCGCGTCGCCCTGGCGGGGCAGAGCGGCGGCGGTGGTATCGCCGCCGCCACCGCGCTCATGATCCGCGACCAGGGCGATCCGGCGCCGCTGTTCCAGGCGCTGAGCTACCCGATGCTCGATGACCGCAACACCACCGCGTCCAGTCACGAGGTCACCGACATCGGCATCTGGGACCGCGCGACCAACATCCTGGCCTGGAACCTGGTCCTCGGGGACCGCGCCGGCTCCGAGGAGGTGCATCCGTACAGCGCACCCGCGCGCGCGACGGACCTCACCGGCCTCCCGCCCACCTTCATCGCGGCCGCCGAGCTCGACGTCTTCCGTGACGAGGACCTGAGCTACGCGACGCGGCTCCAGTCCAGCGGTGTGCCCGTCGAACTGCACCTGTACCCCGGCGCACCTCACGCCTGGGACCTCTTCGCCCCCGAAGCCGCGGTCAGTGCCGCGTACGTCCACGCCTGGTACGGATACCTGCGCCGCCAGTTCACTGCCCGTCAGCTCTGAGTCTCCGGTCCGGGCGGCCCGGCCGCGCCGTGACAGCAGGCAGGACGTGCTGACAGCCGGTGATCCGCCGAGGAAGCCGGCACCCACGTCGACTTCCTCGGCGTCGGCCCATGCTCTGGCTGAACAACCCAGCGTCGAGCACCCGAACCCGGCCCTCACGAACCGTAACCCCACCGGATCCGACCTCATCGGCGACCTCGACCAGGGCCACTTCGAGACCTCCCCCACCTCCTGAACCCCGGCCCCGCGCGGCCCGGTCCGGAAGGCGTCGCACATGGATCAGAAGTACTTCCTGTGCAACGACGTCACCTGCGACTGCGAGAAATCGGCTGAACCTCCCCCGCAGGAGGCATCGCCTGCTGCGGGTACCTCTCCCTCCGAGGCCCACCACACCACCGGTCGCCGGCCAGGTGGGCGAGCCCCTACCCCCCGCTCACTATCGGCGTTCGGCCCGACGGTCAAGCCGGTTGGAGCCAACCGAACACCTCGCCACCAAGCCCTGGTCATGCAAGTCGAACCTCATGGCCTTCGTGGTTCGCTGGGTGCCGGCAGCGTGACTAGGTGGGGCTATCGCATGCGGGTGACGGCGAGCGTGCCATGTCGGGCCGGATCCCGGTTCAGGCCAGCCTGTGCAGGGCCCGCGCGGCAGGTGATCCGGGGTCGACCGTGATCAGGACGACTTGCTGGTCATCCTTGGGCACGAGCAGGACGTAGAACATGATGTTCGACTACGAAGGAACACCGGTCCGCACGGCCGAGCCGCGGTGAACGGAACAAGCCTCCACGACCGCGCGGCCGGGTCCGGCCCCGCGGTGGTGCTCCTGCACGGCGTACCCAAGACCAGCTACCACTGGCGCCACCTCGTTCCCGAGCTGACGCCCCACTACACCGCCGTCGTGCCGGACCTCCGCGGTCTCGGCGCCCCCGCCCGACCGTCGGACGGCTACGACTCCGCGACCATGAGCGACGACGTCGTCGAGCTGATGAACCACCTCGGACACCAGACATATGCCGTGGCGGGTGAGGGCTGGGGAGCGGTGATCGGCTACCAGCTCGTCGCCCGCCGGAGATCCGAAAACGCCCGCCCCGGCACGGCGGGGGCCTCGCGTCCGCGACAAACGATCTGGTTCCGCACGACCACGAGGCCCCCTTGCCCCACCAGCGTCCGGCGGGTGCGGGAAGGCTCATGGCCAACTATGACGCTCAGTCACGGGTGAGCCGCAGCCCAAGAGTTGTCACCGGCGACGTCGAACGAGCTGGCGGAATGGACCGGTCGAGGCACGTCAGTTGTCACTGGTGAGGCAATCCCTCGTGTCACAGCCGCTCGTTCGGCAGGCTTTCTGTCAGCGGTACCGAGGATCCCGAATCCTCGGACGTCTCAGCAATGCCGCGCTCAGGGCTGAGTCCTTCCACAGCAAGGCGGAAAAGGCGGTCGGCCTGGGCCTCGGGGTCCTTGTGGTGTTCGGTGGCCAGAGCGATGCCGACAGCGAGGGTCAGCAGGTCGTGAAACGTGACGTGCGGTGCAACCGCCTTGTCGCGAATGGCTCGCTGGAGCAGGGGAGTTCCGGCCGTTGCGATTCTGTTCCCACAGGAGTGCGGGGAGGGTTCCTCGGCGGGGGGCTCGTAGCTGAGGGTGTTGGCGAATCCGCGGGCCGAAACGGCGTAGAAGACGAGGGCGTGGAGCCACTCCAGGAGGGCAGTGCGGCCGTCCTCGGTCGCACTCAGCCGGTGGGCGCGCTCGCACAGGCCCTCGATGCGCTCCTGAAAGACGGCTTCGAGCAGGGCGCGGCGGGTGGGGAAGTGGCGGCGCACAGTCGCCGAGCCGACGCCTGCGGTGCGGGCGATCTGCTCCAGGGACGCCTCGGCACCGTGCGCGGCGACCTCGGCTTCGGCGACGGCGAGGACGCGCTGGTAGTTGCGTCGGGCGTCCGAACGCTGACCGGTCATGATCTCCTCATTGCTAAATGGCGGGCCCCGCCATATCTTAGCGGCAGGAGAAACGGCGGGCCCCGCCGTTTTCATTTCCTCTCGTCCACGGGGAGCAGCAACCATGCCCACCAGCAGCGATACCGTCCTGGTTACCGGAGCCACCGGTCAGCAAGGCGGGGCCACGGCCCGCGCCCTCCTGGCCGCCGATGTGCCCGTACGTGCACTCGTCCGCGATCCGCGCTCGGAGTCCGCCCGAGCGATCGAGGCGCTGGGCGCCGAGCTGGTGCGGGCGGATCTCTCCGACCGGGACTCCCTCGGCCCGGCGGTCGCGGGAGTCCGCGCGGTGTTCTCGGTGCAGGTGCCGCCCATGACCGACACCAGCGTGGACTTCGCGGGCGAGCTCGCCCAAGCGACCAACCTGGTGAACGCGGCGAAGGCTGAGGGAGTACGGCAGTTCGTGCAGTCCTCGACCAGTGGAGTCGGTGAACACACCCGGGTCGCCGGCTGGGCCGAGGGCCGCTGGGCGGCGATGGAGGACTACTTTCGTACCAAACAGGCGATCATGGAGGCGGTGCGGGGTGCGGGCTTTGCCCGCTGGACGGTCATCAAGCCCGCCTTCTTCATGGAGAACCTGCCTCTGCTGGCACCCGCGGGGCCGCGCGGCGGACTGCTGACGGTGCTGAAGCCACAGACCGAATTGGCCCTGGTGGCCGTGCGGGACATCGGCACGGCTGCGGCGCACGCCCTTCGAGACCCTGACCGATTCCACCAGGTGGAGCTGGAACTGGCGGGTGATCTGCGCACGATGGAGCAGATCGCGCAGACCATGGCCGCCGCCTGGGGCGTTCCCGTGACCGCGCCCTCCATGAGCCTGGAAGAGGCCATCGCCGCGGGCATGCCGACGTGGGGAGCCGGACACGACTGGAATAACGCGGTCCTCCAGCCTGCCCGGCCCGAGTTTGCCCGGGAGCTGGGCATACCCGTCACCACCTTCGCCGAGTGGGCGGATGAGCAGCTGACACCCGTGTTCGGCGGGACGTATCCGGCGCTGTGACGCTCGCCAGCGCGCGCCGGAACGGACCGGAGCGAAGAACTGGAGTGCCCCTGCCCCGGCAGCCCCCACGTAGAGGTCGCCGACATGCAGTACACGTCGTGAGGCGGGACGGCGCTGCCGTACACCCCTGCGGGCATTCGGGGCACCCTCGCTTCACCTTGTTGGGGACCAGCCGGACTCTTGACCGCCGAAGCAGACAGCCTGCTGAGGGCTTGACTTAGCAATCCACCGATTGATGAACGCCTGATCCTGCCGCAGGTGCGGCAGGGGGCGGGCTTCGTGCAGGCTGGTGCCAAGTACTGACAACACCGCGGAGACCTGATGCACAAGACGGCCCAGCCTGTCACCGACTTCGAAGCGCCCCTCCCCCACCTCCTCGACGGCGCAGACGAAGACGAGATCGCCGTCAACGTGGGGCTGGGACTCGTCGCCCGCGAAGCCGCGGCCGTCGAGTACAACCTGCACGGGATCGATGGGCATCTTGCCGGCTTGGCCAAGGCGTACTCCGACGCGGCGGCCGTGGCCACCGGTGGCGCTCTCATCAGGCAGTGCCGAAAGCAGCTACTGGAATCCCCTCTGGCCCCTGCCTGTCGGAGCGAACTGACGCCGATCCTCGACGCGGTCGAGAAGGACTTCCGCGAGCGGAATCAGTACCTGCACGGTTACTGGCGCTTCGATGAGGAGTCACAGCAGTGGCTGACCCTGAAGGGCGCCCACGGCCTGAAGCGCCCCGAGGTCACGTTCGTGGACAGTCGCGAGGTCTGGGAGCTAGCCGACCGGTTCCGAAGCCGCGGCCAGAGCCTGATCGACTGGGACCTTCGCCATTTCGGCGAGACGGCAGAGACGGAAGACGGCCACCAGGGACTGGCCTCTGTCAAGCGGATCTAGCCTCGCACGATCCGGCATGTCATCGGGGGCGAGAGAGGAAGGCCGAACGCAACAGGGGGCGCCGGAAGCCCACCCGGCCGCAACCTGGCCGCCAAAACCTGAGCAGCGCCCCATTACCCGCGACGGCTAAGAGCGCGTCTACGCACTACTGCAGGCATACCGAGTGCGGGATCTCGACGGCAGCGAGTTGACGTGGGAGGTTCCGCACCGCACCCACGACGACGGCCTTGGCGGCCGAGCCGTTGCCGTGGAGGAGGTCGCCGGCGATGAGGGGCTGCCGGGAAGCACATTTTGCGGCCGTTGTCCTGGAAGCACTGTTGCCCGGCAAGACCACCCATACTGCCGTAACTCGCCCGACGCTGGGAATCTGCGGTACCCCAGGGCTGCCCAACTCCACGCATGGCGCGCTGCGCCCCTCAGGCGAGCTTCAGGTTGGCGGTTCACCCTCAGGCGACGCATAAGGGAACGTTATGCGCTGGTTCAGTTCGGGCAGGAAGCGTCGAACGGGTGCGACTGACGGGGACATGCTCGCTCGTGCAGTACCGCCATGGATCCACGGAGACGGCCCGCTTGCAAGGGGCGTGGAGAGCCAACGGCTCGCCGCCGCACGGGGCTCGCGTCGCGCTACTGTCCCCCCAAAGAAGATGCGTGGGGAGATGCCAGTGGACCGAGGAGAGCTGAAGGCCAGGATCGAGGAACTGATGCGCCAGTACGACAAGGAGGAGATCGACGGTGCAACCTACTTCCGGCTGATGATGGAGCTGACTACCTCCGCACAGGGGTAGCGCTAGTTGCACCGGAGTGGCGTTCCGGCGGTCTCACCGACATTGCCTGTCACCCGAGGGTCGCGGCATTGGGCGTGGACCGCTGTAGCGTCCTGAAGAGCGTGCCCGCCCGCTCGGCTGAAACGCTGCGCAAAGCACTGCGCCCCGCCCTCGAATAAGAGCGGGGGCGTCTGTCAGTGACCGACCGTAGAGTCCTGGCGCATGGACATCCACTGGGGCGACGTCGCGACCTTCGGTACAGCCGGCCTGAGCGCGGTTGCCGCCGCTGGCGCCTGGTTTGCCGCCCACCGCGCCAACACCACGGCCAACGCCGTCGCCCGTATCGCATGTGAACGCTGGCACGAAGACCGCACGCCCGACATCAAGCTGGCCTTCACCGGCCAGTTCGGAAGCAACGGCAGCATCACGGCGCACCTAGCCGGCCCGGACAGCCTTGGAGACCTGACCTCGGTGCAGCTGGAGATGGTGAACGACGACATGGACCACAGGGTCCTCAACCCGACGCCCGAGTTCACTCAGGCGGATTCGGACGCCCACGTATGGGGCCCGTTCCGATTCGCCCCCGGCATCGACGGAGCTGACGAGAACGGGCGACGGACCGGGGCAATGCCGCTTGAGATGGGTCGACGACGCCCGTTTGCAGTCGAGCGCACGCGACCTGGGCATTGGATGACGGGCGCCACTGCCGAGGGATGGCAGGACCGCTACACGCATCTCCCGATCAGGGTTCGCGTTACGTGCCGGCGCGACGAGGAGACGTGGGTGCTGGCGCGCGAACTGGAGAACCCTCCCCGCTAGCCCTTCACTCGTTGGTCACAACTCCGTCACCACCGGAACATCTTGCTCCCCCGCCTCATTTCGCGACGCTACGGTCATGCCTTCACGAAGCATCCTCGGGGGAACGCCATGCGCATCCGCACGCTCGCTGCCGCTCTCAGCTGTCTGGCCGTTGTCACGCTGGTTGGCTGCGATCCGGCTACTCCGGCAGCCGAGTCGCCCGGAACTCCGCTGCCGGCGGCAACCCCGGCTGAGCCGAAACCGTCTGCGAAGAGTGACGAGCCTGCAGAGGCTCGGACCGTCGCGAACTTTGTCGGGATGGGGCTCCAGTCCGCGAAGGACAAGGCGCAGGCCGACGGGTTCCATCTTCTCAAGTCACATGACAGCGCGGGCCGGGACCGGATGCAGGCGTTCGACCGCAACTGGAAAGTGTGCTCGCAGAACTACGCGGCCGGCAAGACGATCCCGGTCGACACCGAACTGGACTTCGGGGCTGTGAAGCTCGACGAGTCATGCCCGGCAAAGGACCTGAAGGCGCCTGAGGTTGTCGGCGGCACGATGCCGAGCCTGTCCGGTAACTCCGTGAAGGCGGCCCGCGGAGCCCTTGACTCAGGGACGTCGATCACCGTGACCGACGCCAGGGAGGGTCGCATGGTGCTGATGGAGAGCAACTGGCAGGTGTGCACCCAGTCGCCGAGCCCCGGGGCGACCCTGAACGGCCAGCCGGTCGAGCTGACGGCTGTGAAGTTCGACGAGTCCTGCCCGTAGGAATCGCCGGGCACAGGACGTCTCGGACCGCAGGTCAGCAGTCCCTGACCTCGCCAGCAGCCACGCGGCGTGCCCTTGGCAGCGCGTTCGGCGGCATGACGGCCCATGCGACCAGGCCCCTCGCAACGGCCCGGAGAGCGAGCCGCCCTCACGCAGGGGCGTCACGTAGCGGGTCGCTACGACCTCTTCCAGGGCTGGTCTTCCTGTTGTCCTGGCGGGCCGGCCCGGCCAGGCGCAGGTTCGGCAGCTTGCCCAGCCGCAGATGCCGTGGGGCCGGCACTCAGCCTCCTCGATGATCTCCCGCCACTGGGCGATGCTCTCGTTGGTAACCAACTCCCACTCAGCATCGGACCGTGTATGACGCCATATCGCGCCACCATGATCCACCAGCGGTGATCATCGGAAGACACCGTCTGGCCCAGGACTTCGCGGGCCTCCGTTTCAGGTCTTGTGACAGGGGCCGACCGGCTACGGGGCCGCCTCGCGGAAGAGGGCCAGGAGGGCTTGCGCCTGCGGGGCACTCGCGTCGAAGAACTGCGTCGCCAGTGCGGATGGCACGGCGGTTCCCTGCATGCGGACTTCATGGCACCTGAAGCAGAACGCCGCCTCGAACAGCGCCAGGTCGAGAGTGTCCGCGTACGCCCGGAGGCTCCAGCCCGGCGAGAAGCCGCAGCGGTGCTGCTCGCTGCCGGGCAAGCTCTCGATCAAGGCCAGGACGTCGGCTGCCTCGCTCCCGATCCAGTGGGCTCCTTCCCTGCCGGGATACGGGGCGCCTCGCTTTGGCGGGAGTTCGGAGATCCTTATGACCTCCAGCAACACAGCAGTGGCTACGGCTTCTGCGGGGAGCTGCATGTGCGTAGTCTGCACCGCCCAGTACCGGGGTGGTGGTGCACCTGCCCCCAGGGGGGTCCGACTCCCGCACTCACAGGCCGGATGAAGCGCTCAGCAACAGGTCTGGGGCCAGCGGGTTTTTCCGATGTCGGCGTCAAGGAGGTCGAGGAAGCGGAGTTGGACACCGCAGGTGAGCCGGACGGTCGGCCGGTCGATGACGTTGCCGATTCGCAGGGTGAGTTCGTCGAGGTGGTTGGACATCCTGCGGCCGGTAGGGCGAATCCTGTGCGGTCGGGGTGAACGTCGTCGCACACGATCTGTGGCGGGCGATGGGCCGGGTCGACACGGAGGCGGAGTGGGCGCCGCTGAACAACGGCCGGGAGGATTCCTGCTGTGCAGGGGGCATGGGGTCAAGGCGGCCGGAACCGACTGCCGCAGGTCAGGACGGTGTCGGCGAGGGCGGCGGCGGCGAGCGCTTCGTGCGGGCCTCGGTCCAGCGGGAGTTGGCTCTCGATCGGGCCGCTGGGGGCGCGCCGCCCGGCGCGCGTGCCGCTCACTTCGGGCCGGACGCATCGTCGTCCTCGCGAGTGTTCCTGCGTCGGCATCCCGGGCTGGTGGCGGGGCGGCAGTGGGGGCGACGGGCAAGGGGCGTCGTAGCCGGCGGCGCGACGAGCAGCGCGGGAGGGCCGGTCAAGGACATGCTGCTGAGGGTCGCGGTCGTCCGGCTCGGCGCCGCCGTCTTCAGGGGCGCGGCGAGGCCGCTTCCAGGAGGGTGCGGCCGGCCGGGGTGAGTTCGTGCGTGGCTGTGCGACCGGTCCGGCTGCTGTCGATCAACCCGGCGTCGCGCAGGATCGTGAGGTGCTCGCTGGCCGTCGGAGGGGTGACGCCGACCAGCCCGGCCACGACGGTTGTCTGCAGCGGCGTGGTGAGGGCGGCGAGGATCTTCGACCGGGTCGCTCCCAGGAGGCGGTCGAGGGATCTCGGGGTGGCGGGTGCCGACCAGAGGTACCGTCCGGATGCCGGGTAGTAGATCGCCGGGGTCCAGTGGTCGGAGGTGGTGCACTGCATCCGGTCGGTGATGAACAGGGACGGAACGAGAATGAGTCCCTCGGGGCAGTCGACGTCGATATCGACCGCCTTCATGACGCTGACGGTGTCGTCTCCGCACACAGCGGAAGGGTGCAGGCGCGGGAGGACCGCGCGCAGTCCCTCGCGGTTGACCTGGAGGGCTCGGTCCAGCATCTCGGCGCGCAGGGCCTGCCGCATGGACGGCCATTCCGGTTCCACCACCGCCTTCCACAGGCGACGCAGCGCCGTGGCGGCCTCGGACCTGACCCGGTCGGGGTCGTCGAGCAGCCGGCGGGCCACGTCCGTTCCGCGCCCCGTCGTGGCGTCGACCAGCTCGGCATACATCTGGTCCCTCGGCGCGGCGAGGAGTTGCTCCACGCCTTCCTCGAACGTCGGCTCGCTGGACTGCGGCGAGGGGTCGAGGAAGTCGGGCCGGTAGGCGCCATCGGCGAGGAAGACGGTGAGCGCGCTCAAGTCCAGCGGTGTGAGGCGGCGTTGACGGCGGCGAAGCCATGGATGGAAGACCGGGTGGCGCCGCTGCTCGGTCAACAGCTGCGCAAGGCTGACCACTTCGTGGATCGGCGACATCGCCCATCGCACCCTCGCGGCGCCGGCCCCCAAGCGGTAGCGGATCATCACCCCATTGTTAGGCCACCGCCGAAGTGAGCGCGAGCGGAACGTCGAAGTCCCGACACTCGGGGCATGAACAACACGGAGTCGGTTGCCTGGTTCGACGGGCAGCCCGAGCACACCCGAGAGACACGGACGATCCGGCTGGGCGCCGGCGGATCGAGCATCGAGGTCCTCGCCGGACCGGCGGAGACCGGTGGGACGGTGAGCATCTACCGGTGGCGCATGTCCCCGTCCAGCCGGGGGCCGTCCCCGCACTTCCACACGACCTTCAGCGAAACCTTCGTCGTCGAGCAGGGAGAGGTCGACTACTTCGACGGGCGGACTTGGAGAACGCTGCGGCCCGGCGACACCGCGCACGCGGCGGCGGGTGACGTCCACGCGATCCGGAAGGAGCGCACCGAACCCGCCGCCCTCCTCATGGCGCTCTCGCCGGGCGTACCGCGGGAGGAGTACTTCACGCGGCTTGCCACCGCTGACGTACGTGATCTCAGCCGGCTGCACGAAGCCCACGACAACCATTTCGCCGACGGTCCCGAGCGCTGAGGACGCCGTCGCCGGCACCTCGGTACGCCGGCGCTCGGCGTCGCCCCGGACCGCTCCTTTCCCGACCGATTACCCAGCAAAGGAAGCCCTGTGCCCAGCATCGCCATCGTCGGAGCCGGCCCCGGTATGGGCCTGGCCATCGCCCGCACCTTCGGCTCCCGCGGCTTCGACGTCGCTCTTGTCGCCCGCGACCGTGGCAAGCTCGACGACCTGGTCGGCCGGCTCGCCGCCGAAGGCATCACCGCCGCCGCGTTCCCCGCGGACGTACTCGACCATGCCGCACTCACCCAGGCGCTCAAGGACGCCGCCACCCGCTTCGGTGGCATCGACGTCCTGGAGTACTCCCCGGCCGGGAGCCTCGAATCCACGCCTCTCGCCGCACCGTCCGAGACCGACCCGTCCGATGTGCGGTGGGCGATGGACATCCTGCTCTACGGGGCCATCACCGCCACACGGGCCGTGCTGCCCGCAATGCGCGAGGCCGGCGCCGGCACCCTGCTCTACACCAACGGCGCCGGCTCGATCGACCCCAACCCGGCGCTCGGCAATGTCAACGCCGCCCAGGCCGCGCTGCGCAACTGGGTGCTCGGTCTGCACAAGGAACTGGCCGACACCGGTATCCAGGCCGCGCACGTCGCCATCGGCGTGTGGATCGGCGCCGGCGGCCCGCCCGGAGTACCGACGGCCCCGGCCGAGTCCGTCGCCCCCCTCTACTGGGACCTGCACACGCGGCGCGGCGATACCGAGCGCGTCTTCACCGCCTGACGCCGGCCCGGCCCATCGTCAACAGCGCCCTGTGATCACGGCGCGGGTCACCTCCGCCTGTGAGGGGAACGCCGTCATGGTCCGCTGCCTCCGGGTCCTCTGGCGAGTCGGGCCTCTTGGATCTCCGCGTGGCCTTCGGTGACGATCCGCCCCGGCCTCGGGTCAGTCGGTGCCTTCGACGATGCGGAAGTCGCGCTCGACGCCGTCGCAGAGGGCGTCCAGCGCCCGCTGGTAGGCCGCGCTCTCACGCGCCGCGACGGCCCGCTCGAAGCTGTCGAACTCGACCAGGACGGTGCGCTCGGCGATTCCGGCGTCATGAGCCATGACCCGGCCGCCGGCGACGAAGGTCCGGCCACCCTTGGGCCCGACGGCGAGACGGGCCAACTCGTTGTAGGCGGCCGGCTTCTCGGGGTCGGAAATGGTGCGGTAGACGCTCACCCAGTAGCCCTTGGGCATGGGAACCTCCAGTGGTGGGACGCGTGCATCCGGGGTGGATCGGTGTGCGGAGACCGGGCTCGGTGCCGGGCTCAAGGCGCGGCAGTCCGCCCCGACGGCGATCCACATGGCGTGGCGCCGGCCACGGACAGCGACCGGATCGAGTACGGCATGCTCATCGGCGCCGGCGACCGGGGGCAAGCGGTTCGATTGATCGGGCCCACCGAGATCGGCCCAGGAGACCGCTCGACCAGGCCGGGCCCCCCACCCGGGCCACGGCGGTCATCGCCGGCCGGGTCACGCCCTCGACCACGGCCGGATCGGATGCGCCACGGACCGGTCCGGGCCGCCCCCGGGTGGCGGCACATGCCAGGCCCCTGTCCCAGGGCGCTCGGTCCCCACGGTGCAGCGCGGGCGCGGCGGCGTCGAGGGGGTGGGGGCGGTCCGTGATCAATGTCATGAAAGGGGTGACGCATGTCAGCCGTGATCGTCCGGCCGTTGTCGGGTGCTCGGGCGGCGACGCAGGATCGGCGGCGGCTCGCCCGACCGACCCGATCACGGCAGGTGACACGGTTTGAACCTGGACACCCACCCCGCTGCCCTTCCGGCCCGTGCCCCAGGAGGTACGACCGGAGTCCGGCTCTACACCCGAGGGGGCATCCGTCCCGAGTGGCTGAGGAGCGCCGTACTGCCGGCGGTCCGGATGCTGGAGGAGGAGCTGAACGCGCCGGTGCTGTATCTGCGGCGGGGGTGGCTGCACGGACCGCATGTGGACCTGGTGGCCCGCCCGGCCGGGGGCGAGGGGGGCGCGGTGCTTCCCTGGGACGAGCTGGCACGGAAGCTGGACGCGGGATCGCCGGCGCCGGACGAGCTCCAGAGCGAGGAGGAATACCTCGCCCGCGCACGGGAGTTCGGCCGGCTGGAGCGGGTGGAACCGCCCTATCTGCCGATGCATCCGCACGGGCGGATCGAGTGGCTGGACGCCCCGAGGACCGCCACCTGGCCCGAGCCGTTGAACGCCCTGTGCGATCTGGTGCTGACCCGGATCAACCGGCCGCTGACGGCGGCGGTCGCCGAGGCCGCGTCGGGGGCGGGGACGCTTCCCACCCGGGTGGCCGAGGCGATGGTCGCGCTGGCGGGGGCCCATCATTCCGGCCTCGCGTTCGGGGTCTTCTCGCTGCGGAGCCACGCGGAGGCGTTCCTCGCCTGGGCGGCGCCCCGCAAGGACGTACGGCCGGTCTTCGCGCGGCGGCTCGCGGGGGACGCGCCGCTGATGCGCTCGCTGGTGCGGCAGGCCCTTGAGGACAGCGGCGGCCCTGCGGCGGCGCGCTGGCGTCAGGCGTTCCAGTACGGCATGGGGGTCTTCGACTCGGCCGTCGCGCAGGGGGCGCTCACCCTGCGGACGCTGGAGGAGCGGGAGGGCGGCTTCGACAGGACCACGATGGGGCCGCCCGGTCAGGAGGACGTCAGCGGGCACCGGGGCAGCGATTTCCACACGGCCGTGAACGCGTCGGGGGCGGTGGCCGCGACCACCGACTGGTTCGCCTCGTACCGGCTGTTGATCAATCTGTTCTACCAGCAGCTCCTGCTGCTCGACGTGGCCCCGCTCCACCGCTACTACCTGTGCTACGCCATCGCGGAGACGGTGGACGAGGTGCTGGGCGAGTCCTGGAACGACCGCCTGTCCCGGGCTGCGGCCGGCCGGCCCGCGGGGACCGTCGCATGAGGCCCCGATGTACGGGCGAGGACGGTCCCGCCGGTGAGCCGTTGTGGATGCTGCGGGTCAACCCGCTGCCACGGGTGCGCCTGGCGGACCCCGTGCTGGCCGCGCTGCTGGACGAGGTGTGCGCCGCGGAGAGCGAGGTCGAGGCCGCGGCCGAGGAGTGCTCGGCGCGGTTGCACGAGCTGATCGGTGCCACCGCCGACCCCGGGGAGCGCGGCGCGCTCATCGCGCTGCGGCGGGACATCCACAACGACCGGATGCCGCGCTCGGAGGACGATCCGGTGCCGGCGACGGCGCGCTGGCGGGCGGCCCGGCAGGCCCGGGACGGTCTGCGGGCGGCGCTGGAGCGGGAATACCCGCAGGCGGCCGACCGGGAACGGAAGCGGCTGGCCTGGCTGCTCGCCGACGACGACCTCAGGCGTGCGCTGGCCTTGGTCGCGCCGGAGGTGGCGGCCGGCGCCGACCGCTACCGGGCCGCCCTGGACGGCGGCGGGAAGCTGTCCGCGCGGCTGCGGAAGTCCGAGCGCGGTCTCGTCCAGTACGTGACCCGGGCGATGATCCGTACGAGTCCGCTCTCCCGGTTCACCGCCGTGGGACTGGCCGTTCCCGGCCCGGGGGGCGTCGCGCTCGACGACGTGACGCCGATCGGCGCGGTCCCGGTCGTGGGGCTCGACCGGATCATGCTGCACTACGTGCTCGGCGGGCTGCGTCACGAGGCGGCCCCCGACCGGCCGCTGGGCCCCGGGGACTGGGTGCAGCTGCCGCCGACCTCGGAGTTCGGGCCGGGGCGCGAGACGCTGATGTTCCTCCGGTCCGCCGGGGACACCATCCGCCGGCTCTCCGTCCCGGTCGCCGGCCCGGTGCGTCCGCTGGTCGACTCCGTGGCGCTGGGTGCCAGACAGGTGTCCTCCGTGGCCGCCGAGGTGGCCGCGACGCTGGGCTGTCCGCCCGAGGACGCGCTGAACGCCGTGCGCGGGGCCGTCGGCGCGGGCATCCTCTGCCTCAGCGACGGCCCGGAGGACGGCGCGCTGCCCTTCCGTACGATGCTCGACCGCCCCGGGCTGCCCGGCGCCCCGCTGCTGGCCGAGGTGAACCGGCTGCTGCCCGAGGTCGGGGCGGCCCCGGCCGGGCAGCGCGCCGAGGTGCTCGACCGGCTGCGCTCCACGCTCGCCGACCTCGCCCATCGGGCCGGCCGGCACGCGCGGGTCCTGGTCGAGGAGGACTACGTCCTGCCGTCCCTGACGGTGGACACCGCGCCCTGGACCGGCGCCCTGGACGACCTGGCGGCGGGGGTGGAACTGCTGTCCGTCTTCGACCGGCTGCACGACATCCGCGCGGTGCTCTCCGCGATCTTCGTGGAGTGGTACGGGGAGGGCGCCGAGGTGCCGCTCGTGGCCCACGCCGAGCGGATCGCCGCCGAGGTGTACCGGCGGGGCGGGGCCGTGGACGGCGACATCCCGCAGGACGGCGGCCCGGCCGACGGGACGCTCGGCCGGCTGCACGGGCTGCGGCGGGACGTCCTCGCCCGGATGCGGGACCTCCTCACCGCCGCCGGGCCGGGCGCCCGGGAGGTGGCGCTGTCCGCACGGGAGGTCCGCGAGCTGGTCGCCGGGGTGCCGGACCGCTTCCGGCAGGACCCGCTGGCGTACGGAGTGCTCGTCCAGCCCTGGCGGGACCGGCTGGTCCTCAATGACGCGTACGCCGGGCACGGCATGCTCTACGGCCGGTTCCTCGGCGCCGACGAGGAGTTGGGCGGCCGGGCGCTGCCGCATCTGGCGGAGCGGCTGCGGCGGCAGTACGGGGCCGACGGCCGGCGGGTCGTGGAGGATCTGGGACTGCACCGGCTCAACGTCAACGCCCACGCCCGGGTCCTGCCGGACGGCATCGACGCCGAGGGCTGGTCGGCGCTGCGCCTGGCCCACGACCCGGCGACCGACGCGCTGTGCGTGCGCGACGCGGAGGGCCGCGATCTGCGGGTGCTGTCCCTGGGCAGCGGGCACCCCGAGTTCCTGCCGGTCCCGGCGCGGATCGCGGCCTGGCTGGTGAGCGGCGGCCGGTTGATGGAGGACTTCGTCGGGGACTGGCGGGCGACGGCGGGGGACGACGCCACCGCCACCCGCGCCTGTCCCCGGATCCTGGTGGGGAAGACGGTGCTGGCCCGGCGCCGCTGGTACGGCGGGGCGGAGTTCGCCGAGGCCGTGTCCGCCGGCCGTGAGGAGACCGACCGCATCCGGGCGCTGGCCCGCTGGCGGGCCCGGTACGGCGTCCCCGCCGAAGTGGTCCTCAAGACACCGCTGGAGGCCACCTACGGCACCGAGGCGCTGCAGGCCGCGGCGGCGGCCGGCTTCGGGGCCGAGGAGCACAGGCAGCGGCAGAAACCGCAGTACACCGACCTGGAGAGCGCCGTGGCCGTTCGGGTGCTGCCCCGGCTCATGGACCGGCGGAGCCCCGGCTATCTCGAAGAGGCCCTGCCCGCCGTGGCGGACTCCCGGCACGCGGCGGAATGGGTGGTCGAGATCGCCCGGACCGCCGGCGCCCCCTTCACCTACGGAGGAACGACCGCATGACGATGAGGGCACGCCCGTATCTGCACTATGCACCGGTCTCGGGAGGCGTCTACTTCAGCGGGCCGCACACCCAGTTCGTCATCCTGGGACCCCCGGTCATGCTCACCGTCGCGGACGTCTGCGTGCCGCTGCTGGAGACGGGCACCACGGAGGACGCGATGGTGGCGGCCCTCGGCTCGGAGCGGGCCCGCCCCGCCGTGCGCAGGCTCACCGACGAACTGCGCGCCCGCGATCTGCTGCTGGACCCCGGACGGTTCACCGTCGAGGCGCCGGACGCACAGACCCGCGAGCGCTTCGGCGAGGCGCTCGCTCATCTGGAGGCGTTCGGCGACGACCCGTACGCGGCCTTCGCCGCGCTGCGCGCCGCCCGGGTCCTGCTGTACGGCCCCTGCTCGGCCGTGCTGCCCGCCGCGCGCGGTCTGGCCCGCGCCGGGGTGGGGCGGTTGGTGCTCGCCCCCACCGATCCGCAGGACGCGGTGGCGACCGCGCGGCGGCTGGGCGCGAGACTGCTCACCGGCGGTGCGGCCGGCCCGGACACCGCCCGAGGGGCGGACGCGGTGGTCTGGTGTGCCGAGGGCGCCGGTGTCGCGACGGCCGCCGTCCGGCTCCTCGAACTCCCGGACGGCGTACCGCTGGTCCCCGTCCGCCTCGGCCCCACCGCCCTGGCCGGGCCGGTGGTGACCGGAGGCTCCGGCGCGGAGGCCGCCGACGCCCTCGCGGCCCGGGCCGACGGCTGGGCTCAGGTCCTGGAGACCGGGCCCGCGCCCCGGCCGGGAGCCGACGCGCTGGCGGGGGCCCTGGCCGGACAGCTGGTCTTCGAGACGCTGGCGGGGGTCGGTGCGCCGGGCGCCGCGCATGTCGTGCACGGCGAGGACCTGTCGGCCGACGGGCTGCGTACGGCGGCGCACTCCACGGCGACCGGGCCGGCACCGGCATCGGCGTCGGCACCTGCGGGAGCCCCCGCATCGGCGGAGGCCGCGCGCGCCGCGACCGCCGACCCGGCGCTCCAGGACGTCGTCGCCCCGCTGTCGGCGTCGTGGACCGGGCTGTTCGCGCTGGCCGAGGGCGGCGATCTGCCGCAGCTGCCGGTGGCGCTGCGCGAGGCCCGGCTGCCCGGCGGGGCGGAGGGCGGGGTCGTCGCCTGGGCCGGGGACCAGCAGGGCGCCACCGTGGCGGTCGCGCTCGACGCGCTGCGCCGGCCGGCCGGTCCGGACGGGACGGACGTGGCCGGTGGCGCGGGGACCACCGAGGAGCTGTGGCTGCTGGACGGGGCGCTGCGGGTGCTGACGGAGCGGTGTGTGCCCAGTGAACGGCCGCTGCCCGCGCGGCTGTCGCCGGCCACCGAGGTGGTGCGGCGCGCCCTGGCCGAGGAGCACGGACTGCCGGTGGCGGTGCGGCTGCGGGAGGTGCCGGGCGTCGGCTGGACGCTGGCCCGTGCCGTGCACGCGGAGACCGGGGAGGTGTACGGGCACGGCTGGGGCGCGACCGTGGAGGAGGCCGTCCACGGGTGTCTCGGTACGGCGCTGGCGGTGCGCGTCGCGGACCGGCTGCGGCCCGGCGCGGCCGTGGCGGAGGTGCACACGGGGGCGCTGCGGACGGCGGGGCCGCAGGCGCTGGCCCGGCTGCGCGCGGAGATCGGGGAGCACGCCGGGGAGCCGGTAGGGACGGCGCTGCGGGCCGATCCGGTGCTGGGCGCCCTGCCTGTCTTCTACGGCCCGGTGTCGCTGGGCCCCGTCCCGGACCCCCCGCGTCCGTCCCGTCCCGACGTTCCGGCGCACGCCGAGGAGCCCGTCCATGCCCGCTGAGACGACGACGGCCCCCGACCGCCCGCGCCCCGGCCCCGAGGTGCTGACCGGGCCCGATCTCCTCGGACCCGCCGCCGGGGAGTGGGTGCGGGCGCTGGGCCCGGTGGCGGCGGCCCTGCCCGGCTCGCTCTCCCTCAACCGCGGCTGGAACGCGGAGTGGGAGCGGGCGCGGACGGACGCCGCGTCCGCCACCGGCCGGCCGCACCTGTCGGTCCGGTTGTTCGGCGGCGAGGTGCTGATCGGCCCCTACTGGGTCCCGGGCGCGGAAGGCGGCTGCGCGGGGTGCGCGGAGCTGCGCGCCCGGGTGGTCGCCGGCCATCCCCTGGCCGCCGACCCGCTGATCCCGGTCTCCCGTCCCGCGATGCGCCGCCCCTTCCTCCTGGAGATGCTGGCTCCCGCCCTGCGGAACCTGGGAGAACGCCCGCTCGGGGCGGGCGAGTTGTACGCGCTCGGCGGGCCCTCCTCACGGCGCCATCTGGTACGGCGCAGCGCCCGCTGCCGGGTGTGCGCGACCGGCCCCGACGCGGCCGGTCAGGCTCCGCCGGCCCCGCTGCCGGCGCGGCGGGTGCCCGCCGGCGCGGGCGGTCCGACGCGGGGCGCGGACGGTGCCGGGCTGCTGGCCCCGGGGCGGCTGCGGGCCCGGACGGTCGATCCCCGGTTCGGTCCGGTCGACCGGGTGGTGCGCGAGGCGCTGCCCCCGTACGCCATGAGCCTGGCCTCCCTGCCGGACTCGCTGGCCATGGGTTTCGCCCGTGCGGGGAGCTTCGCGGACGCGGAGCCGGTCGCCATCCTGGAGGCGTACGAGAGGCTGGGCGGCTTTCCCCACGAGGCGGCCGTCGTCGGTCCGGTCGCCTACCGCGATCTCGCCGGCCGGGCGCTGGATCCGGACACGCTCGGGCAGTACACGGAGCAGCAGTTGGCCCATCCGGGCTGCCGGGTCACGCGGTACACGCCGGACACGCCGATGGACTGGGTGTGGGCCAGGGACCTGCACGGCGGGCCGTCGTCGCTGGTTCCGGCGGAGATCGGCTTCTACCAGTACGACCACCGGTTCCGGCGGGCGTACGACACGGTGCGCCGCACCGACTCCCGCGAGCGGACCTTCCACTTCCACGACTCCTCCAGCGGCTGCGCCCTGGGATCGACGCCGGAGGAGGCGGTGCTGCACTCGCTGTTCGAGCTGGCCGAGCGGGACGCCTTCCTCAACGCCTGGCACCGGGCCGCCCCGCTGCCGTCGATCGCGCTGTCCTCCGTCACCGATCCGGCGTCGCGGCGGCTGCTGGACCTCGTCGACGCGCGCGGTTTCGATGTGCATCTGCTGGTGGCGACCGACGACATCGAGCTGCCGGTGATCTGGTCGCTGGCGGTGAACCGGGAACGGCCCTTCCCCGCCAGCTTCTCCGCCGCAGGATCCGGCGCCGACCCGGTCTCGGTGGCGCGCACGGCCCTGTGGGAGCTGACGCAGCTGGTGACCGACCCGGTGACCTGGACGCGCGAGGACATCGAGCCGATGTACGCCGATCCGTGGCTGGTGGACCAGTTGCACGACCATCTGAAGCTGTACTCGCTGCCGGAGGCCCTGCCGCGGGTCACCACGGTGCTCGGCGGTCCCCGGGTCGCGCTGCGGGACGCCTTTCCCGGCTGGCCGCACCGGCTGCGGGAGGCCGCGCGCGGCGATGTGCGCCGGGCCCTGGACTTCACGGCGGGACTCTTCGCTGCGGCCGGTCTGGAGCGCGTCCTGACGGTGGATCAGTCCACGGTCGAGCACCGGGACCTGGGGCTCGCGGTGGCCAAGGCCGTCGTGCCCGGCATCACGCCGATGTGCTTCGGCCAGCCCCAGCAGCGGCTGTCCGGGCTTCCCCGGCTGGCGGCCGCGGTGGCCGGCGGCCCGGCCCGCAACCGTACGGCGCCCTACGACCCCCATCCGTTCCCGTGACCCCGGAGGCAGCTGTGAACGTACCGGAAGGGCCCGCGCCGGACGGGGCGGGGCCGGTGCCGGAGGGCGTGGACACCATGGCCCGCGACCGGATGTGGTACTTGTACGCCGCCGGGGCCGACCGCCCGCCCGTGCCGCCCGTGCCCCCGGGCACCGAACCCCCGCCCGGTGTCCCGGTCTCCGCGCTGCCCGTGGCGCCCCGGCTGCCCGACGCGGCCCGGCCCGACGACCTCACCGCGCTGCCGGCGGGGACGGTCGACCTCCTGGAGGACACCCCGTTCCCGGCGGGCCGGATCGCCGGCCTGCCGGAGGACCGGGCGCTGGCCCACGCGCTGGTCGCGGCGTTCGGGGTGCAGCGCCGGGAGCCGGAGAACCCGTTCAACGACCACCGGGGGTACGCCTCGGTGCGCGCGAAGTTCCCGGTGCAGGTCCTCGTCAACGACCGGGGCAGACGGCGGGTGTTCGATCCGTACCGGCGGGCGCTGGTCGGGCTGTCCGGCGCATCGGACGCGCCCTCGGCGGCGCGCGAGGTGCTGCTGACCGGGCGCTTCACCCGGCTGCCGGCCACGTACCGCTGGTACCGGGGCTCGCTGGTGCAGTTGGAACTCGGCATCGCGCTGCGCGCGGTGTGCGTCGCCCTGGAGCTTCTGGGGGTCGCGGCGCGGGTGCGCCTTCCGGGGCCCGGGGCCCGCGAGCGGCTGGCGGAGTTCGGGCTGGCGCCCGGCTGGGAGTGGACCCTTCCGGTCGTGGTCGAACTGGACGGGGAGGCGCCCGGGGAGGCGGCCGGCCGGGCCGGTGCGGCCGAGGCGGTGCCGGACGCGGTGATGGCCGATGTGGTGGAGATGAACCGCGCCCAGTGGTTCCCCGGCGCCCCGGCCCCCGTGGGCACGGCCGTCCCGCCCGGCACACCGGACACCGGCCTGTCCTGGGCGGAGGTGCTGTGGCGCCGCACCTCGGGCCGGATGCCGCGCGGTCTGTTCGGGAACACGGCCCGGCCGGGCCCCGTGGCGGGCTCGGTCCTGGACACCGCGCGCGCCTGGCTGCTGACGCCGCCGCCGGGCGCCGTGCTGGGGGCGGCGGCCGGGGCGCTGCGGGTCACCGCCGTCACCCAGTCGGTGACCGGCCGCGCCGACGGGGTGTACGAGGTGACGGCCGGGGCGTACACCCCGCGCGCCGCCGGCCCCGGCGTGCCGGCCCGGCTGGAGGAGATCTACGGCTACCCCCTGGCACCGGGCAACGGCTGCGACGTGCGGCACGCGTCGGTGCTGTGGTTCCTGTCCTTCCGGCCCCGGGAACTGGCGCGGGACCTGGGCGCCGGCGGCTGGACGGCGGCGCAGTACGCCTGCGGCTGGGCCGTGCACGGACTGACCCTGGCGGCCGCTTCGGCGGGCCTGTGCGCGCGCCCGGTCCGGGCGTTCCGCGAGGTGCCCGCACGGCGCGTCCTCGGGCTGCCGGACGACGAGACGGTCGTCCTCGCAGTGATCAGCGGGACGTCGCGGTTCAGCGGCCCGCTGCTCGACCTACGGCAGTGACAAGAGAACGGAGACAACAACGGTGCAGTCCCCCACCACCGGGAGCACGGCGTCCCGGACAGCGCACTGGCTGCCCTCCGGGGCGTCGGCCTTCCGCGAACCGGACCTCCCGGTCCAGTGGCGCTCCTGGCACCTCCATCTCGGCTCCATGGCGAGGTCCGCGCACGACCGGGTGGTCACCGAGGTGATCGGCCCCGCCGTGGACCTGTTCCCGGACCGGCCCTGGTTCTTCATCCGCTACTGGCAGCACGGGCCGCATCTGCGGCTGCGGATCGGCGGGCTGAGCGCCGCCGAGACGGCACGCACCGAGCGTCTGCTGCAGGACCGGCTGGGCCGTGCGGCGCGGCTCCGGGAGGGCGAGGAACCCATCGACCGGAACACCTATCTGGGGCACGCCCGGCGGCTGTCCGCGCTGGAGGACCCGCGCGGCGGTGCCTGGCCGGCCGGTCCCCGGGACCCGGGGGTCCACCAGGACGGCTATGTGCCGGAGACCGAGCGGTACGGCGGGGCCGCCCTGATGCCCGCCTCCGAGCGGCTGTTCCAGCTCTCCAGCGAACTGGTGCGCGCCTTCCTGCCCCGGCTGCCCGACGTCCGGTCGCGGTCGGCGATGGCGCTGCGGGCGGCGATGTCCGCCGGTACGGCGCTGGGCGGCCCGGTCGATCAGGCCATGTTCTACGCGCGGGGACTGGACGCCCTTCGGCAGATGGTGGGGGCCGGATTCCAGCTGTCCACCGAGCAGTTGGACCGGCTGTGCGGGACCGGCCCGCGTCCGGGCGGCACGCCGCCGGCCGTGGACCCCGCCCAGCACGGCCCGTTCGCGCTGTGGCACACCCTGCTCGCCGAACTGGCGGACCGGGTGCGGGCGCAGGGCACGGTCGAGCACCCGGGCGAGGTCTTCTTCTCCCACGTCCACATGCTGCACAACCGGCTCGGGCTGACCATGGCCGAGGAGCTGCAGACCTACGCACGGCTGGTCCACCTCTTCCCGCTCGCGGCGCCCGGCACGGCCGGTGCCGCCCCTCGGCCGGAACCCAAGGAGCACTGATGGCCCGCACCCTGCTCACCGCGGCGGACCCGTCGGCGGCGCCGGCCGCCGACGCACCGCCCCCGGCCGTCCGGACCGTGCGGATGGCGCGGACCTACGGCGGCACGACCGCGCTCCACCCCCTCGACCTGGAGATCCGCGCCGGCGAACTGGTCGGCCTCCTCGGGCCGAACGGCGCCGGGAAGTCCACGCTGCTCAGCCTGCTCGTCGGGCTGCGCAGGCCCTCCTCGGGCCACTGCGCGCTGTTCGGCGGCGATCCGCGCTCCCCGGGGCAGCGCAGGTTCATCGGGGTCACACCGCAGGAGACCGGGCTGCCGCCCACCCTGCGGGTCGGTGAGGTCGTGGACTTCGCGGCCGCGCACTACGAGAAACCGGTCCCCCGGGGCGAACTCCTGGACCGCTTCGGCCTGCTGGACAAGGAGCGCCGCCAGACGGGCGGTCTCTCCGGCGGCGAGCGGCGCCGGCTGGCGGTGGCGCTGGCGTTCGTGGGGCGGCCCCGGATGGTGTTCCTCGACGAGCCCACCACCGGGCTCGACGTGGAGACCCGCCGCACCCTGTGGGAGGTCATCCGCGCGTTCCACGCCGAGGGCGGCACCGTGCTGCTGACCAGCCACTATCTGGAGGAGGTCGAGCATCTGGCCCGGCGGGTGGTGGTGCTGACCCGGGGGCGGGTCGCCGCCGACGACACGGTGGACGCCCTGCGCGGGCTGGTGCGCGCCCAGCGGGTCAGCCTGCTGGCCGACGAGGTGCCCGCGCTGCCCGGCATCCTCGGCTCCGAACGCGTCGACGGCCGGGTGCATCTGCTGACCCCCGACGCCGACGCGCTGGTGCGCGAACTCGTCCGCAGCGGGGCGCCCTTCTCCGGACTGGAGGTCCGCTCCGCGACGCTCGAAGAGGCGTTCCTCTCCCTCGCGGAGGAGACCGGCACCGACGGCGCCCCGGCCGGGGCGTCCACGACGACACAGAGGGGAAGCGGCCCGTGGCGATAGACACCCGGGAGACGGCGGGCGGTTTCGAGGAGGCGCCCGCGGCCCCGCCGTCCGGCGCGTGGGCGTCCGGCGGGAGCGTGCGGGCGGCCGTGCGCACCCAGGTCCGGATGACCCTGATGCACGCGCGCTACCAGCTGCTGCGCACCATGCGCATCCCCATCGCCCTGGTGGGCACGGCGTTCTTCCCGGGCGTGTCGATGCTGTTCTTCGTCGTCCCGGCCGCCGGCGACGACCCGGTGGGCGCGACCTACGCGACCGCGGCGATGATCGTCTTCGCGACCATGATCAGCAACCTGTTCGGGCACGGGATCGGGGTGGCGGAGGAGCGCCAGCAGCCGTGGGACCTCTACACCCGCACCCTGCCCAGCGGCCCCGGCCCGAAGTTCGCCGGGCGGCTGCTGTCCGGGCTGCTCACCATGCTCCTGTCGATGGTCCCGCTGCTGGTCATCGCGGCCGTGGCGACGGAGGCCACCACCACGGTCGCGGGCTTCCTGACCGGGGTGGTCGTGGTGGTCCTGGTCTCGGTCCCGTTCACCCTCATGGGGCTGACGATCGGCTATCTGCTGCCGATCCGGGCGGCGTTGACGGTGGTCCAGCTGACGTTCTTCCCGCTCGCCTTCGCCGGAGGGCTGTTCTCCGGGGCGGGCCGGGCACCCGGATTCATCGAGACGGTCGCGCCCTTCACCCCGACCCGGGGGGCCGCCGAACTGATGTGGGCGGCCGTGGGCGACTACCGCCTGAACCCGGTGGCGGCCGTCTCCTTCGCCGTGTGGACGGTGCTGCTGGCCGTCCTCTCGGTGTACGCGTACCGCCGCGACGAGGGCCAGCGCTTCCACTGACCCGGGTACGGAGGCGCGAGGTCAGCGGGACGACGGGACGGGAGGTCGGCGGGGCACGGCACGGAGGCACGGCGCCGCGCCCGGCCGCATCGCCC
>NZ_JBSFHN010000003.1:156450-310188 GCF_053597115.1 Streptomyces sp. NPDC001515
GCCTGCGGGGTTCCCGCCCCCCGCCCGCCCGGCGCGCCCCCGATCCCCGGCCGGGGGGGGGGGGGGGGGGGGCCCCGCGCGGGCCGCCCCACCCCTCCTCCGTGGCCCGGCCGGGCTACGCGGTCGGCTCCAGGGACGGCGCGTAGTGGTCGGCCAGCCCGTGCAGCAGGGCCTCGGTCTGCTCCGGGTTCCGGGCGAGCCCGTAGAGCCGGCAGTCCGGGCGGACCACGGCCGCCGTCGCGCCGAGGGACTCCAGCCAGGCCAGCAGGGCCGCGTCGGCGGGGTCCCCCGGCCGCAGCCGGCGCAGCCGCAGCCGCCAGCGCCCGGCGCGCTTCACCGCGCCGGCGGCGGACGGCAGGGCGGGGTCGCCGGCCGTGAGGAGGACCGGGTCCGGGCCGAGGTGCCCGGCGGTCCCGAGGGCCGAGGGCGGCACCGGCAGGCCCGCGCCGGGGCCCGGCCCGCCGTCGTCCGCGCGGTGGAACAGGCCCCCGTCCGGGGCGTGGACGCCGGGCGGTGCGGGGTGGGCCCGGTCCGCGCCGGGCCGGCCCGCCATCGCCCGGTCGCGGTGGGCGGCGGCGACCGGATCGGTCAGGCAGATCATCCGGCCGAGCGCCACGGACCGGTCGATGCTGCCCTGGGCATGGGGGCGGCGCTCGGCCTCGTAGCTGTCGAGCAGCTCCGGGCGCGCGGCACCGGCCAGGACCCGGTCCAGCTTCCACGCCAGGTCCTCGGCGTCGCGCAGCCCGGAGCACATCCCCTGGCCGGCGAACGGCGGCATCTGGTGGGCGGCGTCGCCGGCGAGCAGCACCCGGCCGGACCGCCAGCGGTCGGCGTTGCGGGCGGCGAAGGTGTACACCGCGTGGCGTTCCAGCACGGCGTTGCCCGGGTGGACGCCGAACATCGCGAGCAGCCGCCAGGCGTTCTCGGTGGTGCCGAAGGTATCGGGGGCCTCGTGCGGCAGACGCATGAACTCCCAGCGGCGGTGGCCCGGTCCGGCGGAGACCGCCACCCGGGGCCGGGCGGGGTCGGCGATCTGCACGTTGCACCGGGGGAAGTCGTCCGCACGGTGCGGTGTCACGTCGCAGGCCATCCAGTCCAGCGCGAAGCCCCCGTCGCTCAGTTCCGCGCCCATCGCCGCGCGCACCATGCTGTTGGCGCCGTCGCACCCGACGACCCAGCGGGCCCGCAGCACCCGTTCCGGTCCCCCGGCGGCGCGGCGCACGGTGAGGGCGGCGCCGGACTCGCTCGCGTCCAGCCGGACCGCCTCGTGGCCGCGCAGCAGCCGCAGCTCCGGAAGGCGCGCGGCGCGTTCGGCCAGCGCCTCCTCCAGGCCCGGCTGGTACATGGAGGTGGAGGCGGGCCAGCGGTGGGCCGGGTCGTGGCCCAGGGCGATCCGGAGCAGGGTGCGTCCGGAGGCGTCGGCGACCACGTAGTCCCGCGACGGCTCCCCGAAGGCGCTCAGACGGTCGCCGACCCCGGCCGCGTCCAGCACGCGGGCGGCGTCGGCGTCGAAGGCGACCGCGCGCGGCATCGGGTAGGGCCGGGGCCACCGCTCGACGACCGTGACCCGCCATCCGCGCCGGGCGAGCAGGATCGACAGGACCTGGCCGACCGGGCCGAACCCGACGACGAGCACATCGGCGGGGGCCTCGTGGGACGCCGGTGGCGGCGCAGCGCTCAACTCTCTCTCCCTTCCCGGGGCGACCGGAAACGTGGTCACGCTAGCCCTCGTTCCACGCCGGGCGGCCCCGTGGAACCCCCTCCGGAAAAGAACGTGATGAATGTCAGGGCGGTCCGGGCGGCCGTTGTCCGGGCCGAGAGGCGACTGCCAGCATCAGCCCGTCATCGAAGCCTCTGCCCAGGCAGAAGCCTCTGTCCAGGCAATGGAAGGGACCTTTCATGAGCATGCTCGCCAACGAGAACCCGGTCGGCGACCTCTTCGCCTCCTTCGACATCACCGAGCTGGAGGTGCTGGAGGTCTCCGACAGCGTGGGTCTGCCGGAGATGGGCGCGAGCTCGTCCGCGCTGAGCGTCTCCTCCGAGGCCGCGGCCGACATCAGCCTCTGCTGCTCGTCGTCGTCCTCCACCTGCTGCTGCTGCTGATCGCGGGTGCCCGCGTACCGGCCCCTCCCGGACCGGTACGCGGGACCGCTTCCCGCATGCCCCGGAGAGGAGCCCCATGAGCGCCGGTCCCCCCGTGCGGACGCCCCCTTCCTGGGCGCGGCACGAGCACTACGCCTTCCGCCTGCTGCACGCCTGGACCCGTCGTCCGGACGCGCCGGCGGTGTACTGGTCGGGGCTCCGCCTCACGGCCCGGGACTGTCTGTCCTCGGTCCTCGGGACGGCCGCCGCGCTGCGGGACGCGGGCATCGCCCCCGGCGACACGGTCGCGCTGCTCACGGCGGCCAACCACCCCACGGCGCTCTTCGCGCGGTACGCCGCGCATCTGCTGGGCGCGGCCGTGGTGTCGGTCCGCGCCGCCAATCCGCGCAGTGACGCGGAGATGCTGCCCGCCGAGGTCCAGGCCGCGGTGGTGCGGGACACCGGAAGCCGGCTCCTGGTCGCCGACGAGACCACGGCCGCCCGCGCGTCCGCGCTGCTCTCGCCCGCGCTGCGCGGTCTGCTGCTGCCCGCCCCGGGCCGCACCGCGCCCCGCGCGCACGGCTTTCCGGACCCGGTGCCCGAGGGCGCGGCTGCCTTCGCCCCGGACGCCGTGGCACCGTACGATCCCGGGGCCCGCGCCCGGGTCACGTTCACCAGCGGTACGACCGGGCTGCCGAAGGGCATCGTCCAGAGCCACCGCACCTGGAACGCGACGGTCGGCGTCTACCCGGCCGCCCCCGGCCCCGACGGGCCGGCCCGCATCCTGGCCGTCACCCCGGTGAGCCACACGGTGGGCTCCATGGTGGACGCGGTGCTCGCCTCGGGCGGCTCCGTGGTGCTGCACGACCACTTCGACGCCGACGCGGTGCTGGACGCCTTCGGCCGCCTCGGGGTGACGGACACGTATCTGGCGGTACCGCACCTCTACCGGCTGACCGAGCGGCTCGCGGGGGGCGGCGGTCCTGATCTGTCGGCGCTGCGCCGGGTGGTGTACAGCGGGACGCCGGCGGCGCCGCGCCGGATCGCCGAGGCGCTGCGCTGGTTCGGGGGCCCGCTGTCCCAGCTGTACGGCTCCTCGGAGGCGGGGGGCATCTGCGGCCTCGACCGCCTCGACCACCGGGAGCCGGAACTGCTCGGCTCCGTGGGCCGGCCGTTCCCCTGGGTGGGGCTGCGGCTGTGCGACCCGGACACCGGGCGCGAGGTCCCACGGGGCGCGGCCGGGGAGGTGTGCGTACGGTCCGCGACGGTCATGGACGGTTACCTCGGCCGTGCGGCGGCGGAGGGGCGCACCCCGGACGGGTGGCTGCGCACGGGTGATCTCGGCCTCCTCGACGTGTACGGCAGGCTCCGGCTGACCGGGCGGCTGGGCCAGGTCATCAAGAGCGGCGGGCAGAAGGTCCATCCGGCCGCCGTGGAGAGGGTGCTGACGGAGTGTCCGGCGGTACGTCAGGCCGTGGTGTTCGGGGTGACGGACGAGGACCGGGTGGAGCGGGTGCACGCGGCGGTGTCGCTGCATCCGGGGAGCGAGGACGACGAGGCACGGCTGCGGGCCCATGTCGGGGCGCGGCTGGACTCGGCGCATGTGCCGGTGCGCATCAGCCGGTGGCCGGAGCTGCCGCTGAACGACAGCGGCAAACCCGATGTGCGGTATCTCCGCGGCCTCGCACGGGCGGCGGAGAGCGGACCCGGCGCGGGCATCCGCGGCGAGAGGAGAGCGGTATGACGGCACATCTGCATTTCGCGCGCGAGATGCGGCTCGGCAGGCTGTTCCGTCACGGGGACGGAAGGCTTCTGATCACCCCGCTCGACCACTCCCTCACCGACGGTCCGGTGGTGCCCCGGGGGAGCACCATCGACCGCCTCACCGGTCAGCTGGCCGAGGGCGGTGTCGACGCGGTGGTGGTCCACAAGGGCGTGCTGCGGCACATCGGCCCGTCCCGCTTCGCGGGGATGTCACTGATCGTGCATCTGAGCGCGAGCACCCGGCACGCGCCGGATCCGGACGCCAAGTGCCTGGTGACCGCCGTGGAGGACGCGATGCGGCTGGGGGCGGACGCGGTGAGCGTCCATCTCAACATGGGGTCGGCCGACGAGGGGCGGCAGATCGGGGACCTGGGCCGGGTGGCGGATCTGTGCGACCGGTGGAACCTGCCGCTGCTCGCGATGGTCTACCCGCGCGGCCCGGGCATCAGGGATCCGCACGCCCCGGAGCTGGTGGTGCACGCGGCGACGCTCGCCGCCGACCTGGGGGCCGACCTGGTCAAGACCCCGTACGCGGGGAGCGTCGCCGAGATGCGCGATGTGGTGGCCGCGTGCCCGATCCCGCTGCTGTGCGCGGGCGGTCCGCGGCGGGGGGCGGACGGCGACGCGCTGGCGTTCGTCAGGGACGCCCTGCTCGGCGGCGCCGCCGGGATCGCGATGGGGCGCAACATCTTCCAGGCCGCCGACCCCCGTCGGATGGCCGCCCAGGTGGCCGCCGTCGTGCACGGCGCGCCCCGGCCGCTTCCGGCCGGCGAGACAGAAGGGCAGTGTGATGAACGGACAGAAGCTGTGCTGGCTTGACATCCGCGGTGCCGGTGCCGCCGCACCCGCGATCATCGAGGAGGCCCTGCACCGGCGGACCGACGGCATCGTCGCCGGTGACGTCCGGACGCTGGCCGGCCTCCCGCCGACCGTGAGCAAGGTGCTGCTGCCCGGCGGTGACGGCTGGTGGCGCGACGAGTGCTTCCCCGGGGAGGCCGACATCGTCATCCTGCCGCCGGGCTTCACCACCGGCCGCGCCGAGCTGGAACGGGCCCATCCGGAGGTGGAGTTCGGGCGTCTGGTGGAGATCACGGATGCCGCGAGCCTGGAGGAGGCCTGCCACGCGGCGCGGACCGAGCGCTGGAGCGTCCTGGACTTCCGCGATCCCACCAAGATCCCGCTGGAGATCGTCATCGCCGCCGCGGCCGGGGCCAAGGGCGCGATCGTGACCACGGCCGCCGACCCCGAGGAGGCGGCGATCACCTTCGGGGTGCTGGAGCTGGGGTCGGACGGGGTGATGATGCCCGGCCGCTCGGTGGGCGACGCCACCGCGCTGGTGGAGGCGGCCGGGTCGGCGACCGGGGAACTGACGCTGACCGAGCTGACCGTCACCGCCACGACGCACATCGGCATGGGCGAGCGGGCCTGCGTGGACACGTGCAGCCAGCTCCGGGAGAACGAGGGGCTGCTGGTCGGCTCGTACTCCAAGGGCATGGTGCTGTGCGTCAGCGAGACCCATCCGCTCCCCTACATGCCGACCCGCCCCTTCCGGGTCAACGCCGGCGCCGTCCACTCCTACGTCGTCGCCCCGCACGGACGCACCAACTACCTCAGCGAACTGCACGCGGGGGCCCCGGCGCTGGCGGTGGACTCCGAAGGGCGGACCCGAGTGGTGCCGGTGGGCCGGGTCAAGATCGAGACCCGGCCGCTGATCTCGGTCGACGCGGTGTCGCCGGAGGGCGTACGGGTCAATCTCGTCCTCCAGGACGACTGGCACGTCCGGGTGCTGGGCCCGGGTGGCGCGGTGCTGAACTGCACCGCGCTCGTCCCGGGCGACACCCTGCTGGGGTACGTGCCCACGGCCGACCGCCATGTCGGCTACCCCATCGACGAGTTCTGCCGCGAGCAGTGAGCGGCACGCACGGCGCCCGGGAGGACTCGTCGGCCGTGGCGGTGGTCGGCGGGGGCATCGCGGGGCTGACCCTGGCCCTCGCGCTGCGCCGCGAAGGGGTGGACTGCACGGTCTTCGAACGGAGCCCGGAACCGGCCGGGACCGGGGCGGGGCTCCAGCTCGCGCCCAACGCCACCCGGCTGCTGCGCCGCCTGGGCGTCGCCGAGGCGCTGCACGCCGTCGCGGTCCTCCCCCGCGCCCTGCGCGTACGCGGCTGGGACGACGACCGTACGCTCGCCACCACCGCCCTGGGCGCGGCCTGCTTGCGGGCCTACGCCGCCCCCTACTACACCGTCCACCGGGCCCAGTTGCACCGGGTGCTGCGGGAGGCCGTCGGCGCCGACCGGCTGCGGACCGGACACCGGCTGACCTCCTGGACGGAGGACGCCGACGGGGTGCGGCTCTCCTTCGCCTCGGGCGCCCGGCACCGGGCCGGCGTGATGATCGGCGCGGACGGGGTGCACTCGGTGGTGCGCGCCCGGCTGGCCGGGGACGCGCCGGTGTTCTCCGGCAGCGCCGTCTACCGGGGTCTGGTCCCGGCCGAGCGGCTGCCGTGGGCGGCGGGCGATCCGGAGATCCGGGTCTGGCCGGGCCCCGGACGCCATCTGGTCTGCTACCCGGTCTCGGCGGGCCGGGAGATCGGCTTCACGGCCACCGTGCCGGCCGCCCCGGCCGGCGAGGAGTCCTGGACCGCCGAGGGCGATCCTGCCGCGCTGGCCACCGCCTTCCGGGACTGGAACCCCTCGGCGGCCGGGCTCCTCGCCGCCGCCGGCACGGTCCGCCGCTGGCTCCTGCACGACCGCGAGAGCCTGACGGAGTGGGTGACGCCCCGGGTGGCCCTGCTCGGTGACGCCGCCCATCCCATGCTGCCCTTCCTCGCCCAGGGCGCGAACCAGGCGGTCGAGGACGCGGTCACCCTGGCCGTCTGCCTGGGCCGGGGCGCCGGAGCCGACGCGCCGGCGGCGCTGCGCCGCTACCGTGACCTGCGTCTGCCGCGCACGGCGCTGATCCAGCGCGCGGCGCGCGAGGCCACCCGCTTCCTGCACCGGCCGGGCCCGGCGCGGTCAGACGGGGGCGGCCCGCCCGCGGACCCGCGCGGTGTGGCGGCGCTGCGGGCGATGGGCCCGCTGTACGGGTACGACGCGGAGGCGGTCGCGAGGCAGGCCGTACCGGAGGGCTCCCCGGCGCGGGCGGCGGCCCGGCCGCCCGTCTCATAACCAGCGCTGTTCGATGGCGATACGGGCCGCGTCGAAGCGGTTGCGGGCCTGGAGTTTGCGGATGGCGGTCGACGCGAGGTTCCGTACGGTGCCGACCGCCAGGTAGAGGTCCCGGGCGATCTCCTTGAGCGAGGCGCCGGAGGCGGTCATCCGGAGCACGTCGGCCTCACGGGCGCTCAGTGGGCAGTGCAGGGAGAGGGGCTGGGCGACGAAGAGGCCGGGGTCCATGGTCAGACAGCCCACCGCCGCCCCGCGTATCGCGCCGATCAGGTACTGGAGTTCGACCTGAAGGGACACCACACTGAGGACCCCGGCGCGGATCGCCTGGTCGGTGAAGCTCGGCGAGGACTGACTCGATATCAGGGCCACGCCGCACTGCGGCTGTTCGGTGCGCAACTGCCCGAGGATGTCCAGGACGTCGTCGCCCACGGTGGCCGTCTCGACCACCGCGACGGCCGGTTCCCACCGCGCCACCGCCGGGAGCAGGTCCTCGTGCTGCTTGGCGGCCCCGACCACCGAGAAGTCGGCCACGGTGTCCAGGTACTTCGCCATGACCTCGACGGACAGGGCGTACTCCCCGGCCACGACGATGCGAATGCTCATGTTTGTCCCCCATGCACACGGAAGCAACACGTTTGGAGGGCCACGTCCGCCTTCGGCGGTGGTCACGGTGGCCGCCCCATATCTCCATGAAAGTACTGCGTGAACGCGTGAAGTGTTTGTGTAATGACGGAGAACAAGGTGTACAGCGTGAGAAGGGTGTGGACAAGAGGTCGCAGGGCACGCGCGACGAGGGGGGCGCCCGTGCGGGCGTCCCCCTCGCGATCCGGCCGGCCGGTCACCCCCCGGCCGGCAGCGCCCACGGAGCCTCGCGCTCCAGTTGCGCGGCGAGGGCGAGCAGGGTGCCCTCGCCGCCGAGCGGCGCCGCGAACTGGACGCCGAGCGGCAGTCCTTCGGTGTCGGCGCCGAAGGGGACGGACATGGCGGGCATGCCGGTCACGTTGTACACGCTGGTGAAGGCGGAGTAGACGGAGGCGTGCCGGTAGAGCGACTCCGGCTCCGCCGTGTCCAGGGTGCCCAGGCGCGGGGTGGGCCGCGCCAGGGTCGGGGCGAGGAGCACGTCGTGGTCGCGGAAGGCGGCGCCGACCTCCCAGCCGATCTCCTGGGCGCGGCGCAGCGCGCGGCTGACGTCGGGGGCGGGCAGGGCCCGGTAGGTCTCGTAGAGGATCCGGGTGAACGGTTCGACGTCGTCGTCGGCCAGGGGCCGGCCGAGCCGTTCGAGCCGGGCGTCGATCTGGGCGACGAGGTCGGCGCCCATCAGGACGCCGGAGGTGCGGCCGACGTCGTCGGGGCGGTAGGGGGCGGTGGTCTCGGTGACGTGGTGGCCGAGGCGTTCGCAGAGGAGGGCCGCGTCCCGTACGGCCCGGAGGCAGTCGGGGTGGACGTCGGGGCCGTCCGGCAGGGCGGTGATCAGGCCGATCCGCAGCCGCCCGGGGTCGCGGCCGGCCAGCTCCGCGAAGGGCGCCCCGGGTGCCGGCGAGCCGTAGGCGTCCCCGGGCAGCGTCCCGGCGAGGACGTCGAGGAGGAGCGCGCTGTCGCGGACGGTGGTGGTCAGGGCGTGATGTCCGGAGACCGGGCCGGACAGGGTGGTGGGGCGGGGCGCGGGCGAGACCCTGCCCCGTCCGGGCTTGAGCCCGAACAGCCCGCAGGCCGCGGCCGGGATGCGGATCGAGCCGCCGCCGTCGCTGGCGTGGGCGACCGGGACCATGCCCGCGGCCACGGCGGCGGCGGATCCGCCGCTGGAACCGCCCGGGGAGCGGGTGGGGTCCCAGGGGTTGTGGGTGGGGCCGTACAGGGCGGGTTCGGTGGAGGCGTTGAGGCCCAGTTCGGGGGTGTTGGTGGTGCCGAGGACCACGGCTCCGGCACGCCTGAGGCGGGCGACGACCTCGCTGTCGCGGCGGGCGACGGCGGTGGCGAAGAGCCGGCTGCCGCCGGTCGCGGGCAGTCCCTCGACCTCGGTGCCCAGATCCTTGACCAGCAGGGGGACGCCGCGCAGCGGGCCCTCGGGCAGTCCGGCGGCCACCTCGGCGCGTGCGGCGTCGTACCGGGTGTGGATCACGGCG
This sequence comes from Streptomyces sp. NPDC001515, assembly GCF_053597115.1. Taxonomy (NCBI): domain Bacteria; kingdom Bacillati; phylum Actinomycetota; class Actinomycetes; order Kitasatosporales; family Streptomycetaceae; genus Streptomyces; species Streptomyces sp. NPDC001515. The sequence continues at coordinate 165,588 of NZ_JBSFHN010000003.1, forward strand.
CCGAAGCGGGGGTCGTCCCGTTCGATCCGGGCGATGGCCTCCTCGGTGACGGTACGGGCGTCGGCCGCGCCGCTGCGTACGGCCTCGGCCGTGGCGACGGCGTCCCGGGCGGTCACGACACGTACCCGGCGGGCTTGCCCCAGGTCTCGCGGCGGGTGGTGGTCCGGTCGACGAGGACGCAGCGGGTGCCGGTGAAGTTGGTCGGCATGCACTTGTTGCAGTGGATGCACAGCGAGGGGGTGGCCGCGTCCTGTCCGATCCGGTTCACCAGGTCGGGCTCGCGCAGCAGGGACCTGGCCATGGCCACGAACTCGAAGCCCTCGCGCATCGCGAGGTCCATGGCCGGCCGGTCCGTGATGCCGCCGAGCAGGATCATCGGCACCTTCACGGCGGCCCGGATCTGGCGGGCGTCCTCCAGGAGGTAGGCGTCCCGGTAGGGGTAGCTGCGCAGGAAGTGCTTGCCGACCAGCTTGACGCCGAGCTTGATCGGCTGCGGCATGATCGCCGAGAAGTCGTCGAGCGGGGCGTCGCCCTTGAAGAGGTACATCGGGTTGAGGAGGGAGCTGCCCGCGGTCATCTCCAGCGCGTCGACCGTGCCGTCCCGCTCCAGCCACTGGGTGACGGGGATGGCCTCGTCGAGCCAGAAGCCGCCGGGCACGCCGTCGTCCATGTTCATCTTGGCGATCACGGCGATCCGGCCGCCGACGGCGTCGTGGACGGCCCGCATGATCTCGCGGGCGAACCGGGCCCGGTTCTCCAGGCTGCCGCCGTAGGCGTCTGTGCGGTGGTTGACCTTGGGGCTGAGGAAGGAGCTGGCCAGGTAGTTGTGGCCGAGGTGGACCTCGACGGCGTCGAAGCCGGCCTCGATGGCGCGGCGGGCGGCCTCGGCGTGCGCCTCGGTGATGCGGTGGATGTCCTCGACGGTCGCCTCCTTGGCCCAGCTGAGGGTGGTGGCGTGGAAGTGCTTGGAGGGGGAGAGCGCGGGGGCGCCGTTGCCCTTGGGGTTGGCGACCGGGCCGCCGTGGCCGATCTGCGCGCTGATCGCGGCGCCCTCGGCGTGGACGGCGTCGGTGAGCCGGCGCAGACCGGGCATCGCCTCGTCGGTCCAGTGGATCTGGTGGCGGTCGGTGCGCCCCTCCTTGGCGACGGCGCAGTAGGCGACGGTCGTCATGCCGACACCGCCCTTCGCGTAGGCGACGTGGAAGTCGACCAGGTCCTGGGTCACCAGGGACTTGTGGCTGAGCCCCTCGTAGGTCGCGGCCTTGATGACGCGGTTGCGGAGCGTGAGGGGACCGAGCCGGGCGGGGGCCAGGACATCGGGGGTCTCGACGGTGGTCATGCGGGGTTCCTCTCGGGTGGGGCGTGGTGGCAGGCGATCCGGTGGCCGGGCCGGACCTCCCTGAGCGGTGGTTCCTGTGCGGCGCACCGCTCGGTGGCCAGCGGGCAGCGGGTGCGGAAGCGGCAGCCCGACGGCGGGTCCAGGGGGGAGGGGAGTTCGGCGGCCTCGCCGGGGGTCTCGGCGGCGGCCTCCGCGGCGGGGTCGCGCTGGGCCTCGGGGAGGGAGGCGAGGAGCAGCCGGGTGTAGGGGTGCAGGGCCTCGTGCTGCATCCCGTCGGAGGGCAGCACCTCGCAGACCTTGCCCAGGTACATGACCATGACGCGGTCGCTGATGTTCTTGACCACGGAGACGTCGTGGGCGATGAAGACCATGCTCAGTCCGCGCCGCGCGACCGTCGTCTCCAGGAGGTTGAGGATCTGTGCCTGGACGGACACGTCGAGGCTGGAGACGGGTTCGTCGCAGATCAGCACCTCGGGGTCGAGCATCAGCGCGCGGGCGATGCAGACGCGCTGGCACTGGCCGCCGGAGAGTTCGTGGGGGCGCCGGTCGCGTACGGTCGCGGGGTCGAGGCCGACGTCGCGCAGCGCCTCGTCCACCCGGGTGTCCCGGTCCCGGGGGTCGTCGCCGTCCCCCCAGATCGAGAGGCCCTCCGCGACCAGCTCGCGGACCCTGCGGCGCGGGTTCAGGGCGGAGACCGGGTCCTGCATGATGATCTGCATCCGGGCGCGGGCGCGCCGCAGTTCGCCGGGGGCGAGGCCGGTGAGCGTGGTGGGGCCGAGGCGGACGGTGCCGGAGTCCGGGGGCGGCAGCTGGATCAGGGAGCGGCCGACGGTGGACTTGCCGCAGCCGGACTCGCCGAGGATGCCCAGGGTCTCGCCGGGCGCGACCTCCAGGGAAACTCCGGAGACGGCGTACACCTTCTGCCCCCGGCCGGCCGGGTACTCCACGACCAGCTCCTCGGCGCTCAGCGCCGGTGCGGTGGGCCGGTTGCTCGTCATACGGCGGCCTCCTCGGCGGCGCCCAGGGGGTGGTGGCAGGCGACGGTGCCCGGTCCGTCGTGGCCGGCGGGCCGCGGGGACTCGGTGGTGCAGCGGGCGGTGGCGAACGCGCAGCGGGGGGCGAACCGGCAGCCCGGCGGCGGGTCCAGCAGATCCGGCGGCCGTCCCTCGATGGCGGGGAGCAGGGTGTGCGGGGGCATGTCCAGGCGCGGTACGGACGCGATCAGGGCGCTGCTGTACGGGTGCCGGGGCCGGGCGAACACCTCGGCGGTGGGGCCGTGTTCGACGAGGCGTCCGGCGTACATCACGGCGACGCGGTCGGTGCGGCCGGCGACGGTGGCCAGGTCGTGGCTGATCAGGACGGTGGCCATCCTGAGATCGCGGGAGAGCGACTGGAGGAGGTCCAGGATCTGCTTCTGCACGGTGACGTCGAGCGCGGTGGTCGGTTCGTCGGCGATGAGGAGGCGGGGGCCGCAGGCCAGGGCCATGGCGATGACGACGCGCTGGCGCATGCCGCCGGAGAGTTCGTGCGGGTACTGGCGGGCCCGGCGGGCCGGTTCGGGGATGCCGACCTGGCGGAGCAGGCCGACGGCGCGGTCCCGGGCCTCCTGGCGGCCGAGCCCCTGGTGGAGCCGGATGCTCTCGGTCAGGTGCGTGCCGACCCGTTTGACCGGGTTGAGCGAGGTCATGGGGTCCTGGAAGACCATGGCGACCTCGGTGCCCCACAGGGCGCGGCGTCCGGCGGGGCTCAGGGCGTGGACGTCCCGGCCGCCGAGCAGGACCGTTCCGGAGACGGTGGTGTCCGGTCCGTCGGTGATCAGGCCCATCAGGGTGCGGCCGAGGACGGACTTGCCGGAGCCGGACTCCCCGACGATGCCCAGGGTCTCGCCCTCGGCGAGCGCGAGGCCGACGCCGTCGACGGCCCGGAGGGGGCCGCGCGGGGTGTGGAAGACGGTGCGGACGTCGGTGGCGTCGAGCACCGGGGCCGGGGCGGTGCCGGCCGGCGGGGTGGGGGTGGTGGCCGTGGTGGCGCGCGTGGTCACAGTTTCACGCTCCGGGAGTCCCAGCGCCCGCGAGCCTTCTCGCCGACGATGTTGAAGGCGAAGACCGTGAGGAAGAGGAACGCGCCGGGGACGAGCACGATGTGCGGGTGCTGTTCGAAGACCCGGCCCTCCCCTTCGGCGATCATGTTTCCCCAGGTGGGCTCCGGCGGCTGGATGCCGAGGCCGAGGAAGCTCAGGGATGCCTCGGCGACGATGAGGACGGAGATCATCACGACGGCCAGCGACATCAGGGGCAGCAGCACGTTGGGCAGCAGTTCGCGCACCATGACGCGGGTGCGGGTGGCGCCCATGGCGCGGGCCGCGACGACGAACTCCCGGTTGGCGTACGCCATCGTCGTGGCGCGGGCGAGCCGCACCATGCCGGGGATCGTGAGCAGGGCCAGCGAGAGGGCGACGTTGCGCAGGCTGGGCCGCAGGACGGTGGCCAGCGCGATCAGCAGGATCAGCGGGGGCACCGCGAGCAGGGAGTTGGTGGCGATCCCCACGGCCCGGTCGGTGGCCTTTCCGAAGTAGCCGGCGATCATGCCGACGGCGCCGCCGACGACGGTGCCGACGGCGACGGCGGTCAGCGAGATGAGCAGCGAGGACCGGGCTCCGTACAGGGAGCGGGCGAGCAGGTCGAGGCCGAAGCCGTTGGTGCCGAGCGGATGGCTGCCGGTGAACACCGGTCCCGCGAAGACCGGTTCGGCGACAGTGCTCGCCACGTCCCGGTCCTCGGCGAGCGGCAGCCAGGGCGCGGCCAGCATCGCCAGGGTGAGCAGGACGAGCCAGCCGGCGCCGAACCAGAACACCACGTCGAATCCGGGTCCGGCCCACAGCCTGCCGAGCCGTCCGGCTCCGGCGAGCGCGAGTCCGAGGCCGAGCAGGGCGAGCGCGGCCCGGCCGAGCGGGACGAGCTGGGCCGTGGTGGCCCCGTAGACCAGCAGGGCGAGTCCGGCCGCGGTGAGGACCGCGGCGGTGAGCAGGGGCGGTGGGGCGAGGGTCCGCGTGCGCGGAACGCTGTCAGACATGGACACGTCGCGTCCTCGGGTCGAGATAGCCGTAGGAGAAGTCGATGCCGGCGTTGATCACCACGTAGATCACGGCGATCGTGAGCACCGCGCCCTGGACCATCGGGTAGTCGCCCTGGCCCGCCGCGTTGACGATGAGCGTGCCCATGCCGGGGAGCGAGAAGAGGTACTCCACGACGACGGTGCTCCCGATGAGTCGGCCCAGGCTGAGCCCGAGCAGGGTGACCAGGGAGAACGAGGAGGGGCGCAGGGCGTCGGAGAACAGGATGCGCACGGGGCTCATGCCCTTGGCGCGGGCGGCGAGGATGTAGTTCTCGCGCAGGGTGACGATGAGGTCGCCGCGCAGGACCCGGGTGAACATGGCGAGTTCGGCCAGGGCCACGGTGAGGGCGGGCAGGAAGGCGTGGTGGAGGTTGCCGGCGAGGTCCCCGTCACCGATCCGCACCCAGTCCGAACGGGGGAACCAGCCGGCCGAGTTGACCAGGACGAGGACGAGCAGCAGTCCGGCGAGGAAGCTGGGGACGGACAGGACGCCGAAGGTGCCGGCGCCGATGATCCGGTCCGCGGCCGAGTTCTCGCGGTAGGCCGACCACATGGCCAGGGGCACCGCGATCAGCAGGGCGATCAGCAGCCCGAGCGCGGCGATCTCGAAGCTGACGGGCAGCGCGGAGAGCACCCGGTCGGTGACCTCGCTCTGCGGGGGGACGACCGAGTGGCCGAGGTCGCCGGTCAGGGCGTTGCCGAGCCAGTCGAGGTAGCGGGTGACCAGGGGGTCGTCGAGGCCGAGGTCGTGGCGGACCTCGGCGTATTCGGTGGGCGACCGGCCCGCCCCGAGGATGTCCACGGCGGGGTCCGACGGCAGCAGGACCACCAGCGAGAACACCCCGACGCTCGCGATCAGGAGCACGCCCACCAGTTCCAGGGCCCTGAGGGCCAGGCGGCGCAGCGCAGCGGGACTCATGGTTTCCTCCAGATCTGCCCGGTGGGGCAGGCCGGTCGACAGGGGGCGCACGGGGTGCGAGGGGGCCGGGCGGGGGCGGGACCCGGCCCCGGGGCGTCACTTGCTGATCCAGGCCTCACCGAAGAGGGCCATGTACTCGTCGGTCGGGACGATGCCGTGCACGTTCGCGCCCCAGGCGGTGAAGGCGGCGCTGGCGCCGAGGTTCACCAGGGGGACGTCCTCGTTGACCAGGGCCTGGACCCGGTCGAGGATCCGCTTGGTCTCGGCGTCGCCGTCGGCGCGCTGGAGTTCGGCGAGGAGCGCGTCCATTTTCGGGTTCTTGTAGCCGCCCGGGTTTCCGTAGCTCTGCGAGTTCAGGACGCTCTGGAGGCGGTGGTAGGGGTCGCTCTCGGAGATGCTGGCGGCGCCGCGGCTGATGTCGAAGTCGTGTTCCACGTAGGTCTTCGAGGTGCGGTCGGCGATGGAGGGGACGAGGTCCAGCGTCACCTCGAAGCCGACGCGTTCGAGCATCGCCTTGGTGACGACGGCCTTGGCCCGGGAGACGGGGTCGGTGCCGTCCATGTAAGTGAGGGCGCCGTCGTAGCCGTCCTTCTTCGCCTCGCCGAGGAGCTTCTTCGCCTGGTCCAGGTCGACGCCGAGGGGCTTCACGGAGGAGTGCAGCCGGGATTCGGGCGGGAAGATCTCCTTGCCGGGCAGGCCCTTGCCGTTGTAGGCGCGGGCGGTGTCGAGCGTGGGGTCGAGGGCCAGCGCCATCGCCCGGCGGACCCGCAGATCGGCGCCGGGACGCCCGGCGCGGGTGTTGATGGTGACCATGTTGCCGAGGCCGGTGAGGGTCAGCTCGCCGGGGTGCTTCTCGCGGACGGCGTCGTCCACGACGTCGGGGCTGCGCATGTACGTCACGTCGACGGTGCCGTCGTTGAGCGCGTCGAGCTTGGCGCGGTCGGACTGCGGCCAGCTGAAGCGCAGGGCGTCCAGATAGGGCTCGCCCTTCCAGTACGTCTTGTTGGCCTTGAGGACCATCTCCTCCTGCGGGGCGTAGGAGGAGAGCGTGAAGGGGCCGGCGCCGATCGGCTTGAACGTCGTCGTGGCGTACGCGGCGGGCGCCACGATCATGCCGGGCGCCTGGGCGAGCATGGCGGGGAAAGTCGCCCAGGGGGTGCGCAGGGTGAAGACGACGGTGCGGTCGTCGGTGGCGCGGGTGGAGGCGAGGTTCGGGGCGAGCAGGGCGGTGTCGGCGCCCTTGTTCTTCTGGTACCAGGCGATGCTGGCGACGACGGCGTCGGCGTCCAGCGGGGTGCCGTCGGAGAAGTTCACGCCGTCGCGGAGCTTCAGCGTCCAGGTCTTGAGGTCGGCGCTGCTCTCCAGCGATTTCGCGAGCCACGGCTCGTACGACTTCGCGGCGGTGTCGTAGCGCATCAGGACGTCGTAGACGGCGGCGAGGGCGGAGCCGCCGGAGGCTCCGGTGGCGTAGGTGACGGCGGGGCTGAGGCTGCGTGCCTCGGCGTAGTCGGCGAAGCGGAGGGTGCCGCCGCGGACCGGTTCGCCGGCGGCGGGCTGCTTGCCGATGGCGCCGAAGGTGTAGCGGCCGCGTTCGGCCTTGGTCTGCTGGGCCGGCTTTCCGTCCTCGGTGGAGGCGCAGGCGGCGCTGAGCGTCGCCGCGGCGGCCAGGACGGCGACGAGGCGGGCTCTCGTCCGTGGTGCTCGCTTCATATCTTTCCTCCAGGGTGTCCGGAGCCCGGTGTCGGGACGAGCCGGTGCGCTGAGGCGGGGAAGGACAGTGCGGAAAGGAGGCGCGGGGGCGGGACCCCTGCGGATCGGTGGGCGGGACGCTACGGCGGCGCCTCCCGGCCGACGTGACGCATCCCACTCAGCGGGAACCGCCGGGACGGGCCCGGACGGCCCTCACGCGCGCGGGAACGGACCGTTCCGTCCCGGCGCCGGCCGTGGCACGGTGTCCCAGTGACCGGAATCGTCCGGGGACCGAGGGGCGTGCACTGCCGACACTGACGTCGACCGCGATCACCGTGGAGTTCACGACGCCCAGGAGTCCCGATGTCCAGCGAAACGGATCACCGCACCGCCGCCCTCGCCCGGGTGGCCGGGCTCACCGGCCCCGGCGGCCGGTTCGAGCTCTCGGAGGAGGAGGTGCTGGGCAGCCGGCTGCCGGTGTTCCGGCACCGTCAGCGGGCCCTGCACGAGGTGCTGCACGCCTCCGTCGCCCATGCGGACCGCGACTTCATCGTCACGGCCGACCGCCGGATCGGTTTCGCCCGGCACGCCGCCGAGGTCGCCTCGCTGGCGGAGGTGCTGCGCGAGGAGTACGGCATCGGCGTGGGCGACCGGGTGGCCATCGCCGCCGCCAACTCGCCCGAGTGGATCCAGACCTTCTGGGCCACCGTCTCGATCGGCGCCGTCGCCGTCGGCTTCAACGCCTGGTGGTCGGCGCGCGAGATGGCCCACGGCGTGGAGAACGCCGACCCGGCGTTGGTGGTCGCCGACGCCCGGCAGACCGCCAAACTCGCGGACTGCCCGGTGCCGGTGCTGTCCCTGGAGGACGACATCCCGCGCTTCCTCACCGCCCGCCCCGACGCGCCGCTGCCCTCGGCCGAGGTCGCCGAGGACGATCCGGCGGTCATCCTCTACACCTCGGGAACCTCGGGCCGCCCCAAGGGGGCCGTGCACACGCACCGCAATCTGCTGGCCGTCACCGAGTACCACCGGCTGAACGACGCCCTGCTCAGGGAGTTCGGCGACCCCATGCCCCCGGAGGACCGCGTCTACCTCCTGACGCTGCCCCTGTTCCACATCGCCAGCCTGCACAATCTGGCGGTGCCGCGGCTCGCCACGGGCAGCCGCATCGCGCTGCACACGGGCGCCTTCGACGTGGACAAGGTGCTCGGCATGGTCGAGAGGGAGCGCGTCACCAACTGGGGCGCGGTGCCCACCATGGCGCACCGCATGCTCGAACACGGCGGTGTCCACCGGTACGACACGTCGTCGCTGACGGCGTTCGCGCTGGCCTCCGCCCCCTCGTCGACGGCGTTCAAGGAGCGGCTGCGGGAGAACCTGCCGTTCGCGAAGGATTCGCTGGTGGACAGCTACGGGCTGACGGAGACCTGTACGGCGGTGGCGGCGGCGAACCCGCAGGAGCTGGCTGCGGCCCCGGGCACCCTGGGCCGGCCCGTCACCGGGGTCCGTCTGGAGATCCGGGACCCGGCCGGGCAGGTGCTGGGCGAGGGCGAGGAGGGCGAGGTCTGGGTGCGCAGTCAGTACAACATGCTGGGCTACTGGCGCGACCCGGAGGCCACCGCGGCGACGGTCGGCCCGGACCGCTGGCTGCGCACCGGGGATCTGGGCGAACTGCGCGAGGGCCGGCTGTTCCTGAGCACCCGGCGCTCCGACCTGATCATCCGGGGCGGCGAGAACGTCTACCCGGCCGAGGTCGAGACGGTGCTGGCCGAGCATCCGGACGTCCGCGAGTGCCTGGTGCTGGGGGTGCCGCACCCCGATCTCGGCCAGGAGGTGGCCGCCGTGGTGGTGCTCGCCCCGGGCTCCACGGCGACCGCCGACGACCTCCGGGCCCATGCCCAGGAGGCGCTGGCGTACTTCAAGGTGCCCAAGCAGTGGCGGCTGACCACCGAGGAGCTGCCGCGCAACGCGACGGGCAAGGTGATCCGGAACAGGGTGCGGGTCTGAGACCGCCCCGGCCCGGACGACGGGTGCCCCGGCCGTGCTTCACGGCCGGGGCACCCGTGTGCGCGGGGTCCGGGTCAGAAGGTGCCGGGGCCGCGCAGGGTGGCTTCGGCGCCCCCGTCCACGTACAGCACCTGCCCGGTGATGTGGGTGTTGTCGGGCGAGGCGAGGAAGAGCACGGCGCGGGCGATGTCCTCGGGGCGGGAGTGGCCGTTCAGCGGCATGGGCACCGCCGCGTCCATCACCGCGCGCATGGCGGGGTCGTCGAGGAGTCCGGCGCTCATCGGGGTGAGGACGACCCCGGGCGCGACCACGTTGAGCGCGATGCCGGCGCCGGCCCACTCCTCGGTGACGGCGGCGGCGCGGGCCCACCGGGCGAGGGCCGCCTTGGAGGACGGGTAGAGCTGCCGTCCGCGCTCCTGGGCGAGGGCCCGGTCGGCGTGGTCCAGGGCCGCGGGCTCGTCGCCGGCCAGACAGGCGGCGATCACGTCCGGGTCGGTGGGCCGCGTCCCGGAGATGGAGCCGATCGCCACCGCGCGGGGCTGTTCGGCGGCGGCGAGCGCGGGCCGCAGCGCGGTCAGGAACGCGGTGGTGCCGAAGTAGTTGACGCCGACCGTCGCCCGCCCGGGCACGGAGGTCCCGGCGCAGGTGACGGCCGCGTCGAGGACCCCGTCCGCCGCTTCGGTGACGGCGGCGGCCGCGGCGGCGCGGCCCTGCGGGGTCGAGAGGTCGGCGTCGATGTCGCCGCCCCTGAGGTCCACTCCGAGGACCCGGTCGCCCCGGGCGCGCAGCAGGGCGGTGAGAGCGGCTCCGATCCCGGATCCGGAACCGGTGACGACGACGGTGCGGGGCATGGGCGCTCCTCGGGGAGGTGGGGGCCGGACCGCCCGGACGGGCGGGGCCGGTGCGGACGCTAGGGTCCGGGCGCGCGCCCGGGGCGTGCCCGTCCCGCTGACCGGACGGGAGAGGTCAGCCGGGGCCCAGCAGCAGACGGCAGGCCAGGCGGATGCCCTCCAGGGCCTCGCGGGGCGAGGAGCGTTCGTAGAGGACGGTGGTGAGCAGTCCGTACCAGGCCTGTTCCAGGATCCGGGCCACGCTGCGGTCGTGTTCGGTCGGCTCGGCGACACCGGCGGTGCGCAGCACCAGGTCCGCGAGGATCTCGTCGGTGGTACGGGAGCGGCGGTCGGTGCCGGTGGTGGAGACCTGGCCGGACTGCATCATCGCCAGCGCCAGCAGGGGCTGTTCGAAGAGCCGGCGGCTCGCCCCGGTGAGCAGGTCCGCGACGGCCTCGGCGGCCGTGGTGCCGGGCGGGGGCGGCGGGGTCTCGGCCTCCATGCGCAGGACCTGGTCGTGCATGACGGCCGCGAACAGGTGGGGTTTGGAGGGGAAGTAGCGGTACAGGGTGGCGATGGCGACCCCGGACTCGCGGGCCACGTCGTGCATCTGCATCCGTTCCGGTCCGTGCTGGGCGCCCAGGCGGGCCGCGACGCGCAGGATGCGGGCGTGGCGCTGGTGCTGTCTGACCGAAGTGGGGCGTGCGGGGGTCCGCTCGCCGTTGGTTCGGGGCACGGTGCTCCGTCCTTCCGCCGGCGGCCGATGGTCTCCCGCCCGGTGCGGGGCCGGGGAGGCCGGTTCCGTTGAGTGGGACGCGCGGCCTCCCGCCCACCGGGACGGGCGCTGCGGGTGCCGGGCGGGCGCGTCTTGGATGGGCGGACACTCCCCGTCCCCGCCCGAAAGAGGTTGTCCATGCGGATCGGCATCACCAGTCCGGTCGTCACGGCCGTGCCCGGCGTCCACTCCCCCTGGGAGCGCACGGCCGGCATCGAGGAGCTGGGGGTGGTGGCCGAGGCGGCCGACCGGCTCGGCTTCGACCATCTGACCTGTTCGGAGCATGTCGCGGTGCCGGTGGAGGTGGCCGAGCAGCGCGGCGGCACCTACTGGGACCCGCTCGCCACCTTCGGCCATCTGGCCGCCCGGACCCGGCGCATCCGGCTGGCCACCCAGGTCCTGGTGGTGGGCTACCACCATCCGCTGGAGATCGCCAAGCGCTACGGGACGCTGGACCGGATCTCCGGCGGCCGGCTGGTGCTGGGGCTCGGGGTCGGCAGCCTGGAGGAGGAGTTCCGGCTGCTGGGCGCGGCCTTCGAGGGCCGGGGCGCGATCGCCGACGACGCGATCGCCGCCCTGCGCGCCTCGCTCTCCCGGCGCGAACCGTCCTACCGGGGCGAGCACTTCGCGTACGAGGGATTCGTGGTCGAGCCGCACGCGGTGCAGCCCCGGGTGCCGTTCTGGATCGGGGGTCGTACCCCGATCTCGCTGCGCCGGGCGCTGGCCCACGGCGACGGCTGGGTCCCCTTCGGGCTGCCGCTGGAGCGGCTGCGAGGGATGCTGGAGGCGGCGGCGGTGCCCGAGGACTTCGAGGTGGTGCTGAGCGCGGGCCGGCCGCTGGATCCGTCCGGGGACCCGCAGGGCACGGCGGAGCGGTTGCGCGCGGTGGCGGAGGCCGGGGCGACGCTCGTCGGCGTCTCGCTGGGCGCGGAGTCGGTGGGCCATTACGTCGAGCAGTTGGAGGCCCTGGCGACGCTCGCGGACCTCGGCGCGGACGGGGAGGCGCGGGCGTGAGCGGGGACCGGCTGGCCGCGCTGGAGGCCCGGCTCGCGGCGCTGGAGGACGAGCGGGAGATCGCCCGCATGATGGCGTCGTACGGGCCGCTGGTGGACGGCGGCGACGCGGTGGGGGTGGCGGCGCTGTGGGCGCCGGACGGGGTGTACGACATCGACGAGCTGTTCCTCGCCGGGCGGGAGCGGATCGAGGACATGGTGCGCTCCCCCGCCCACCGGGACTGGATCGCGGGGGGCTGCGCGCATGTCGTAGGTCCGCCTCACATCACGGTGGACGGCGACGAGGCCGTGGCCGTCTGCCACTCGCTCATGGTGGTGCGGGAGGAGGAGCGTTACGTGGTGCGGCGGGCCACCGCCAACCACTGGCGGCTGCGGCGGACCGGGGAGGGCTGGCGGGTGGTCACCCGGACGAACCGGATCCTGGACGGCCGCCCGGAGTCGCCGGAGCTGCTGGTGCGCGGGGTGCGCGGCGAGCCCGCGGATTCCTGAACGCCCGTGCGGCGGCGCCGGAACCGGGCTCCGGGCCCGCTCCGGCGCCGCCGCGCGTCCGGGTCAGCGCGCCCCGTACACCGGCTGCGGGGTCTCGGCCCGCGCGAGGAGTCCGGTGGCGGCCTCGCCCGCCTCGGCCGGGGTCCAGCGGGCGCCCTTGTCGGCGGTGGGGCCGGGGCGCCAGCCCTCCATCACGGTGATGCGTCCGGCCTCGGCCTCGAAGACCCGGCCGCTGACGCCCTCGCAGGCGGCCGAGCCCAGCCAGACGACGAGGGGCGAGACGTTCTCCGGGGCCATCGCGTCGAAGCCCCCGTCGCCGGGCGCCGCCATGGTCTCGGCGAAGGTCTCCTCGGTCATCCGGGTCCGGGCGGCCGGGGCGATGGCGTTGACCTGGACCCCGTAGCGGCCCATCTCGGCGGCGGCCACCAGGGTCAGGGCGACGATCCCGGCCTTGGCGGCGGAGTAGCTGCCCTGGCCGACGCTGCCCAGGAGCCCGGCGCCGGAGCCGGTGTTGACGACCCGGGCCCGCGGGGTGCGGCCCGCCTTGGCCTCGGCGCGCCAGTGCGCGGCGGCGTGCTTGAGCGGCAGGAAGTGGCCGCGCAGGTGGACGCGGGTGACCGCGTCCCAGTCGTCCTCGTCCAGGTTGACCAGCATCCGGTCCCGAAGGAAACCGGCGTTGTTGACGAGGGTGTCGAGCCGGCCGAAGGAGTCGAGGGCGGTGGCGACGAGGGAGGCGGCGCCCTCGGCGGTCGCGATGTCCCCGTGGTGGGCGACGGCCTCGCCGCCGGCCGCGCGGATCTCCTCCACGACCTGCTGGGCGGGGCCGGTGCCCGCGCCCGAGCCGTCGAGGCCGACGCCGAGGTCGTTGACGACGACCCTGGCCCCCTCGGCGGCGAAGGCCAGGGCGTGGGCGCGGCCGAGTCCTCGGCCGGCGCCGGTGACGACGGCGACGCGTCCGGTGCACAGGGCGGTCGGTGTGGTCATGGCGGATGTCCTTCCGTTCGACGGGCGGGGAGCGGGGGCCGGACCACTCAGTGGTACGGCGCCCTCCCACGGCGTCCGTATCGCTGCTACCTTGAACCAAACAAACGTTAGGTGGAAAGGTAGCTGATCTGCTCATGGGTGTCTCCACCTCGGTCCCGGAAGAGGGCGTCGCCGTCGTCACCGTGGACTTCCCTCCGGTCAACGCCCTTCCCGTCCGGGGCTGGTACGACCTCGCCGCCGCCGTGCGCGCCGCCGGGGCCGATCCGGACATCCGCTGCGTGGTCCTCACGGCCGAGGGCCGGGGCTTCAACGCGGGCGTCGACATCAAGGAGATGCAGCGCGCGACGGGCCCCGAGGCCCTGATCGGCGCCAACCGGGGCTGTTTCGAGGCGTTCGCCGCGGTCTACGAGTGCGAGGTGCCGGTGGTCGCCGCCGTGCAGGGCTTCTGCCTGGGCGGCGGGATCGGGCTGGCCGGCAACGCCGACGCGATCGTGGCCAGCGAGGACGCGACCTTCGGCCTGCCCGAACTGGACCGGGGCGCGCTCGGCGCGGCCACGCATCTGGCCCGGCTGGTCCCCCAGCATCTGATGCGCACCCTCTACTACACCTCGCGCACGGTCACGGCCGTCGAACTGCACCGGCACGGCTCGGTCTGGGACGTCGTCCCCCGGGAGAAGCTCGCCGCGGCCGCGCTGGAGCTGGCCCGCGAGATCGCCGCGAAGGACGGCTCCCTGATCCGGATGGCCAAGGCGGCCATCAACGGCATCGACCCCGTCGACGTGCGCCGCAGCTACCGCTTCGAGCAGGGCTTCACCTTCGAGGCCAATCTCAGCGGTGTCGCCGCCCGTGTGCGCGACACCTTCGGCACGGACAAGGAGCAGCAGGCGTGACACACGACAAGACGATGACGCCCGAGGACGTCGTCGCCCGGCTGGAGAGCGGCATGACGCTCGGCATCGGCGGCTGGGGTTCGCGGCGCAAGCCGATGGCCCTGGTCCGGGCGCTGCTGCGCTCGGACGTGACCGATCTGACGGTGGTCTCCTACGGCGGCCCGGACGTGGGCCTGCTGGCGGCGGCCGGGAAGATCCGCAAGCTGGTGGCGGCGTTCGGCACGCTCGACTCGATACCGCTGGAGCCGCACTTCACCGCGGCCCGGCAGCGCGGCGCCTTCGAGATGGCCGAGCTGGACGAGGCGATGATGATGTGGGGGCTGACGGCGGGCGCGCAGCGGCTGCCGTTCATGCCGGTGCGCGCCGGACTGGGCTCGGACCTGATGACGGTCAACCCGGCTCTGCGCACGGTCACTTCTCCGTACGACGACGGCGAGAAGCTGGTGGCGGCGCCGGCCCTGCGGCTGGACGCGGCACTGGTCCACGTCAACCGCGCGGACCGGCAGGGCAACGGCCAGTACCTGGGCCCCGATCCGTACTTCGACGACCTGTTCTGCGAGGCCGCCGACCACGCGTACGTCTCCTGCGAGCGGATCGTCGAGACGGCCGACCTGCTCAAGGAGCACGGGCCGCAGACGCTGCTCGTGAAGCGGCCGTTCGTGGACGGGGTCGTCGAGACGCCGAACGGCGCGCACTTCACCTCGTGCGTGCCCGACCACGACCGGGACGAGTCCTTCCAGCGCGCCTACGTGCGGGCCGCCCGCGACCCCGAGGCATGGCCCGCCTTCGTCGAACGGTTCCTGTCCGGGGACGAGGCCGCCTACCAGGCCGCCGTCACCGCGTTCCACCAGGAGGAAGCATGAGCGCCACCGACACCACCGCCACCCGGGCCGTGAGCCGCGCCGAGTACTGCGTGGTGGCCTGCGCCGAGGCATGGCGCGGCGCGGGCGAGATCCTCGCCAGCCCGATGGGCACCGTGCCGGCCATCGGCGCCCGGCTGGCCCGGCTGACCTTCTCCCCGGAGCTGCTGCTGACCGACGGGGAGGCCCTGCTGATGGCCGACACCCCGGCGGTGGGGGCACGGCCCGGCACCGTCGAGGGCTGGCTGCCCTTCCGGCAGCATCTGACGCTGACCGCCACGGGCCGCCGCCACGTCATGATGGGCGCCAGCCAGATCGACCGGCACGGCAACCAGAACATCTCCTGCATCGGCGACTGGGCCCGGCCCGCGCGCCAGTTGCTCGGGGTGCGCGGGGCGCCGGTCAACACCCTCAACAACGCCACCAGTTACTGGGTGCCCAAGCATTCCTCCCGGGTCTTCGTGGAGCACGTCGACATGGTGAGCGGGGTCGGGTACGCACGCGCGGCCGAGGCCGGCCCGTCCGCGACCCGCTTCCACCGGATCCCCGAAGTGGTCAGCAACCTCGGGGTGTTCGACTTCGAGACGCCCGACCGCACGATGCGGCTGCGCTCGCTGCACCCCGGGGTGAGCGTCGAACAGGTCACCGAGGCCACCGGATTCGCCCTCACCGTCCCCGACGAGGTGCCCTTCACCCGGGACCCCACCGAGGCGGAGCTGCGGCTGATCCGCGAGGTCATCGACCCCGCGGGGCTGCGCGAGCGCGAGGTCCCGGCGTGACCGCGACGGCTCCGCTGCCGACCGCGCTCACCGAACTGGTCGGGGTGCGGTACCCGATCGTGCAGACGGGGATGGGATGGGTGGCCGGTCCCCGGCTGGTGTCGGCCTCCGCGAACGCGGGCGCGCTCGGCATCCTGGCCTCCGCGACGATGACCGTCGAGCAGTTGCGCGCGGCGGTCCGGGAGGTGAAGTCCCGTACGGACGCGCCGTTCGGCGTGAACCTGCGGGCGGACGCCGGGGACGCGGGCGAACGGGTGCGGATCATCGTCGAGGAAGGCGTGCGGGTGGCGTCCTTCGCCCTCGCCCCCTCCAAGGAGCTGATCGCGCGGCTCAAGGACGCCGGCGTCGTCGTCATCCCCTCGGTGGGGGCGCGCCGGCACGCGGAGAAGGTCGCCGCGTGGGGCGCGGACGCGGTGATGGTGCAGGGCGGCGAGGGCGGCGGGCACACCGGCGAGGTGGCCACCACGGTGCTGCTCCCCCAGGTGGTCGACGCCGTGGGGATCCCGGTGATCGCGGCGGGCGGCTTCCGCGACGGCCGCGGGCTGGTCGCCGCGCTGGCCTTCGGGGCGGCCGGGATCGGCATGGGCACGCGCTTCCTGCTGACCTCCGACAGCACCGTCCCGGACGCGGTGAAGGCGAAGTACCTGGCGGCCACCGTCAAAGACGTCACGGTCACCGACCGGGTGGACGGACTGCCGCACCGGATGCTGCGCACCGCGATGGTCGACTCGCTGGAGCGCGCGGGCCGGGTCTCGTCCCTGCTCCGCGCGGTACGGCACGCCTCGGCGTTCCGTAAGGAGTCCGGGGCGAGCTGGCCGCAGCTGGTCCGGGACGGTCTGGCGATGAAGCACGGCAAGGAGCTGACCTGGAGCCAGGTGCTGCTGGCGGCCAACACCCCGATGCTGCTCAAGGCGTCGCTGGTGGAGGGCCGCACCGACATCGGCGTGATGGCCTCGGGACAGGTGGCCGGGCTGATCGAGGACCTGCCCTCGTGCGCGGAGCTGGTGGAGCGCGTCATGGCCGAGGCGCGGGCGGTCCTGAAGGAGCTGCCCGGGGCCGACTGACCTCCCGCACACGGCCCGGGGGCGGTCCGGATCCCTTCGGACCGCCCCGCCTCCGCGCGGAACGTCAGAGCCTCTCCGTCAGCAGTGCGTGGACCGTCGCGACGAAGGGGTCCGTCCGGTGGACGCGCCGGGCGCACATGGCCGCGAGGGCGGTCCCGGTGTCGGGGCGGAAGCCGAGGAACATCTGCTGTCCGAGCGTGGCTCCCGCGTGGAAGCAGACCGGTCCGCGCGGTGACGGGTGGCGGAACCAGGTGAGCGTGTGCGTATGGGCGTGCCCCAGCCCGCGCCGCAGCAGCGGCCGCCGTACGTCCGTGAACGCGGTGGCCAGCGCGGGCGTGGGCGCCGCGTTACCCGGAAGGTGGGCCTCCAGGAAGGTCAGCAGGTCCGCGGGTGCCGCGCGGACCGCTCCGGCGGCGGGGAAGCCTCCGGTGTCCAGCGCGGGCAGCGGTGTGCCGTCGCGCCGGTGTCCCACCGCGTCACCGGGCGGGGGTCCCGGCCGCAGCCGGGTGCCGTGCAGTCCGAGCGGGTCCAGCACCTCTCGCCGGAGCAGCGCCTCCCAGGGCGTACCGGTCGCGGCGGCCAGGGTGTGGCCGAGTACGGAGACGGCGAAGTTCGAGTAGTGCCAGCGGGTGCCCGGACGGTGGCGCGGGCGGGCGCGCAGGAACGCGCGGACGACGCGCTCGGCCGGGTAGCGGCTGTAGGGCGCCGTCGACCACCGGGGCAGCGCCTGCGGATAGAAGTCGGCCGGCAGCCCGGGGAGTCCCGAGGTGTGGGTGATCAGATGGCGCAGGGTGATCGCGCGCACCGAGGGGTGCACCGGATGCCCGGGGGCCAGCAGGTCGGCCGCCCGGTCCTCGTACCGCACCCGGCCCGCGGCGACGAGGGCGGCCAGGAGCAGCCCGGTGAAGGGCTTGGAGGCGGAGCCCAGTTCGTAGCGGGGCGCGTCGTCCGGCCGTACGCCCGCGTCGAGCCGGTAGGTGCGCCGGCCCCGGTCGCTGAGCGCGATCACGAGGCCGGGCGCGTCGATGGTCCGGGCGGCGTCCGCCAGCAGGCGGGCCCGCTCGCCGTCGTCCGGGTGCGGACCGGCCGGGGTCCGGCGGAGCTCCTGCGGGGCCGTCACGCCGGGGCCGGCGCGGAGAGGTCCGACAGGGCGCGGGACAGGGCCAGCGCGGAGGCGAACGCGGCGACCAGCGTCGGATGGTAGACGAGGTCGAAGACGGACTCCTCGTCGCCCTCCGGCATCTCGCCCATCACCGGCATCGCCCCGTCGGGCTGCTGGGCCGCGGCGAATCCCGCCCAGGCCGCCGGGTCGAGGGTGGGCTCGGGGAGGCACGCGTCCACGACGAGCAGTTCGCCCAGCAGGTCCCACCGTCCCAGGTCGAGCCAGTCGTCGAGCCACACCGGCAGCCAGAGGGCGAGGTAGTCCGCCACCTCGGCGGGGAGCCCGGCGGGTTCGGCGCCCCAGTCGGTCAGGTGGAAGACGGTGTGGGTGATGTCGTAGCCGATGTTCCCCTCGACCGTCCAGGGCTCGGGCTGCCGGGACAGCCAGGTGCGCCGGAACGCCTCGTCGGCCGGCATGCTGGGCTCCAGGCCGAAGCGGCGCTCCATGGCGCTGAGTCCGAGCCGGCGCACCGGCACCACCTCCAGCGCGCCCCAGCTGGTCAGCCGGTGGTTCAGCCGGACGGCCGCCTCCAGGGGCGGTGCCTCGTAGCCGAGTTCCCGGAACGGTACGTAGACCTCCATCGGGACCGGGCAGAGCGGTTCGCGCCGCTGACCGTCGAGGAGGCGGCTTCCGGATCCCAGCAGTTCGTGCCAGGCGTGGTCGAGGAGCTTGCGGGCCAGCTCGGCCTGGCGGGAGCCGGCGACGCCCTCGCGGAAGATGACCTTGCTGATGAGCGCCAGTTCGCCCAGCGGCTTGAACCGGTCCAGGACGCCCACCTCGGGAGGCGGGTCGTCGTCCAGGCGGAATCCGGACCGGTGCGTGTACAGCCATTCCAGGGCCCGCGCGCCGACGTCGTGGATCTGCTGGATGCCGTTCATGCGGCGATTCCCTTCGTACGGCTCATGCGGAGACCCGGCGACCGGTCAGCCGGCGCAGGCACAGCGCGGCGGCGAACGCCGTGACCAGGGTGGAGTGGTAGCAGGCGAGGAAGGGGTACGGGTCGGGGTCCCCGTCCGCCGGATCGGCCGTGGGGCCCGTCTCGGGCACCGAGCCGCCCGGGGCCTGCGCGGCGGCGAGCGCGGGCCAGGCCGCGTCCAGCAGATCGGCGGGCGGCGGGCCCGGCAGCGCCGCGGCGACCGCGAGCAGTTCGCCCGTCAGGTCCCACTGGAGGCTCTCCAGGCAGCCGTCGGTCCAGGGCGGCAGCCAGGCGCGCAGATAGGCGTCGATGTCCGCGGGCATCCACTCGGGGAAGCAGCACCAGTCGGTGACGTGGAAGACCGTGTGGGTCAGCGCGTAGCCGGAGGGCCCCTCGAACATCCAGGGTTCGCTGAGCCCGCCCAGCCAGGTCCGCGCGAGCACCTCGCCGGCGTCGGCGTGCGGCGCGTCGCCGACCCGCACCTCCGAGTTGATGAGTCCCAGCTCCCGGTTGGCCTGCTGCTCGGTGCGGGCCCACCCCCGGGTCGCGGCGAGGGTCCCGGCCAGGGCCTCGAAGCGCTCGTTGCGCAGTCCCTGTCCGGCGAAGGCCGCGTAGATCTCGTACGGGTACGCGGCGAAGGGCTCGGCGCGCAGCAGGTCCAGGAGCAGACCGCCCGCGCGCACCTGGTCCCACGCGAACGCGACGAGGTCCCGGGCCGTGCGGTGTTCCGGCGTGTCCGGGTCGGTGCTGCGGCACACGGTCGAGCAGAGCTGGGCCAGTTCGCCCAGGGGTTTGAGGGTGTGGTCGACCTTGGTGTGCGGTTCCAGCACGTCCGGCGGGAGCACGAAGCCGCTGCGGTGGGCGTCGGTCCAGCCGAGCGCCCCGCGCAGCACGCCGGGCAGGACGGACAGGGCCGCGCCCGCCGTGGCGCCGGGTGCGGTGGCCGCCGGTGCCGTCACCGGTGCCGTCCCTCGGCCATCAGCCGGGCCGCCCGGACGTGCAGGGCGACACGGGGGTCCGTACCGCCCATGAGTTCGACGAAGTCGAGTCCCCGGTCCAGGCCCAGACTGTCCGGGCGGCCGTCGAGTGCGGCCAGCCAGCGGCCGGTTCCGGCGGCCTGGAGCCAGTCGCGCCGGCGGACCGCGCGGACGAAGCCCCGGGACAGGTCGACGACCCGGTGGGCCGCGGCACGGTGCACGGCCGACGAGGCGGCGGGCACGGCGAGCGGGGCGAGGACGGAGAGCTGATGGGTGAAGGACTGCCACGGGGCGCCTTCGAGCCAGGCCGCGTCCGGTTCCTCGGCCGGGGCGGCCGCGAGCGGCGCCCGGCCCGCGCCGACGGCGGCCGGCGCCGTCCGGTGCAGGGCGGACACCATGCCCCAGTGGCTCCACATCGCGGCGTCCGAGGCGTCGGGCCGGGGCGGGAAATCCCGCACGGCGCGGTGGAGGAGGGCGACGTCGCCCGGATGCGGATGGCGCCCGTGGAGCACGCTGGGCAGCAGCAGATCGGCACCGATGACGCGTACCGCGGCGATTCCCGTCCGGTCGTCCTCGTCGATCCCCGCCGCGCCGCACACCGTGGCGAGGTGGTCCCCGCTCCGAAGAGCGAGGACCACCTCTGTTGCCAGGTCATGCACGGCGCCCGCGAGGGGAGACGGAGCATGTGACTGGTCCATGGCCTGCCGACTAGCCCTTCTTCGGGCGCGGGGTCGGAGGCGAGAGGAGCAGCGCGGAGCCGCCGCCCAGGAGGGCGAGGTACGCGCACTCGCGCGAGTCCCGGTAGAAGCCCTCGGCCTCGCCCGGGTTGAGCGCCTCGTCGAGGTCCAGCTCGATGTCGGTGGCAGTGGTTTCCGTGGTGTACATGGTGATGCCCCGTCCTGTAGGAAATGGGGGTTGCCGTACGTTCCGAGTGGAATCCACGGAATGCGCCTCCGCAAACCGAGAGGCCCCGCCCAGGGAGTTCTCCATTCAATTGAATGATGAATTCAGAACTCTCCGGTAAGTCCCTGACCAGGGGAAATGCGCATTTCCTTCATCGAATGGAGGGTAGTGCGCGGGGCGCATTCAGCGTTTCCCGGCGCGCTCCCGGCAGGCTCTTCAGAGTCGCTCGATGATGGTGACGTTGGCCTGGCCGCCGCCCTCGCACATGGTCTGGAGGCCGTAGCGACCGCCGGTGCGCTCCAGTTCGTGCAGGAGCGTGGTCATCAGCTTGGTGCCGGTGGCGCCGAGCGGGTGGCCGAGCGCGATGGCGCCGCCGTTGACGTTGACCTTCTCCGGATCGGCGCCGGTCTCCTTCAGCCAGGCCAGCACCACGGGCGCGAACGCCTCGTTGATCTCCACCAGGTCCATGTCGTCGATGGACATCCTGGCCTTCTTCAGCGCGTACGCCGTCGCCGGGATGGGCGCCGACAGCATCCGGATCGGGTCCTCGCCGCGCACCGAGAGATGGTGGATGCGGGCCCGGGGCGTCAGCCCGTGCTCGGCGACGGCCCGCTCGGAGGCGATGAGCAGCGCCGAGGCGCCGTCGGAGACCTGGGAGGAGACGCCCGCGGTGAGCCGGCCGCCCTCCACCACGGGCTTGAGTCCGGCCATCTTCTCCAGGGAGGTGTCGCGGCGCGGGCCCTCGTCCACGGTGACGTCCCCGTAGGCGACGGTCTCCCGGGCGAAGCGGCCTTCGTCGATGGCGCGCAGCGCCCTCTGGTGGGAGCGCAGGGCGAAGTGCTCCATGTCCTCGCGGCTGATTCCCCACTGCTCGGCGATCAGCTCGGCGCCGTGGAACTGGTTGACGGGGGCGTCGCCGTAGCGGGCCCGCCAGCCCTCGGAGCCTGCGTACGGGCCCTCGGTGAGGCCGAGGGGTTCGGCGGCCTGACGGCTGGCGAAGGCGATGGGGATCATCGACATGTTCTGGGTGCCGCCGGCGACGACCAGGTCCTGGGTGCCGGACAGGACGCCCTGGGCGGCGAAGTGGACGGCCTGCTGGGAGGAGCCGCACTGCCGGTCGACGGTGGTGCCGGGCACCTCCTCGGGCAGGCCCGCGGCGAGCCACGCGGTGCGGGCGATGTCGCCGGCCTGCGGGCCGACGGTGTCCAGGCAGCCGAAGACGACGTCGTCGACGGCGGCCGGGTCGATGCCGGAGCGCTCGACCAGCGCGGTGATGACGTGGGCACCGAGGTCGGCGGGGTGGACGGCGGACAGGCCGCCCTTGCGGCGGCCGACCGGGGTGCGGACGGCTTCGACGATGTAGGCCTCGGCCATGACTGCTGCTCCTTGGATGAGAGAGGGGGATCAGGTGCGGGTGGTGATGCCGGAGAGGACCATCGACAGGTACTGCCGGGCGATCTCCTCCGGGCTGTGGGTGCCGCCGGGGCGGTACCAGGAGGCGGCGACCCAGACGGTGTCGCGCACGAAGCGGTAGACGAGCCGGACGTCGAGATCGGCGCGGAAGGCGCGTGCGGCCACGCCGCGCTCCAGGGTGCGCAGCCAGGCGTTCTCGAACTTCTGCCGGGAGTCGGCGAGATGGGCGAAGCGCGGCTGCGCGGCCAGGTGCCGGAACTCCTTCTGGTAGATCGCGACCGCGGGCCCGTGCCGGTCGATCTGGCGGAAGGACTGGGTGACGAGCCCCGCGATCGTCTCGGTCGGGCCGAGCCGGGCGGCGAGCACGGTGTCGTAGCCGGCCCACAGCTCGTCCAGGAACGCCGTGAGGATCTCGTCGAGCATCGACTCCTTGGAGTCGAAGTGGTAGTAGAGGCTGCCCGCGAGCAGGCCGGCCTCGTCCGCGATGCGGCGGACGGTCGTGGCGTTGTACCCCTGGGCGGCGAACACCCCGGCGGCGGTGGCGAGGAGTTCGGCGCGTCGCTCGGCGTTGGGGGTCGGGGTGATCGCCGTCACGCCCTCTGGCTGCTGACGGAGACGGTCTCCCCCGTCATGTACGAGGAGTAGCCGCTGGCCAGGAAGACGATGACGTTGGCGATCTCCCAGGGCTCGGCGTAGCGGCCGAAGGCCTCGCGTGCGGTGAGTTCGTCGAGGAGTTCGGGGGTGGTGACCTTCACCAGGTGGGGGTGCATGGCCAGGCTCGGGGCGACGGCGTTGACGCGGACGCCGAAGTCGGCGGCCTCCAGGGCGGCACAGCGGGTCAGGGCCATGACGCCCGCCTTGGCGGCGGCGTAGTGGGCCTGGCCGCGCTGGGCGCGCCAGCCGATGACGGAGGCGTTGTTGACGACGACACCTCCGGCGGCGCGCTCCCTGAAGTGGCGCAGGGCGGTGCGGGTGCAGCGGAAGGTGCCGTTCAGGGTGACGTCGAGGACCTTCGTCCACTCCTCGTCGGTCATGTCGACGAGGTCGGCGGTGCCGCCGAGTCCGGCGTTGTTGACGACGATGTCGAGGCCGCCGTGGCGTTCGGCGGTGAGGGCGAACAGCGCGTCGACCTGGTCCTGGTCGGTGACGTCGCAGGCCAGCGCGGCGACGCGGTCCGCGCCGAACTCCTCGGCGAGCGCGTCGGCGCTCTGGGCGAGGCGGCGCGCGTGGGCGTCGGAGAGGACGACCCGGGCGCCCTCCTCCAGGAACTTCCGGGCGGTGGCCCCGCCGATTCCGGCGCCCGCGGCGGCGGTGATCACCGCGGTGCGTCCGTCCAGCAGGGAGTGGCCCGGCACATAGGGCGGCGGGGTGGTCACGGGCGGATCTCCTTGGGCAGGCCGAGGACGCGCTCGGCGATGATGTTGCGCTGGATCTCGTTGGATCCGGCGTAGATGGTGTCGGAGCGGGAGAAGAGGAACAGCCGCTGCCAGTCGTCCAGTTCGTACGGGGCGGCCGGGGCGGTCATGCCGCCGGCGCCGAGAACGGCCATGGCCAGTTCGCCGAGTTCGCGGTGCCAGGTTGCCCAGAAGATCTTGCCGATGGACGCCTCGGGGCCGGGAGCTCCGGCCGCGACGCCGTCGAGCATGCGCAGGGCGTTGCAGCGGATGGTCTCCAGACCGGTCCAGGCGCGGGCCAGGCGGTCCCGGATCAGCGGGTCGTCGGCGGCGCCGTTGCGGCGGGCCAGGGCGATCAGGGTCTCCAGTTCGCGCCGGAAGCCGACCTGCTGGCCCAGTGTGGAGACGCCGCGTTCGAAGCCGAGGGTGGCCATGGCGACCTTCCAGCCGTCGCCCGGCGCCCCGACGACGTGGTCCGCGGGGGTGCGGGCCCGGTCGAAGAACACCTCGTTGAACTCGGAGGTGCCGGTGAGCTGCTGGATCGGGCGGACCTCGACGCCCTCCTGGTCGAGCGGGACCAGCAGATAGGAGAGCCCGGCGTGGCGGACCGATCCGGGTTGGGTCCGGGCGACGACGAAGCACCACTGGGACTCGTGGGCCAGTGAGGTCCAGATCTTCTGTCCGGTGACGACCCAGTCGTCGCCGTCCCGTTCGGCCCTCGTGCGCACGTTGGCGAGGTCGGAGCCCGCGTCGGGCTCGCTGTAGCCCTGGCACCACAGCTCCTCCGCGGCGACGATCGGCGGCAGGAACCTGGCCCGCTGCTCGGGGGTGCCGAAGGCCACCAGGGTGGGTCCGAGGAGCTGCTCCCCGATGTGGTTGACGCGGGCGGGCGCGTCGGCGAGGGCGTACTCCTCGTGGAAGGCGACCTGCTGCTCGATGGTGGCGCCCCGGCCGCCGTACTCCTCGGGCCAGCCCACGCAGGTCCAGCCCTCGGCCGCCATGTGCCGTTCCCAGGCGAGCCGTTCGGCGAATGCCTCGTGCTCGCGGCCGGGGCCGCCGCGGCCGCGCAGGCCCGCGAAGGGGCCCGTGAGGTGGGCGGCCAGCCAGCCGCGGATCTCGGTGCGGAACTCCTCGACGCTGCTCATGGGGGTACGTTAATCTACCAAACACTTGTTAGGGAAGGAGGGGCCGATGTCCGCTGCCCCCGACGAACCGGTGCGCTACGAGAAGCGGGGCCCGGTCGCGATCGTGACCATGAACCGGCCCGCGTACCGCAACGCGCAGAACTCCGCGATGACCTACGCCCTGGACCGGGCGTTCTACCGCGCGGCCGACGACGGCGAGGTGAAGGCCGTCGTCCTGGCCGGTGCCGGCGAGCACTTCTCCGCCGGCCACGACATCGGCACCCCCGAACGCGACGCGCACCTGCCGTTCGAACGCCGGGCGGGCCTGTGGTGGGACCACTCCGACAAGGAGGGCGCGGAGAGCCGCTTCGCCCGGGAGTCGGAGGTCTATCTCGGCATGTGCCGGCGCTGGCGCGACCTGCCCAAGCCGCTCATCGCCTCCGTCCAGGGCGCGTGTGTGGCCGGCGGGCTGATGCTGGCCTGGGTCTGCGATCTGATCGTGGCCTCGGAGGACGCGTTCTTCGCCGATCCGGTGGTCCGCATGGGCATCCCCGGCGTCGAGTACTTCGCCCACCCGTGGGTGATGCCCCCGCGCATCGCCAAGGAGTTCCTGTTCACCGGGGACCGGATGAGCGCCCGGCGCGCCTACGAGGTGGGCATGGTCAACCGGGTGGTGCCCCGGTCCGAACTGGCCGGTCACACCGAGGAACTGGCCCTGCGCATCGCCAAGATGCCGCGCATGGGCCTCGCCCTCACCAAGCGCGCCGTCAACCAGGCCGAGGACCTCCAGGGCCTGCACACCGGCATGGACTCGGTGTTCGGGCTGCACCACCTGGCCCACGCGCACAACGCCGAGACCGCGCCCGACGCGCTCGGCGGCATGGACATCCGGGCGATGAAGAAGGCGGGCGGCTGATGGACCTGGCATTCGACGCGGCCGACGAGGCGTTCCGCTCCGAGGTACGAACCTGGCTGGCCGCCCACGTGCCGGCCGCCCCCCTGCCGTCCCTGGAGACCGCCGAGGGCTTCGCCGCCCACCGGGCCTGGGAGGGCGTGCTGTCCGCCGACCACTGGTCGGTGGTCTCCTGGCCGCGGGAGTTCGGCGGGCGCGACAGCTCCCTGCTGCACTGGATGATCTTCGAGGAGGAGTACTACGCGGCCGGCGCCCCCGGACGGGTCAGCCAGAACGGCATCAACCTGCTCGCCCCGACGCTCTTCGAGCACGGCACCGCCGAACAGCGCGCCCGGGTGCTGCCCCCGATGGCGCGCGGCGAGGTCATCTGGGCCCAGGCATGGTCCGAGCCGGAGTCCGGGTCGGACCTGGCCTCGCTGAGGTCGCGCGCGGTGCGGACGGAGGGCGGCTGGCTGCTGAGCGGCCAGAAGACCTGGTCGTCCCGGGCCGCCTTCGCGGACCGGGCCTTCGGCCTCTTCCGCAGCGACCCGGACGCGGACAAGCCGCACCGGGGGCTGACGTATCTGATGTTCCCGCTGGACGCCGAGGGGGTGACGGTCCGGCCGATCGGCCGGCTCGACGGCAAACCGGCCTTCGCCGAACTCTTCCTGGACGAGGTGTTCGTCCCCGACGAGGACGTCATCGGAGAGCCCGGCCAGGGCTGGCGGGTGGCGATGAGCACCACCGGCAACGAACGCGGGCTGACCCTGCGCAGCCCCGGCCGGTTCACCGCCGCCGCCGAACGGCTCACCGCCCTGTGGCACGCGCACGGCGACCCCGCGGACACGGCGCTGCGCGACCGCGTCGCGGACGCGGTGATCGGGGCACGCGCCTACCGGCTGTTCTCCTACGCGGGCGTCTCCCAGGTGCTGCACGGCGAGGGCGGGCCCGCCGGGGCCGCCTCCAGCCTCAACAAGATCTACTGGTCGGAGCTGGACATCGCGCTGCACGAAACGGCGCTCGATCTCCTCGGCCCCCACGGCGAACTCGCCGACCACGCCGCCGAATCGCCCGCCGGCGGCGCCTGGGCGGAGGGCTACACCTTCTCCCTGGCCGGGCCCGTCTACGCCGGAACCAACGAGATCCAGCGCGACATCATCGCCGAGCGGCTGCTCGGCCTGCCGAAGGGACGCCGGTGATGCGCTTCTTCCCCGACGCCGAGCAGCGGGAGTTCACCCGCTCCCTCGACGCCCTGCTGACCTCCGCCGGCACCCCGGCCGTGATCCGGTCCTGGGCCGCCGGCGACCACGCACCGGGACGGGAGCTGTGGGCCAGGCTGGCCGAGGCGGGGGTGTTCGCACTGGCCGTGCCCGAGAAGTACGACGGGTTCGGACCCCTCCCCGTCGAACTGGCCCTCGCCTTCGAGGTGCTGGGACGGCACGCCGTGCCCGGGCCGCTGGTCGAGACGGTGGCCGCCGCCGCCCTGCTGGACAGGCTCGGCGACGACGGCGAGGCCGCCGCGCGGCTGCCCGGGATCGCGGCGGGCACCTCGCTGGTCACGCTGCGCCCGGCCGGGCCCGGCCCGTTCGCCCTGGACGCCGACGCCGCGGACACCGTCCTCGTGGTGGACGGCGACACCCTGCTCCTGGCCGAGGGGGCGGGGCCCGTACAGCCCTCGGCCGATCCCGCGCGGCGGCTCGCCCGGCCCACGGGCGGCACGGTCCTGGCCGCCGGTCCGGCGGTGGCGGCCGCCGCCGCGCACGCGGCCGACGTCGCCGCGCTGGCCACGGCCGCCCAGTGCCTGGGGCTCGGCCGGGCCCTGCTGGACCGTACGGTCGCCTATGTCACCGGGCGCACCCAGTTCGGCGTGGCGATCGGTTCGTTCCAGGCGGTCAAGCACCGGCTGGCGGACACGCTGCTGGCGCTGGAGTTCGCCGAGCCGCTGGTGCGGGGGGCCGCGCTGGCGCTGGCCGGCGGGGACCCGGACGCCGGACGGGACGTCGCCGCCGCCAAGGTCACGGCGGGCGAGGCCGCGTACGGCGCGGCCCGCACCGCGCTCCAGTTGCACGGCGCCGTGGGCTACACCGAGGAACTCGATCTGTCGCTGTGGATCCGCAAGGCCCGGCCGCTGCGCGACGCCTGGGGCACTCCGGCCGCGTGCCGGGCCCGCGTCCTGGCCGTCTGACCCGCATGCCGAAGGGAGCAGTCCGATGAGACTGACGCAGGAGCAGGACGAACTGCGCGCGGCCGTGCGCGCGGTTCTGGAGCGGCATCCGGGCGACGCCGCCTGGAAGCCGCTGGCCCGGCAGATCGGGGCGGCGGGACTGGCCGTGCCCGAGGAGTACGGCGGGGCGGGCGGCGGCGCCCGGGACGTCCACGTCCTGATGGAGGAGCTGGGCCGGAGCCTGAGCCCGCTGCCCCTCCTGGGCTCGGCGGTCCTCACGGCGGGGGCGCTGCTGGCCTCCGGGGACGGGGCGGCGTGCGCGCGGCTGCTGCCGGGACTCGCGGACGGCACCTCGGTGGGCGCCCTGGCGTGGGCGGAGGGGGGTTCCTGGGAGACCGGGGCGGTCCGGGCCTCGGCGGTGCCGGGGCCGGACGGGGAGTGGCGGCTGACCGGGGCGAAGGAGTACGTCCTGGACCGGCCGGAGACCGATGTGCTCCTGGTCGCCGCCCGGACCGGGGCCGGGGTATCGCTCTACGAGGTGGCGCCCGGCACCGACGGGGTGCGCCGGGAGCCCGTCGTCCCCATGGACTCCACCCGGGCGCTGGCGCGTTGGGTGCTGGACGGGGCCCGGGCGCGGCTGCTGGGCACGGACGGCGGGGGCGGGCGGGTCCTGGAGCACGTACGGGACCTGGCGTGCACGGCCCTGGCGGCGGAGCAGGTGGGGGCGGCGGAGGCCTGTCTCGAACTCACCGTCGCCCATGCGCGGGACCGGGTGCAGTTCGGCCGGCCCATCGGTTCCTTCCAGGCCGTCAAGCACCGGCTGGCCGACGCCTATGTCCTGGTGGAGTCGGCGCGTTCGGCCGCGCTCGGTGCCGCGTTCGCCGCCGACCGGGACCCGGATGCGCTGCCGCGTGCCGCCGCCGTCGCGAAGTCCGTGTGCTCCGAGGCGTTCTCGGCGGTGGCCGGCGAGACGATCCAGCTGCACGGCGGGATCGGGATCACCTGGGAGCACGACGCCCACCGCTACTTCAAGCGGGCGCACGGGACCGGCGAACTGTTCGGCCCGCCCGCCCTCCACCGCGCCCGGCTCGCCGCCGGGCTCGGACTCGTCGCGGCACGCTGACGCCTGCCCCGGTTCACCACAGAAAGGCTGAATCACCATGGACATCGGCACCCCTCTGGACTTCACCGGGCGCGTCGTCCTGGTCACCGGCGGCACCAAGGGCATCGGTGCCACCATCGCCGAGGCGTTCCTCGCGGCGGGCGCGGACGTGGTCGTGTGCGGGCGCTCCGCCCCCGGGACCCTGCCCGGCGCGGCCGGGCGGAGCGCCGTCTACGTACCGGCCGACGTGCGCGATCCGGAGGCGGCCGGCGCGCTGGTGGAGGCGACCGTGGAGCGTTTCGGACGCCTCGACGTGCTCGTCAACAACGCGGGCGGCTCCCCCGACGCCGACGCGGCCACCGTCTCGCCGCGCTTCGTGGAGAAGATCGTCGCGCTCAACCTCCTGGCCCCGTTCCATGTGGCGCAGGCGGCCCACCGGGTGATGGCCGGTCAGGACGGCGGGGGCTGCGTCATCAACATCGGCAGCGTCTCCGCCCACGACCCGCAGCCCGGCACCGCCGCGTACACCGCCGCCAAGGCCGGGCTGCTGGCCCTCACCAAGGCCCTGGCCCTGGAATGGGCCCCGGCGATCCGGGTCAACCACATCACCACGGGGCTGATCCGCACCGAGAGCGCCGCGTCGGTCTACGGCGCGGACGGCGGGGCCGCGGTGGCGGCGGTGATCCCGATGGAGCGGATGGCGGTGCCGGGCGACGTGGCGGGCGCCTGCCTGTTCCTGGCGGGCGGACTGGCCGCGTACATCACCGGGGCGGACCTCGCGGTGCACGGCGGCGGGGAGTTCCCGGCCCGCTATCTGGCGGCCGGAGGGGCCGACGGGGCGCGGTAACCGCCGGCCCGGACCGGGCCCGTAGGGGGGGTTTCCCCCGGTCGAGCCGACCGGATGGCCCGATGGTGACGGGCCACCCGGGCTCCTAGCGTCGTGCGCGTATCTCCCACCCGATCCGAGGAGCACGATGCGCGTCATCCGTCCGGCCACCCTGGGCCTCGGCCTGGCCTGTTTACTCGCGGGCGGTCTCCCCGCGTCCGCCGTGTCCGCCGAACCGGTCCGCCCGTCCCCGGTCTGGGGGCCCTGTTCACCGCGGCAGACGGAGCTGCGGGACGCGGGCGCCCTGTGCACGATGGTGACCGTGCCTCTCGACCACGCCGACCCCGGCGGTCCGACGATCCGGATCGCCGTCTCTCGCATCCCGGCAACGGGGGCGCCCGGGAAGCGCCGGGGCATCCTGCTGTCCAACCCGGGCGGCCCCGGCGGCACGGGCCTGGCCAACACCCTTTATCTGCGGTCCGCGTTGGGGAGCGCGGCCGAGAACTACGATCTGATCGGCTTCGATCCCCGCTTCCTCGGCGAGTCCACTCCCGTCACCTGCGCCCCCGCCGCTCCCGCGCCCGCCCCCGGGCCCACCACGACCCGGCGCGCCGAGTTCGACCGGTCCGTGCGGGACGCCCGCGACACCGCGCGCCGCTGCCGCGAGCACGGCGACAACGCCCGGCTCCTGCCGCACGCCACCACCCGAAACGTCGCCCGTGACATGGACGCGATCCGCGCCGCGCTGGGCGAGCGCCGGCTCTCGTACTACGGCGTCTCCTACGGCGCCGATCTCGGCGCCGTCTACACCCAGATGTTCCCCCGCCGCGCGGACCGGATCGTCCTGGACTCGTCGACGGACCCCGCCGCCACCCAGTACGAGCTGTTCCAGCGGGCTGGCCGCCCCCTCGAAGAGGGGCTGGGCGACTGGGCCGCGTGGACCGCCCGGCACGACGCGGACTACCGGCTCGGCACCACGCCCGCCGAGGTCCGCGCCCGGGTCCAGCGGCTGCTGGACGGGGCGGAGCGCCGGCCGGTCGTGGTCTCCGGCGTGCCCCTGACGGCACCGCTGGTGCGCCTGGTGCTGAGGCAGTTCGTCCAGCACACGGAGTACGACCCGGCGCTCGCCTCCACGGTCCGCGATCTGGCCGACGCCGCGGCGGGCCGGCCGGTCGAGCCCGGACCGGACCTCGCCGCGATGCTCGGTCTGCTCTCCTCGCCCGATCTGGCGGACAGCATGCTGGGCGGGGCGCTCTTCATGTGCGGTGACCGGGGCTGGCCCGCCGGGGGCTGGCCGAAGGACCCGGAGACGTACTGGCGGAACATGGAACGCAGCCGGGCGGACCAGCCCGTGTTCGGACCGCTCGTCAACGGGATGACCGCACCGTGCGCCTTCTGGACCAGCACCTCCCGCGAGCCCGCCACGGTGATCGGCAACGACGTGGACGTGCTGATGCTCCAGGCGCGGTACGACAACAACGTCCCGTACGAAGGGGCGCTGGCCCTCCACCGCCGGCTGACCGGTTCACGGCTGGTCACGGCGGACATCCGGTCCCACGGCGTGTTCGGCCGGGGGCTCGACGGACTGACGCCCGTCCCCTGCGCCGACCGGGCCGTCGTCGCCTATCTGCGCGACGGCACGCTCCCCGCCGCCGACACGGTCTGCCCCCGGACCGGGGTGGTCCGGTGATCAGCCGACGCGGAAGCCTGGCCGGCGCGGCCGCCCTGCTCACCGGGGCGTCCGCCGCCCCGGCCGCCGCGAGCGGGCGGCGCGGGGGCGCCGGTGCGCGAAGCCGCCTCCAGCACGACGTGGACGCCCTCCTGGCCACCGGGGCCACCGCCGTCCTCGCCGAGGTGCGGGACGCGAACGGCCGGACGACGGCACGGGCGGGACACGCCGATCTGTCCGGACCGGCGCGCCCGGTGCCCAGGGACGCGTACTACCGCCTCGGCAGCGACACCAAGACGTACACGGCCGTGCTGGTCCTCCAGCTGGTCGCGGAGGGACGCCTCGCGCTCACCGACACCGTCGAACGGTGGCTGCCCGGCGCGGTGCGGGGCGCGGGCAACGACGGCCGCCGGATCACCGTGGCGCATCTGCTGCGGCAGACCAGCGGGCTCAACGACTACCTCGCCGTCTCCCCCGACGCGGCCGACGCCTTCACCCCGGAGGGCTACCGCCGCGCCCGCTTCCGGTACACCGCCCCCGAGGAGCAGGTGGAGGCGGCCGTGTCCCGGCCCCCGCTCTGGCTGCCGGACGCCGCGCACCCCGAACGGGAGCGGCGCTTCGGGTACTCCAACACCAACTACGTGGTGGCCGGATTGATCGTCGAGCGGGTGACGGGCCGTTCCTGGACCGAGGAGCTGTACGACCGGATCATCGGTCCGCTGGGCCTGCGCCACACCCTGACCCCGGGCACCTCGCCGTACGTCCCGCAGCCCACCGCCACCGCGTACACCTGGTTCCCGGACGCCGGCGGGCCCACCGACACGACCCTGGCGTCCGGCGGAGGGGCGGACGGCGGGGTGATCGGCACCACCCGTGACCACACCGCCTTTCTGCGCGCGCTGATGGGCGGCCGGCTGCTGGGCCCGGCCCAGCTCTCCGCGATGAAGAAGACGGTGCCCGCCGGCGACTGGATCGGGGTGCCCGGGGTCCGCTACGGGCTGGGCATCGCCTGGCGCCCGGTGGCGGGCAGCCGCGAGGGCGTCTGGTTCCACGGCGGTACGCATCTGGGGACGGTGTCCGAGAGCGGGGTGACGCCGGACGGGTCGCGGGCCGCGGCCTGTGCGGTCTTCACCCTGCGCATGGGCGATCCGGCGCAGGACGCCCAGGACGCGGCCGGGCGGCGGCTGGTCGACCGGGCGCTGACGGGGCGCTGAACCGGGACCGGGCCGGGGCACCGCCGCTGGTGGCGGGTGCCCCGGCCTGGGGTTATCCCCACCTCTGTTCCACCGGCGGTCGCCATGGTCCGGGCCCGGCGTGATCCGTAGCGTCGAGGTCATCGGCTCGGCGGATCACGAGAGGACGGACATGAGGAAGCGCGACGGCGAAGGACGGCGGACGGACGAGCGGCCGGAGGCCCGGGAGGCGTCGGCCCCCGCCGTCGAACTGCGCGGGGTGCGGCGGCGGTACGGGCGCGGCTCCGGTGCGGTGCACGCGCTGGCCGGCATCGATCTGGTCCTGCCGCGCGGCACGTTCACGGCGGTGATGGGCCCCTCGGGGTCGGGCAAGTCCACGTTCCTCCAGTGCGCCGCCGGGCTGGACCGGCCTTCGGAGGGTTCGGTGCGCCTGGGCGGCACGGAGATCACCGGCATGGGCGAGACCCGGCTGACCGAGCTCCGCCGCAGCCGCGTCGGTTTCGTCTTCCAGGCGTTCAACCTGCTGCCGTCGCTCACGGTGGAGCAGAACGTGCTGCTGCCCATGCGCCTGGCCGGACGGCGCCAGGACCGGCGCCGGGCGGCCGCCGCCCTCGCGCGGGTCGGGCTCGCCGACAAGGCGCGGCGCCGCCCCGGCGAACTCTCCGGCGGCCAGCAGCAGCGCGTGGCCGTCGCCCGCGCCCTGATCACCGATCCGGACGTGATCTTCGCGGACGAGCCGACCGGAGCCCTCGACACCGTCACCGCCGCCGAGGTCCTCGGTCTGCTGCGGCAGGCCGTCGACGGCCTCGGGGCCACCGTCGTCATGGTCACCCACGACCCGGCGGCTGCCGCCTGGGCCGACCGCGTGCTGTTCCTCGCCGACGGCGTGCTGGCCGGGTCCCTCGACCGTGCGCCGGCGGAGCGGATCGCGGCGCGCATGGCCGCGCTCACGCCCCGCCCCGGTCCGCTCGCGGGGGTCGCGGCATGAGGTTCGCCCCCAACGGACTGGCCCGTGCGGCCGTCCGCTTCAAACCCGCGTCCTTCGCGGGGACCTTCGTCGCCCTCATGATGGCGGCGCTGATCGTCTCGGCGTGCGGCATCCTCCTGGAGACGGGCGTGCGCGCCTCGGTTCCGGCCCAGCGCTACGCGGGAGCGCCGGTCGTCGTCGCCGCGGACCAGTACGCCCGCCTCGTCACGGGCAGCGGTGACAGCCGGTCGGAGTCGGCGGTCCCGCTGCCGGACACGGCCCGGGTGGACACCGCGCTGGCCGGACGGGCGGCGCGCGTGCCGGGGGTCGCCGCGGCGGTCCCCGACCTCACCTTCCCGGTGCGGCTGGGCGAGGGCGCGCTGACCGGCCACGGCTGGGGGTCGCACCTGTTCACCGGGACCGCGCTCACCTCCGGTGCCGCGCCCCGGGCCGACGAGGTCGTGCTCGACGCGCGGGCCGCGCGCACCGTGAAGGCCGGGGTCGGTGACACCGTCACCCTCGAAACGGCGTCCGGGCGGGCGGACTTCCGCGTCTCGGGGCTCGCGTCCGCCGGTCCGGGCGAGACCGCCGAGGGGGCGACCGCCTGGTTCTCCGACGCCCGGTCGCCCATGCTGGCCGGTCATCCCGGAAAGGCCGACGCGATCGCCGTCCTGGCGAAGGACGGCGACTCCCCCGGTCAGGGGGCGGCCCTGGCCGCCGGGGTGCGCGAGGCGCTCGCCGGCAGCGGGGCCGAGATCACCACCGGCGACGGCCGGGGCGCGGTCGAGGACCGCGGGCTGGCCTACGCCAAGGAGACGCTCACCGGGCTCGGCGGTTCGTTCGGCGGGATCGCCGCCCTGGTCGCCGTCTTCACGATGGCCGGCACCGTCGCCCTCTCCGTCGCCCAGCGCGCCCGGGAGTTCGCGCTGCTGCGGGCGGTCGGGGCCACACCGCGCCAGATCCGCCGCGCGGTCGCGTCCGAGGCGCTGCTCGTCGCGCCGCTCGCCGGGCTGATCGGCTGTCTGCCGGGGATCGGGCTGGCGCACTGGTGGTTCGGGCAGTTGAAGGAACGCGGCGCGGTCCCGGACGCCGTGGACCTGCGTGTCTCGTGGATCCCGCTCGTCGTCGCCGTCTCGGCGGGGCTGGTGACCGCGCTGGTCGCCGGCTGGGCGGCCGGTCGCCGCCCGGCGCGGATCAAGCCGGGCCGGGCACTGGCCGAGGCATCCGTGGAGCGGACGCGTCCCGGGGTGATCCGCACCCTGCTCGGACTGGGCGCCCTGGTGGGCGGCGCGTTCTTCACCGTCTTCGCCGCCCGTTCGGCCGGGGACGACGCCGCGAACGCCGCGCTCGGTGTCGTCATGCTGTTCATGCTCGCCGTCGCCCTGCTGGGCCCGCTGGTGGCACGGCTCTGTGCCACGCTGCTCGGGCTCGCCCTGGACGCCCGCGGTGACGCCCCGGCCACGCTCGCCGCCGCCAACTCCCGTACGAACGCCCGCCGGCTGGCGTCCGCGATCACCCCGATCGTCCTGGCCACGGCCTTCGCCTCGACGCTCACGTTCATGCACACCAGCGAGAGCCGGGTCGCCGCCGACCAGATGCGGGCGGGAACGACGGCCGACCATGTCGTCACCGACTCCGCCGGGCTGCCCGCCGACGCCGTCGCCCGCGCCGCCCGCGTGCCCGGTGCGACGGCCGCCGTGGGCCTGCTCGACACACAGGTGCTGGTGCCCGTCGGTTCGGGGGGTGACCGCTGGTTGCAGGGTGCACCGGCGCAGGGCGTCACCGGAACCGGTGCCGCGCTCGGGCGGGTGCAGGACCTCGATGTGCGCGAGGGCAGCCTGGACCGGATCGGCGGGGGACGGATCGCCGTCGACCGGATGCTCGCCCGGTCGGCGGGGGTGGGGGTGGGCGACAGGCTCCCGATGTACCTCCCGGACGGTACGAGGGCGCGCCCCGAGGTCGTCGCGGTGTACGGCAGGGGCCTCGGGCTCCCGGCCGTCACGATGGACCGGGCCTCGCTCGCCGGGCACGTCACGTCGGGTTTCGCCACCACGCTCCTGGTGCGCGGCGGGGACGCCGGGGCGCTCGCCCCTCTGGGGACCGTCACCGACGCCTCCGGTCACGCGGTCGAGGTGACCACCGACCGCGCGCTCAACGCGTGGGCCAACTACACCATGGCCGGGGTCCTCGGCGGCTTCGCCGCCCTCGCCGCCGTCAACACCCTCGTGATGACCGTCCTGGACCGCCGCCGCGAACTCGGCATGCTCCGGCTCGTCGGCGCCACCCGGCGCCAGGTGATGGCCATGCTGCGCTGGGAGGGCCTGCTGGTGGCGGCGGCCGGCCTCGCGCTGGGCACGGCCATCGCGGCGGCCACCCTGTTCCCGATGGTGCGCGGTCTGACCGGGGAGTCCCCGTACGTGCCGCCGCTGGTGTACGGGTCCTTCGCCGCCGCCGCTGTGGGGCTCGCGCTCCTGGCCGTCACGCTCCCGGCACGCGGGGCGCTCCGCGCCCGGGAGGGCTGAGGCGCGCGGGGCGGCCGGCTCAGACCAGGTTGTCCTCGACGGTGAGGCCGAAGGCGCCGCGCCCGTACATGGCCAGGGCGCGTTCCACGTCGTTGGCGACGTGGACGCTCCCGGCGTGGGCGTCGCGCCAGGCGCGTTCGACGGGGTTGCCGCGGCGCAGGGCGTTGCCGCCGGCGGTCTTGAAGAGCAGGTCGATCGCGGCGACGGCCCGTTCGGTGCCCCGGACCTGGTCGCGCCGGGTGCGCAGCCGCAGTTCCATGGGGATCTCGGCGCCGTCGGAGGCCAGGTCGTACAGTTCGCGCAGGTTGCGGTCCATCTGGAGGACGGTGGCGTCGA
Source organism: Streptomyces sp. NPDC001515 (assembly GCF_053597115.1). Classification (NCBI taxonomy): domain Bacteria; kingdom Bacillati; phylum Actinomycetota; class Actinomycetes; order Kitasatosporales; family Streptomycetaceae; genus Streptomyces; species Streptomyces sp. NPDC001515. The sequence goes on from NZ_JBSFHN010000003.1 coordinate 201,900, forward strand.
TGTCGGAGGCGGCCCGTGCGATGGCGACCTGGGCGAAGGGGTCCTCGGTGAACCGGCCGCCGCCCAGGCTGAGCCGGACGCGCTCCTTCATCCGGGTCACGTAGGAGGCGTAGCCGCCCGACACCGCCCCGATCACCGGGGCGGTCACGGCGCAGGTGAAGACCGCGCCGAACGGCAGCCGGTAGAGCGGCCCCGGGTTGATCCGCTGGCCGGGCACCGTGAGGCGGGCCTGTTCGTAGTTGCGGAGCACCCGGTGGGCGGGGACGAACGCCGATTCGACGAGGATGTCGTTGCTGGCGGTGCCGCGCAGCCCGACCACGTCCCACATGTCCTCGATCCGGTAGTCGGAGCGGGGCACGAGCACGGTGAGGAAGTCCACCGGCCGGCCCTGGGCGCCGGTGACGAGGGCGCCGAGCAGCGCCCAGTCGGCGTGTTCGCAGCCGGAGGAGAAGCTCCACCGGCCGGTGAGCCGGTAGCCGCCGTCGACCGGGGTGAGCCGGCCGACCGGGGCGTACGCGGAGGAGATCCGGGTGTCCGGGTCCTCGCCCCACACCTCCTCCTGGGCCTCCTGCGGGAAGAGGCCGAGCTGCCAGGCGTGGACGCCCAGGACGGACGCCACCCAGCCGGTGGAGCAGCAGACGGCGGCGAGCGCCCGCACCACCGCGTAGAACCGGACCGGATCGGTCTCCAGGCCGCCGTAGCGGGCGGGCTGGAGCATCCGGAAGACCCCGGCGCCGGTCAGTTCGCGGATGGTGGCGTCGGGGATCCGCCGCTGCTCGTCGGTCGTCCCGGCCCGCTTCTCGATGGCCGGCAGCAGTGCGCGTACCTTCTCCAGGACCTCGTCGGTCATGGTCCGTCCTTCCTGCCTCGTGTCAGTGCGTCCGCAGGGCGGCCTTGTCCACCTTGCCGGTGGCGTTGCGCGGAAGGGTCTCGACGACCACGACCTCGCGGGGGACCTTGAAGTTGGCGAGCCGGTCACGGCAGTGTCCGGTCAGCTCGTCCGGGCGGGTCCCGGCGCCCGGGCGGAGGGTCACGTACGCCCGGCCGACCTCGCCGAGGCGGCGGTCGGGCACGCCGATCACGGCGGCCTCGGCGACGGCGCGGTGGCCGGCGAGCACCTGCTCCACCTCGGCCGGGTACACGTTGAACCCGCCGACGACGAACATGTCCTTGGACCGTCCGGTGATCATCAGGTTGCCCCGGTCGTCGAGGCGGCCGACGTCGCCGGTGTCGAGCCAGCCGTCCGGGTCCACGGCGGCCGCGGTGGCGTCCGGGTCGTCGAGGTAGCCGAGCATCACGTGGTAGCCGCGCACCAGGATCCGGCCGTCGCGTCCGGCCGGGAGGGGGAGCCCGTCCCGGCCCGCCACCCGGACCTCGGTGCCGTCGATCGGGCGGCCGGCCGTCAGCGCGACGGTCTCCGCGTCGTCGTCGGCCGAGCAGACGGTGACGGTGCCGCAGGTCTCGGTGAGTCCGTAGGCGGTGAGGACCTCGGGGAAGAGTTCGGCGCGCATCCGGCGGACGAGGGCGACCGGGACGACGGAGGCGCCGGTCACCGCGAGCCGGAGCGAGGAGAGGTCGTAGCGGTCGCGGCCGGGGGCGTCGAGCAGTTCGGTGTAGATGGTGGGCGGTCCGGGGAGCACGGTGATCCGTTCCTCCTCGATGGCGCGCAGCGCCCGCTCCACGTCGAAGACCGGCTGGAGGACCATGGTGGCGCCGCGCAGGAGACAGGCGAGCACCCCCGCCTTGTAGCCGAAGCAGTGGAAGAGCGGGTTGATGACCAGGTAGCGGTCCTCGCCGGTGAGGCCGGTGCGTCCGCTCCAGGCGCGGTACGTGGTGAGGTTCTGCCGGTGCGTGGTGAGCGCGCCCTTGGGGCGGCCGGTGGTCCCGGAGGTGAAGAGCAGGTCCGAGGGGTCGTCGGGGCGGACCGCCCCGGTGCGGGCGCGGGCCTGGTCGTCCGTCACGGCCCCGCCCCCGCGCAGGAAGGCGTCCCACGGCAGGATGCCGGGGCGGTCGACCGCGTCGAGGGTGACCACGTGCTCCAGCGCGGGCAGTGCGGGCACCGGGCCGCCGCCCCCGGCGGTCTCCTCCCCCGCGCCGAGCAGGGCGAGGTAGTCCTTGCCGAGGAAGCCGTTCTCGACGAACAGCAGCCGCACGCCGCCGCGTTCCAGGAGCCAGCGGGTCTCCTCGCCCCGGTAGCGGGTGTTGACGGGGACGAGGACGGCCCCGGCCGAGGCGGCGGCCAGCGCGGCGATCACCCAGCGGTGGCCGTTGGGCGCCCAGACGGCGATCCGGTCGCCGGGGCGGATGCCGAGCGCGATCAGGGACTTGACCGCCGCGTGGACGTGGTCGCGCAGCCGGGCCCAGTCGAGCCGGACGCCGCCGTCCACGACCGCGTCCCGGTCGGGGTGGCGGTGGGCGGCGCGGGCGAGGGCGGCGGGGACGGTGAGGGGGTGCTCGTGCTCGGTGTCGCTCATCTGCTCTCCGGGAGGGACGGGCCGCGCGCGGGGCGCCGGGCCGGGGCGGCGGTGCCGTTCAGGGCGACGGCGGCAGCAGCCGGGCGGACGCCTCGTGGGCGCCGAGCACCAGCTCGGCGCGGGGGAATCCGCTGCGCTTGACCGCGGCCCCGTCGTTGCCGCCGGCCACCAGGACGGGGCCGTCGGCGAGATGGGCGAGCCCTTCGCGGGCGACGTCGTCCGGTTCTGCGACGTTCAGTCCGGGCAGGTCCATGCGGAGTCCGGCGCGTTGCATGGCCGGGGTGCGGGTCACGCCGAGGACCAGTTCCAGGACGTGCACGCCGTGCGGGCGCAGCTCCAGCCAGAGGCCCTCCGCGAAGATCCGGCTGAAGGCCTTGGCGGCGGAGTAGACGCTGATCCGCGCCTGGCCGAGGTAGCCGGAGAGCGAGCCGACGAGCACGATGCCGCCCCGGCCGCGTTCCTTCATCCGGGCGCCGAAGTGGTGGGTGAGGGCGAGCTGGGCGGTGATGTTGAGGTCCAGGACACCCTGGACCCGGTCCAGGTCGCCGGTGACGAACTCGTGGCCGTAGCTGTTGGCGCCCGCGTTGAAGATCAGCAGCCCGACCTCCAGGTCCTCGGTGGCGGCGCGGACGGCGTCCGGGGCGCCGGGGTCGAGCAGGTCGAGGGCGAGGGTGCGGACCTCGGCGCCCCGTGCGCGGACCCGTGCGGCGGTCTCCTCCAGGGGGCCCGGCTTGCGGGCGATCAGGACGAGGTTGATCCCGGCGTCCGCGAGCTGTTCGGCGAACGAGGCGCCGACCCCCTCGGAGCCTCCGGCGACGACCGCCCACGGCCCGTACACACTCTTGTCGACCATCAGGTCCCTCTCTCGTTCCTCGGTGGTTCCGGCCGGCGGTGCGGCGACGGTAGATCGGTGCCCGGTGGCGGCGCCCCCGGGGATCCCACTGGCCGGGACGCGGACGGACGCGCCCCGGACCGGGCGGTTTCAGCGGCCGGCGGCGGCGCGTTCGCGCATGTCGCGGACGGCCAGCGAGGCGAAGACCATGGCGGTGCCCAGGGGCACGCCGGGGCCCGGGTAGACCCGGCCGGTGAAGGAGGCGCTGGTGTTCCCCGCCGCGTACAGGCCCTCCAGCGGCCGTCCCCCGGTGTCCAGGACGCGGGCGCGGGCGTCGGTGCGCAGGCCGCCCTTGGTGCCGAGGTCGGCGAGGACGATCCGGGCCGCGTAGTAGGGCGGCCGGTCGACGGGGACCAGGCAGGGGTTGGGGCCGGTGGCGCCCCGCCGGTCGGCGAAGAACAGGTCGTAGGGATCCTCGCCGCGCCGGTGGTCGAGGTCCTCGCCGTCGGCGGCGAAGCCGTTGAAGCGGCGCACGGTCGCGATGAGGGCGTCGGCCGGGACACCGATGAGCGCGGCGAGTTCGGACAGGGTGTCCGCCCGGACCCAGGCGCCCGCTTCGAGCTGGGCGGCGGGGTCGCAGGGCGGCACGGTGATGGCGGGCAGCGCGCCGCCGTGGCGGGAGTCGAAGACCAGGTGGACAACGGAGTCCTCGGCCGCCGCGGCGATGGCGCGGCCCATGCGGTCGTAGGGCAGCGACTCGTTGGCGAACCGGCGTCCCGAGGCGTCCACGGCCAGTCCGCCGCGCAGTCCGAGGGTGAACGCGGCGGAGCCGTCCGGCAGTTCGGTGCCGGGGCACCACCATGCCTCGTCCATGAGCGCGGTGTCCGCGCCCGCCCGGACGGCTGCGTTCAGCAGCTCGCCCGTGTTGGTGCCCCGGGGGGCCATGGTCCAGGCGGCCCGGCCGGGCACCCCGTGCGCGGTGCGCAGGGCGTCGTCGCCCTCGAAGCCGCCGGCGGCCAGCAGCACGCCGTGCCGGGCCCGGAGCCGGACGGTGCCGTCGGCCGTGCGGGCCTCCACCCCGGTGATCCGGCCGTCCTCGGTGACCAGACCGGTGACGTGGTGGCCGGTGCGCACCCGCGCGTTCCCGGTGCGGGTGGCGGCCAGCAGCAGCCGGCCGATCAGGGCACGGCCCGCCGACAGGGGTGCGTCGGGGTGGTCCTGTCCGGCCCGGTCCCGGTCGACCGCCGGACGGACCAGCGGCAGCAGCTCACCGAGCAGGCCGGGGTCGAGGTCGAGCGGGACGAAGGAGCGTCCGGCGTCCATGCGGCCGGGCGCGTCGACGTAGTCGGGGAAGGCCCGCCACTCGAAGGCGAGGGCCGGGTCCTCCTCCAGGCGGGCGACGAGTTCGGGCGCGTGGCGCAGGAAGGCGGCGCGGCGCTCCGGCTCGGCGTCGCCGGTCAGCGCCCGCAGGTAGGCGTCGGCGGCTTCCGAGGAGTCGTCGAGCCCGGCCCGTTCCTGGACGCCGGTGCCGGGCAGCCAGCAGGCCGCGCCGGAGTAGGCGGAGGTGCCGCCGAGGCGGCCGGTGCGCTCCAGTACGACGGTGTCGAGACCGTCCAGCGCGGCCACCAGGGCCCCGGTCATCGCTCCCGCGCCGGACCCGACGACGATCACGTCGTGGGTGGCGTCCCAGTCCTGCCGGCCGTCCCGCATGAGGTGCCCTTCCTGCCGCTTCGTGGTGTGCGGTGCCAGCTCATCGCGGACCGGGCCGGCGGGGCGGGCCCGGTCCCGCTGACCGGTACGGCGGGCGGGCGCGGCCTGACGCGGGGCCGGGCCGGGCGTATTGTCTGAGCCGTCGTGGAGCCCATCGATCCCCGGGAGGGAGAGCGTGCCCAGAATCGCCGAGGCCCGTGCCGGGGCCGAGCCCACCTCCCCGAGGCAGCGCGCACGCCGGCAGAGCATCCTGGAGGTGGCCGCGGACCTCGCGGCGTCGACGGGGCTGGAACGGGTGCAGATGCACGAGGTCGCGAAGGGGGCCGGGGTGGCGATCGGCACCCTGTACCGCTATTTCCCGTCCAAGACACATCTGTTCACCGCGCTGATGGCCGACCAGATCGAGGGGTTCGCGGCCCGGGTGCCCGAGCGCGCGCCGGACACCTCTCCCGAGGACGCGGTGTTCGGGACGCTGCGCAGCGCCACCCGCAATCTGCTGCGCCGTCCGGCCCTGGCGACGGCGATGATCCAGTCGGCGAACGCCGCGCGGGCCACGACCGTCCCGGACCTGGCCCGGATCGATTCGGGCTTCCTGGACCTGCTGCTGCGCGCCTGGGGCGTGCGGGAGCCCACGGAGCACCACATCGCACGGGTGCGGCTGCTGATCCTGCTCTGGTACGGGGTGCTGCAGTCGCGGCTCAACGAGCGGCTGAGCCCGGAGAAGGCCGACGCGGATCTGCGGATGGCGTGCGCGCTGCTCCTGGCCCCGGGCCCGGACACGGACTGACCGGGCCGGCGCGGTCGCGCGGGCCCGGTCGCCCGGGTGCGGAGGCGTTCAGCCGGTCGGCTGGGTGCCCGTCGTGTCGAGCGCGGCGACGCTGTAGGCGGCGTACGTGCGGTGCGGGTCGCGGCCGTCGAAGTACGGGGTCAGCTGCGCGTCCAGCTCCTCGGGGGTGAAGGTGCCGTCCGCCGCCGTGAACTTCCGCTCCACGGTGGGCGGGGCGAGCAGCGCGACCATGTCGCCGTAGACGACGAAAACCTGGCCGTTGATGGAGTCGGCGGCCGGGGAGGCCAGATGGGCGACGAGCGTGGCGACGCGTTCGGGCGCCATGATGTCCAGGCCGCCCGGGGCGGTGGTGCCCGCTCCGAACGCCTCGGCCGTCATGGCGGTGCGGGCCCGGGGGCAGATCGCGTTGGCGCGTACCCCGTAGCGGGCCAGGCCCTGGGCGGTGGCCAGGGTCAGCGCCGTGATGCCGGCCTTGGCGGCGGAGTAGTTGGGCTGGCCGGGGGCGCCGAACAGGAATGCCTCGGACGAGGTGTTCACCACGCGCCCGTAGACCGGGGCACCGGCGGCCTTGCTCGCCGCGCGCCAGTGCACGGCGGCGGCGCGGGAGAGCCCGGCGTGCCCCTTGAGGTGGATGCGGATGACGTCGTCCCAGTCGGACTCGCTGAGGTTGAAGAGCATCTTGTCGCGGAGCACACCCGCGTTGTTGACGACGATGTCCAGGCCGCCGAAGCTCTCCACGGCGGCCTCGACCAGCCGGTCGCCCATCGACCAGTCGCCGATGTCGCCGGTCACCGCGACGGCCCCGCCGCCCAGCGCCTTGATCTCGGCGGCGACGTCCTCGGCGGCGGGGCCGATGTCGTTCACCACCACATCGGCGCCGAGCGCCGCGAGTGCCAGTGCCTCGGCGCGGCCGAGCCCCGCCCCGGCGCCGGTGACGACGGCGGTACGCCCCTGAAGGGTCTGCGTCGCGCTCATGCTGCCTCTTTCCGTGTTCCGTCGGACCGTTGAAGGTGACGGCGCACCCCGGACAGGTCGTCGAGGTGCGCCGAGGCAGCAGAAACTAGTATTGATTTCAGTTTTGTAGGGGCGGTGTCCCGTTCAGTGGACGGCTCCGGCGCCTCCGTTCAGGGCGCGAAGGTGACGTGGACGGCTCCGAGCCCGTCGAACTCGGCGCGGAAGGCGTCCCCGGGCCCCACGTCCACGGCCGCGGTGCAGGACCCCGGCAGGACGACGTGCCCGGCCTCCAGGGTCACGCCGAAGGAGGCGACCTTGCGGGCGAGCCAGGCCACGGCCTCCGTCGGGTTCCCGAGCACCGCGCTGGTGTGGCCCCGGGCGATCTCCGTCCCGTCCTTGAACAGGACGGCCGTGATGTCCGCCGGGTCCAGGTCGGCCGGACGGACCCGGGCGGCGCCCAGGACCACCCCGGCGGAGGAGGCGTTGTCGGCGACGGTGTCGGCCAGTCCGATCCGCCAGTCCTTGATCCGGCTGTCGATCAGCTCGATGCTCGGGACGAGGTACTCGGTGGCGGCGAGGACGTCCTCGGTGGTGCAGCCCTCGCCGGGCAGGGTGCGGCCGAGGACGTAGCCGATCTCGACCTCGATGCGCGGGAAGCAGTAGCGGGCGGTGTCCACAGGGGTGTCCTCGCAGAGCACCATGTCGGAGAGCAGATGGCCGTAGTCGGGTTCGTCGACGCCCATCATCCGCTGCATGACCTCGGAGGACAGCCCGACCTTGTGGCCGCGCACGGTCCGCCCGAGGGCCAGCTGTCTGCGGATGTTGACGAGCTGGATCTCGTACGCGTCCGCCGCGTCCAGCCCCGGGTACAGGGCGGTCAGCGGCTCGACGGGGGTCCGCTCGCACTGGGCGGTCCACAGCAGATCGGCGGCCTCGGCGCGCCGGGCGGGGTCAAGCATGGCGGGTCTCCTGGGGTGCGGTGGGGCCGAAACGGACGCGTCCGCCGGACAGGACCGTGCGGTCGCCGGCGGACGCCTCGAAGAGCAGGGCTCCGTCCTGCGCGTCGTGCCACGCGCGGGCGTCGAGCCGGTCGCCCGGGAAGACCGGGGCGGCGAACCGGGCGTCGAGTTCCCGCAGGTCGGCGGGGTGGGCGCCGGTCAGGTCGGCCAGCGGCAGCAGGGTCGCTGCGAGGGTGCACAGCCCGTGCAGGAAGGGCCGGTCCATCCCGGCGGCCCGCGCCGCGTCCGGGTCGATGTGCATGGCGTGCCGGTCGCCGAGCAACCGGTAGAACGCCGCCTGGCGGGCGTCGGTGACGACGCTCGCGGTGCGGTCGGCGGGGCGGTCCGGGCGGCGCGGGGCCGAAGGGCCGCGTTCACCGCCGAAGCCGCCGGCGCCGGGCGCGAAGACCGACCAGGTCGCGGTGAAGGCGGGGCAGTCCACCTCGACGTCGAAGACGGCGGCGGAGCCCTTGTCCCGGACCCGGGCGACGCGCGCCGAGGCGGTGAGTTCACCCTCGGGCGGCAGCGGCTCGCGGACGACGAGATGCTGGCTGCCGTGCACGGCGGTGGTGGTGTCGAAGGCGCCCAGCGCCCCGAGGGCGTCCGGCGCCCACTGGGCGAGGGTCAGGGCGAAGGTGGGCAGGACCCGCAGCCGCTCCTCGTACACGAGGTCGAGCCGGTCGGCTGGGGCGCCGACCGCCAGCGCGTAAAGGACCGCGTCGCGCGCCGTCCAGGAGACGGTGCGGCTGCCGAGCGCGCGCCCCTCCCAGGGGGAGGCGGTCATCGGTCGGCCCCCAGGATCAGTCCGCTGGTGGGCACGCCCGTGCCGGCGGTGACCAGGACGTGGTCGGCCCGGTCCGGCTGGTTGCGGGACGTGCCCCGGATCAGCCGGACGCCCTCCGCGATGCCGTTCATCCCGTGCAGGTACGCCTCGCCGAGCTGGCCGCCGTGGGTGTTGAAGGGCAGCCGGCCGCCGAGTTCGAGATGGCCGTCCGCGATGAAGTCCTTGGCCTCCCCCGGCTTGCAGAAGCCCAGTTCCTCCAGTTGGGGCAGGACGAGCGGGGTGAAGTGGTCGTAGAGGACGGCGGCGTCGACGTCGTCCGGTCCGAGGCCGCTCTGGGCGTACAACTGCCGTCCCACCAGACCCATTTCGGGGATGCCGGTGATGGAGGGGCGGTAGTAGCTGGTCATCATGTGCTGGTCGGCGCCGAGCCCCTGGGCCGCCGAGCGGATCACGGCGGCGGGCCGGGGCAGATCGCGGGCGCGTTCGGCGGAGACCACGACGAGGGCCTGGCCGCCGTCGGTCTCCTGGCAGCAGTCCAGCAGCCGCAGCGGCTCCGCGATCCAGCGGGAGTCGCGGTGGTCCTGGAGGGTGATGGGGCGGCCGTGGAAGTAGGCGGCCGGGTTGTTCGCCGCGTGCTTGCGGTCGATGACGGCGACCCGGCCGAAGTCGTCGGTGGTGGCGCCGTATTCGTGGAGATAGCGGCGGGCGAACATCGCGACCCACTGGGCCGGGGTGTTCAGCCCGAACGGCGTCATCCAGGCGTAGGCCGCGCGGTCGGCGCCGGTGTCCATGGGGCGGTCCGCCTGCCCGAGCCCGTAGCGCTCGCCGGAGCGCTCGTTGAACGCCCGGTAGCAGACGACGACGTCCGCGACGCCCGTGGCGACGGCCATCGCCGCCTGCTGCACGGTGCCGCACGCCGCTCCCCCGCCGTAGCCGACGCGGGAGAAGAAGGTCAGGTCGCCCATGCCGGTGTTGCGGGCCACATGGATCTCGGAGTTGGTGTCCGCCGTGAAGGTGACCAGGCCGTCCACGTCGGCGGGGGTGAGACCCGCGTCGTCCAGGGCGGCGAGCACCGCCTCGCAGGCCAGGCGCAGTTCGCTGCGCCCGGAGTTCTTGGAGAACTCGGTGGCGCCGATGCCGGCGACGGCCGCCGCCCCGGAGAGGGTCCCGTTCATCGGTTCCCCTCCGGAAGGCGGACGGTCACGGTGCCGGTGAGGTGGTCGCCGAGCGCGTTGGCCCCGCGCACGGCGATCTCGACCAGGCGGTCCGGGTCCGAGGCCGAGCGGACGGTTCCGGTCAGCACCATGGTGTCGCCGGGGTGGTTGGGGGCGCCGAGCCGGATCCGGATGGAGCGGACGACGGCGGCGGGCCCGGCCCAGCCGGTGACGTACCGGTCGACGAGGCCGTTGCTGGTCAGGATGTTCATGAAGATGTCCTTCGAGCCGCGTTCCCGGGCGAGCGCGGGATCGTGGTGGACGTCCTGGAAGTCGCGGCTCGCGAGTGCGGTGGCGACGATCAGGGTGCGGGTGATCGGGATCGACAGCTCGGGGAGCACGTCCCCCACGGCCACGTCCGCGTAGGCGCGGGTGCCGGGCCGGGCGGTCATGCCGTCGCCTCCGCCTCGGTGAGCAGCGTGCCGAGCCGTTCGAGGCCGGCGCCGGGGCCGCCCAGGGTGCCGGCGATCTGCTTGCCCCAGAGGAAATGCCGGTGGACGGGGTAGTCGGTGTCGACGCCGATGCCGCCGTGCACGTGCTGGACGCGGTGGACGGTGGTGAGGCCCGCCTCGCAGGCCCACCACTTGGCGACCTGGGCGGCGCGGTCGGCGGCGGCCGGGTCGAAGGGCTCCGCGAGCGCGTCCACGGCGTGCCACAGCGTGACCCGCATCGCCTCGATGTCGATGTAGCAGTCGGCCAGTTGGTGCTGCACGGCCTGGAACGTGGCGAGCGGACGGCCGAACTGCTCACGGCCGCGCAGATGCGCCGCCGCGTGGGCCAGCGCCCCGTCGGCCACGCCCACCTGCACGGCCGCCAGGGCCAGCGAGGCATCGCGCACCAGGGACGCCACCGCGTTCCCGCCCACGGCGCCGACGGCCCGGCCCCGGGCCCCGTCGAGCGTGAGGTGACCGCTGCGGTCGTACGTGGTGGTCTCGGCGTACTCCCAGCCCACCCCGTCCGTCTCCGCGTCGACCAGGAAGAGGCCCGGCCCCCGGCTGGTCGCGGCGGTGACCAGGACGTACCGGGCGCCGCCGGGCGAGGGCACCACGGCCTTGACGCCGCTGAGCCGCCAGCCGGGCCCGTCCTGCACGGCGACGGTGTGCGGGGCGAGCGGGTCGGCGGGGCCGAACTCCTCCAGGGCCGCGGTGAGCCGGACGCCGCCCTCGGCCAGCCCCGGCAGCACCTCGGCCCGCAGTTCCCCGTCGCCGTGCGCGGCCAGGGCCAGGGCCCCGGTCAGGGCCGGCCACAGCGGGACCGGCGCCACCCTGCGGCCCTGCTCCTCCAGCAGCACGCACGCCCCGGCCATGCCGAGTCCGGCGCCGCCGTCCCGTTCGGGCAGGACGGCGGCGATCAGCCCGGCGGACGCCAGGTCCGCCCACAGCCGCGCGTCGACGCGTTCCGGCGAGCGCTCCACCGCGCGCAGCCGCTCGGGCACGGCGTGGTCGGTAAGGATCGCCCGCGCCAGGTCGCGTACGGCTTCGAGTTCTTCTCCCAGGGAGAAATCCATCAGGGCGCCTCCGTCGGGGCGGGCCGGAAGACCGGCAGGGTGAGTTCGGGGTCGGCGTCGAGCCAGTCCAGGACCACCGGCATGCCGACGGTGACGTCCTCGGGCGCGACACCGGTCAGGTTGGTGACGAGCCGGGTCCCCTCGGCGAGTTCGACCACGGCCACCAGATACGGGCTGTCGAACGCCGGGTGCTTCGGGTGGTGGCTCACGACGAAGCTGTAGACCCGGCCGTGGCCGGACGCCTCGACGGTGTCCCATTCCAGGGACCGGCAGTCGGGGCAGCACGGGCCCGGCGGGTGGCGCAGCGCGCCGCAGCCGGCGCAGCGCTGGATGAGCAGCCGGTGCGCCGAGGCGCCCTCGAAGAAGAAGGCGTTGTCCCGGTTGACGGCGGGGCGCGGGCGCGGCGCGGCGGGCTCCGGCGCGGACGCCCGCTCGGTGGCCGGGCGGAAGCGCAGGGTCCGCCACCGCTGGACGGCGACCGTGGCGCCGTCGGCGTCGGTGTACGTCTTCAGGGTGGTGACGAACCGTCCGGGGCCGAGCCCGGTCCGCTTCTCGGCCGAGACGGACTCCACGGTCTCGCGGACGGCGATGTGGTCGCCGGGCACCAGTTCGCGCAGGAAGGTGAACTCGGAGTCGGTGGCCACCACGGAGGTGTAGCCGCCCTCGTCGAGGAGGGCGACGAGTTCGGCGAAGCCGTCGGGGGCGGCGTCCGGCTCCGGTGCGACGGTGGCCGCGTAGCCGCGCATCGTCCACGCCTGGACCATCGAGGCGGGTGCCACCACTCCGTCGCGCCCGGTGGCGCGGGCGGCCTCGTCGTCGGTGTACACCGGGTTGGCGTCGCCCATCGCCTCCGCCCAGTGCCGGATCATCGGGCGGTTGACCGGGTCCTGGCCCTGTGCGGCGGCGCGCAGTTCGCGTCCGGCGAAGGACCTCAGCCGCTCCTCGTACTCCGGGATGTCCGGTCCGGGGCCGGTCACGCGCCACGCCCCTTGCGCGGCAGGCCGAGTCCCTGGGTGGCGATCATGTCGCGCAGGACCTCGTTGACGCCGCCGCCGAAGGTGTTCACGATGCCCTGGCGGGAGAGCTGTTCGATCTGTCCGGCGAGGACCGCTCCGGGCGATTCGGGCCGGACGCGGCCGGCCGCGCCGAGGATCTGGGTGAGGGCGCGCTGGACGTCGATATGGGTCTCGGTGCCGTACGCCTTGACGGCGCCCGCGTCCGCGCCGGTCAGCTCGGAGCGGGCGACGGCCGCCGTCATCTTCCAGTTCATCAGGCGCATGGCCTCCAGCCGGGCGTGGGTGCGGGCGAACTCGGCGCGCACCCAGGGGATGTCGGCCGTGCCGTTGTCCCGGGCCCAGTCCAGGACGCGTTCCCAGAGCTGGATCATGCGCCCGCCGAGCGCGGCGAGGCCGATGCGTTCGTGGTTGAGCTGGGCGGTGATCAGCCGCCAGCCGCCGTCCACCTCGCCGACCACGTCGGTGGCCGGGACCCGCACCCCGCTGTAGTAGGTGGCGGTGACGACCATGCCGCCGACGGTGCGGATGGGGCTCCAGGAGAAGCCCTCGGCGGCGGTGGGCACGATCAGGATGGAGATGCCCTTGTGCTTGGGCGCCTCGGGGTCGGTGCGGGCGGCGAGCCACACGTAGTCGGCGGTGTTGGCGCCGCTGGTGAAGATCTTCGAGCCGTCCACGACGAAGTCGTCGCCGTCGCGGACCGCCCGGGTGGTGAGCGAGGCCAGGTCGGTGCCGGCCCCGGGCTCGGTGTAGCCGATCGCGAAGACGATGTCGCCGGAGAGGATCCCGGGCAGGAACCGCTTGCGGTGCTCCTCGGAGCCGTGCGCCATCAGGGTCGGGCCGACGGTGTTGACGGTGACGAACGGGAAGGGCAGTCCGGCGCGCTGGACCTCGTCGAAGAAGACGTACTGGTCCTCGGCCGGCCGGCCCTGCCCGCCGTACTCGGTGGGCCAGCCCAGCCCCAGCCAGCCGTCCTCGCCGAGCCGTTTGACGACCTCGCGGAAGCGGTCGCCGCCCACGCCCTCCTCGCCGACCCGGCGGCGTTCGTCCTCGGGCATCAGGCCCGAGAAGTACGCCCGCAGTTCCCGCCGCAGCTCCTGGTGCGCGGCGCTCTCGCGCAGTTGCATATGTGGTTCTCCTCGGATGTGGTCGGGTCGGGCGGTGCGGGTCAGGGCAGGAAGCGGCCGCGCCCGTTCGCCAGGAACTCCTCGCGCAGCGCCGCCTTGTCGTCGTCGCTCATCAGCGCGTACGCGGGCCTGCCTCGGCCCTCCCAGCGGTAGACGGGGTCGTCGGTGCGCCAGCCGTCGAGCTGCATCTCCTTCTTGCGGAGCTTGTTGGAGCCGGTGGTGGGCAGCGCGTGGGAGACCCGGACGAAGCGGGGGGCGCCCTTGGTGCCCAGGTCCTCCTGGCGGTCGAGGAAGGCGGGCAGGTCCAGGCTCTCGAAGGCGGTGCCCTCGGGGATCTCGACGGCGGCCATGACCTGGTCGCCGGAGCGCGGGTCGGGCACGCCGAAGACGCCGGCGGCGACGACGCCGGGGTGGCGGCGCAGGATGCGCTCGGTGAGCAGGGCGGAGATGTTCTCGCCGTCGACCCGGATCCAGTCGCCGGAGCGGCCGGCGAAGTAGAAGTAGCCGTCTGCGTCGACGTATCCGAGGTCGCCCGTCCAGTACCAGCCGTGCCGGACGCGTTCGGCGTCGGCCGCCTCGTTCTTGTAGTAGCCCTCGAAGCGGGCGGCGCCCTCGGTGTCGACGATCTCGCCGATGGCCTCCTCCGGGTTGCGGACCCGGCCGTAGGCGTCGAGTTCGGCGGGCGGGCAGGTCTCCCGGGTGGCTGGGTGGACGATGCGGACGCCGGGCCTGGCGGGCATGCCGAGCGCGCCGGTGGGCGCGTCGGGGACGCGCTTGAGCATGCCGGCGCCCTCGCTGGAGCCGTAGCCCTCGACGAGCCGGCAGCCGAAGCGCTCCAGGAAGCGGGCGGCGTCCTCGGGGGACGCCTCGGTGCCGAAGGCGTGGGTGAGCCGGTTGTCGGCGTCCTCGGGGGTCGCGGGGCGGGCGAGGACGTAGCCGATCGCCTTGCCGACGTAGGTGAAGTAGGTGGCGCCGAAGTGGCGGACGTCGGGGAGGAAGCCGGACGCGGTGAACTTCGGCGGGAGGGCGATGGTGGCGCCCGCGGTGAGGGCGGGGGCCCAGAGCGCCATCAGCGCGTTGCCGTGGAACAGCGGCATCGGGCAGTAGCAGGTGTCGGCGCGGGTGATGTCGTATTTGGCGCTGTTGGCGGCGCCGAGCGCGGCCAGCCGGCCCTGGGAGCAGATCGCCGCCTTGGACACGCCGGTGGTGCCGGAGGTCAGGAGCAGCAGCATCCGGGTGGCGGCGGTGACGTCCGGGGCCTCGGCGGGGCGGCCGGTGTACGGGGCGAGCGCGGCGGCGTACGCGGGGGTGTCGGTGACGAGGAAGCGGTCGGGGGCGACCCCGATGTCCAGTCCGTCGAGCAGTGCGGCGCCGGCCCGGTCGGTGACGACGAGCGCGCAGTCGGTGTGCCGGACCTCCTGGGCGAGTTCGGCGCCCCGGCGGGTGGGGTTGATCCCGACGACGGCCGCTCCGGCCAGGGCGGCGGCGCCGAGCCAGAACAGGTACTCGGGGCGGTTGTCCAGGAGCACACCGATGTGGAAGGGGCCCTCGGGGCGCAGGTCGCGGGCCCAGTGGGCGCGGGCCGCGCTCTCCTCGACCACCTCGCCCCAGGTCCAGGCGCGTTCCCGGGTCAGCAGGCCGGGGTGGTCGTCCCCGGCGCGGGCGAGCAGCAGGTCGGCAATCGTCTCGTGTGGCAACGTCGGTCCCTCTCACCCGGTGTCCGGGTCTGCCGAAGTCGGTACGGAATCGGAGCGCGCGGGTGCGCGGCGCGGTCCGTGGGAAGGGCGGGGGCCGTCGATCGGGACGGCCTCGCGGGGGCCGGTTCGTGCGGACCGGGGGCCGCCGCGCCCGGTTCTCCGGGACCGGGGCCGCGGGCCGCCCCGGTCCGCGCCGCGCCGGTGGCGACGCTAGGCCGTCCGGCCGGTCGCGGCCGGGGCGGTCCCGCTGACCGGGAGGCGGACGCGCCGCTCCCCGGTCAGCCGAAGTGGGCCTGCCCGCCGTCGAGCGGAATCGTGGCACCGGTCAGATAGCGGGCGTCCGGTCCGCAGATCATCGCGACGGCCCGCCCGATGTCCTGTTCGCAGTCGCCGACGTACCCGAGCGGGATGGAGGCGCAGAACGCGGCGGCCTCCTCGGGGTGCGCCTCCTGCCAGCCCGCGTAGGCCGGCGAGGCGGCGTGCGGGGCGACGGCGTTGACGCGGATGCCGTCGCGGCCCCATTCGCAGGCGGCGGCCCGGGTCAGGGTGCGCAGCGCGGCCTTGGCGGAGGCGTACGCCCCGTAGGTGCTCAGGTCCCAGCGGACCATGGCGGAGGTGACGAGGTTGACGATCACTCCCCCGCCGTTCGCCTTCAGGTGCGGGTGCGCGGCCTTCATGAAGGCGAAGGCGGCGAACGGGCCGCTGTCGAAGCCCTTGCGGAACTGGTCGTCGCTGAGCTGGAGCAGGGGCCCGTAGCAGCCGGTGTACGCGTTGTTGACGAGGATGTCGATGCCGCCGAGGCGGTCGGCGGCCTCGTCCACCACCTCGGTGACGCGCGCGGTGTCGCGGACGTCCAGGACGAACGGCTCGGCCCGCACCCCGCGTTCGCGGAGCAGGGCGCAGGTGGTGTCCAGTTTCTCCGGGGTGCGGCCGAGGACGGCCACATCGGCTCCGTCGGCGGCGAGGGCGAGGGCGATGCCCCGGCCGACGCCCTGGCCGGCCCCGGTGACGACGGCGACCTTTCCGTCGAGGTGTCCCATGGCTCCTCCTCAGCTCGGCCGGGGCAGATGCTTGTTGATGAACAGGCCCTCCGCCGTGACGCAGGCGCGGCCCCCGGCGGTGATCTCCCCGACGGTGCGGATGCGCGAGCCGTCGACGGAGAGCTGCCGGCCGGTGACGGTCAGGGGTTCGAACAGCGGGGTGGGCCGCAGATAGCGCAGGGTCAGTTCGGCGGTCATGCCGGAGGTCCCGCCCCAGTGGTTGGCGACGCCCAGGGTGTGGTCGAGCAGCAGCGCGGAGATGCCGCCGTGCACATGGCCGGGCGGCCCCTGGTAGGGCAGGTCGAGGGTGACGGTGCCCTCGACGGAGCCGTCGTCGCGGCCGTGCAGCCGCAGCGGCGGGGCGAGGGCGTTCTCCGGGCCGGTGACGGGGTCGTGGCGGGTGACGCCCTCGCCGTGCCACATCTCGGCGAGGCGGGCGTCGCGGCCGGGGGCCCGTGCGGTCAGCTCGTCGGCCACGGCCTCCAGCCGGGCGGTGACGGATTCCATGTCGGCGCCGGAGCCGTCGCCGGCCCGCAGCAGGGCGGCGACGACGCGGCGTGCGGCGGCGACGGCGGCGTCGACCCCGTCCTCGTGCGGTGCGGCGACGAGCCGGGGGCCGGTGGCGGTGGCCTCGTGGGCGGCGGCGTTCACGCGGTCACCGTCGCCGTGGCGTGGGTGAGCACGGGCGCGCCGTCGCGTTCCGGGCAGCCGGTGTGCAGCTTCAGCAGCCGGGCCCCGTCCTCGGTGGTGCCGTCGTGCCAGACGGAGGTCTCCAGGGACTCCCCGGGCACGAGCGGTCCGGCGAAGCGCACGGCGAGGCCGGTGAGGCGGGTGACGTCCCCCTCCAGGAGGCCGGTGACCAGGGCCTCGCAGAGCAGCCCGTAGGAGGCGAGTCCGTGCAGGATCGGCCGGTCGAAACCGGCGGCGCGGGCGAACTCGGGGTCGGCGTGCAGCGGGTTGAGGTCGCCGTTGAGGCGGTACCAGAGGGCCTGCTGCGGGGTGGTGGCGGAGGTGAGGACGGTGTCGGCGGGGCGGTCGGGGGCCGTCCAGCTCTCCTCGGGGCCGGGTTCGCCGCCGAAGCCCCCCTCGCCGCGCGCCCAGATGCGCATGGTCGAGGTCCACAGGGGGGCGCCGTCGGTGTCGGTGGCGGTGGACTCCAGGACGAATAGGGCGGCTTTGCCCTTGTCCCACACCTCGGCGACCCGCGAGTGGAGGGTGGCGGTGCCGGAGGCGGGCAGCGGGCGGTGGACGCGCAGACCCTGGCCGGCGTGGAGCACCGACCGGAGGTCGATGTCGATGCCGGGGAGGTGGAAGGAGGGCGGTGCGGCCTCGCCGGAGGAGATGCCGCCTCCGGCGACGAGGGCGAAGGCGGGGAGCACGCCGAGGTGCTTCTCGTAGGTGAGGTGCGGGGCGGTCGCGCCGAGGCTCAGGTGGTAGAGCAGCACATCACGGGTGGTCCAGTGGATCTCGCGCACGGACGGTTCGGCGGTGAGCGCCTTGTCGCGGTCGATGGGCACGGTCAGCCTTTCGGGGTGGGTTCGGGGTCGCGGGGCAGGCCGAGCATGCGCTCGCCGATGATGTTGAGCTGGACCTCCGTGGTGCCGCCGGCGATGGACAGGCAGCGGGCGTTGAGGAACTGCCAGGTGGCGTCCAGGCGTTCGCCCTCGCCGGTGAGCGCGGCGGTGCCCTGCCACTCCACGCAGGTCTCCCAGACCCGCTGCTGGTGTTCGACGCCGAGGAGTTTGGCGACGGACGCCTCGGGGCCGGGCTGCTGTCCGGAGACGGTGCGCAGGGTGGTGCGCAGGGCGAGGACGGCGCCGGTCTGGGCGTCGCAGAGGTGGCCGCCGAGCACGGTGAGCTGTTCGTCGTCGAGTCCGGCGGAGGCGGCGGCGATCTCCAGCAGGGCTTCGGCACCGGAGCCGACGGAGTCGTGGGAGAGGGCGACGCGTTCGTTGGCGAGCGTGGTCCGGGCGAGCTTCCAGCCCGCGCCGGGCGCGCCGACGAGGTTCTCGTCGGGGACGAACACCCCGTCGAGGAAGACCTCGTTGAACTCGGCATCGCCGGTGATCTGGCGCAGCGGCCGGATGTCGATGCCGGGGCTCGTCATGTCGAGCAGGAAGTAGGAGATGCCCTTGTGCTTGGGCACGTCGGTGTCGGTGCGGGCCAGCAGGACGCCCCAGTGGGCGTCGCGGGCCATGGACGTCCACACCTTCTGGCCGGTGATCAGCCAGCCGCCGTCCGTCTTCTCGGCGCGGGTGGTGAGGGCGGCGAGGTCGGAGCCGGCGCCCGGTTCGCTGAAGAGCTGGCACCAGCGCAGTTCGCCGCGCAGGCTGGGGCCGAGGAAGCGCTCCTGCTGGGCGGGGTCGCCGTGGGCGACGAGCGTGGGCACCACCCAGCCGCCGATGACCATGTCGACGGGGGTGAGCGCGGCGGCCTTCAGCTCCTCGGCGATGACGAGCTGTTCGACCGGTCCGGCGCCCTTGCCCCAGGGGGCGGGCAGGTGCGGTGCGGTGTAGCCGTGGTCGGCGAGGTGGGTGAGGCGTTCCGGACCGTGCAGGGCGGCGGCCTCCCGCAGTTCCTCGCGGATGGCGGCGCGTACGGTCTCGGCCTCGGGCGGCAGTTCGACGCCGAGGGTGCGGCGGGCGCCGTCCAGGGTGAGCCGGGCGGCGCGGCGGCGCCAGGCGGCGGACGGGCCGAGCGCGATGCGCAGGGTCTGGGCGCGGCGCAGCGCGAGGTGGGCGTCGTGCTCCCAGGTGAAGCCGATGCCCCCGAGGACCTGGACGCAGTCCTTGGCGGCGGCGAACGCGGCGTTGGGGGCGACCGCGGCGGCGACGGCCGCGGCGAGGGCGGCCTCGCGGGGGTCGTCCGCGCCGCCGGGGCCGGCCGCGCGGGCGGCGTCCCAGGCGCAGGCGCGGGCCTGTTCGGCCTGGGCGAGCATACGGGCGCAGCGGTGCTTGACGCCCTGGAACAGTCCGATGGGGTGGCCGAACTGCTCGCGGACCCGGGCGTAGGCGGCGGCGGTGGTCACACAGCGGTCGGCGAGGCCCGCGGCCTCGGCGGCGAAGAGCGTCGCGGCCAGATAGAGCGGGGTGCGCGGGTCGAGGTCCAGCAGATCGCCGGCCGGGACGGGCACGGAGCGGGCGGTGACGCGGGAGGAGCGCCGGGTGAGGTCGTGGCTGCGGAGGTCGGTGGTGTCCACGGCGGCGCGGGGCAGGACCAGCCAGGCGGTGCGGCCGGCGTCGGTGGCGGGCAGCACGAACACGTCGGCGAGGTGGCCGCCGATGACGGGTTCGGAGGTGCCGCTGACCGTGGCGGTGCCGTCGGCGGCCCGGGTCAGGGCGAGGGTGCCCGCGCCGAGGCCGACGGCGCCGAGGGTGGTGCCGGCGGCGAGCGGGGCGAGGAAGCCGGAGTGTCCGGCAGCGTGCAGGACGGCTGAGGCGAGGGTCGTGGGCAGGAAGGGGCCCGGGGCGTTGGCCCGGCCCAGTTCCTCGGTGACGACGGCGAGTTCGACCAGGCCGTAGCCGGCGCCGCCGTTCTCCTCGGGCAGGTGCAGTCCGAGCAGGCCCTGGGCGGCGATGCCGCTCCAGTGCGCGGGCAGCGTCTCCTTGTCGGCGTCGGCCGCCGCGCGCAGGGTGTCCTCGGTGATGTGGCGCTGCGCGAAGGAGCGTACGGCGTCGCGCAGGTCGAGGTGTTCCGGGGTGAGTCCGATGGTCATGGCGCGTCCCTCAGATGCGTTCGATGACGGTGGCGGTGGCGTGCGCCCCGCCGGCGCACATGGTGATGAGCGCGGTGGACTTCCCGGCGCGCTCCAGTTCGTGCAGGGCCTGGGTGAGGAGCCGGGCGCCGGTGGAGCCGACGGCGTGGCCGAGCGCGATGGCGCCTCCGTTGACGTTGACCTTGTCGAGGTCGGCGTCGTGGACCTGGGCCCAGGACAGGACGACGGAGGCGAACGCCTCGTTGATCTCGACGAGGTCGATGTCGGCGAGCGTCATCCCGGCCCGCGCCAGGACGCGTTCGGTGGCGGCGACGGGTCCGTCGAGGTGGTAGTACGGGTCGGAGCCGACCATGGTCGAGGCGACGATCCGGGCGCGGGGCCGCAGCCCCTCGCGGGCGGCGCGCTCCCGGCTCATGAGGAGGACGGCGGCGGCGCCGTCGCTGATCTGGGAGGAGTTCCCGGCGGTGTGGATGCCGTCGGGGAGCACCGGCTTGAGGGCGGCGAGCGCTTCGGGGGTGGTGTCGCGCAGCCCCTGGTCGCGGGTGACGGTGACGGTCTCGCCGGTGGGCCCCTCGGGGCCGATGACGGGGGCGTCGACGCCGATGACCTGCGCGTCGAAGCGGCCCTCGGCCCAGGCGCGGGCCGCCTTGTGCTGGGAGGCGAGTCCGAGGGCGTCGGCGTCGGCGCGGGTGAGGGAGCGGTGGCGGGCGATGCGTTCGGCGGCGGTGAACTGGTCGGGCATGTCGATCGACCAGCTGTCGGGGACCGGGGAGCCGTTGCCGGGGGTGAGGGCGGCACCGAGGAAGACCCGGCTCATGGCCTCGACCCCGCAGCCGATGCCGGTCTCGACGGCGCCCGAGGCGATGAGGCCGGCGACCAGGTGCACGGCCTGCTGGGAGGAGCCGCAGGCGCAGTCGATGGTGGTGCACGCGGTGGTCTGCGGGAGCCCGCCGTGCAGCCAGGCGGTGCGGGTGACGTTGTTGGACTGCTCGCCGGCCTGGGTGACACAGCCACCGATGACCTGGTCCACGCTGCCGGGGGCGATTCCGGCCCGTTCCAGCAGGCCCTTCTGGGCGAACCCGAGGAGTTCCGCCGGGTGGAGCCCGGACAGCACGCCCCGGCGCCTGCCGACCGGTGTCCGTACGGCTTCGACGATGACGGCCTCGGTCATGGCTCTCCAAAGGGGGTGAGGGGCCCGTGGGGGCCGGAACACTGTGCGAGGAAAACTAGAATTCGTTCTGGAAACCGGCAAGGGCCAGTCCCGCTCAGTGGCCGGCCGCCCCCGGGCGTGCCGTGAGGGTCCCGCCGCCCCTCAGATGTGCGAACCGCCGTCCGCCCGGATCTCCGCGCCGGTCAGGCAGGCCGCGTCCTCGGAGGCCGCGAAGGCGATCACTCCGGCGATCTGCTCGGGCCTCGCGGTCCCGAACGGGGCGCGGATCCGGGCGTAGTACGACACGTCGAGGCCCTCCGGCAGCACGTGCGGACCGGCCAGCGGGGTGGCGACGGAGCCGGGCGAGACGGGCACCACGCGGATGCCCCGGTGCGCGACCTCGGCGGCCAGTGAGAGCGAGAACCCGATGACGGCGCCCTTGGAGGCGGCGTACGCGGTCATGTACGGATTGCCGTGCGAGGCGGCCGACGAGGCGACGTTGACGATCACGCCGGAACCGTCCGGCAGACGGGGCAGCGCCTCCCGGCAGAACAGCGCGGTGCCGACCGTGTTGACGCGGAACAGCAGCTCCAGGTCCGCCACCGTCAGCCGGTCCATCGGTGTGGTGCGGTGGGTGCCCGCCACGTTGGCCAGCACGTCGATGCCGCCGAGCGAACCGGCCGCCCCGGCCACGGCCGCGACCACCGCGTCCTCGTCCGCGACGTCGGCGACGTGCGCCGTGAAGCGTCCCGGACCCGTCACCGCCCGCGCGGTCTCCTCCAGTCCCTCCGCCGAGAGGTCGACCCCGAACACGGTCGCCCCCTCGGCGGCCAGACGCAGGGCGGTGGCCCGCCCGATCCCCGATCCCGCCCCGGTGAGCAGGACCTTCTTCCCCTCGAAACGCCGCATGCCGGGCTCCTTCACGTGTCTGTGCCGTCGGACGGGGCGGCGGACTGTACGGGCGCCCGGCCCCCGGGCGCGGGCCGGGTCCCACCGACCGGGACGGGCACCGGACGGGCCCCCGGCACCCGGTACCGGTCAGTGGGACTCCCCCGCCCACGCGCCCGGCTCCCGGCCTAGCGTCCGGAACCCGGACGACGGTCTCGTACGTCCGGACCGGCCCGGCGCGGTCCGCACCCGAGGCCACCAGGCTCCTCGAAGGGGATGAGAGCGACATGAGCGCAGTGGAGTCGGCACACGACGACGTCAGGGCCATCGAGGCCACCGCGGCACCCACCCGTTTCGCCCGCGGCTGGCACTGCCTCGGTCTGTCGGAGACGTACAAGGACGGCAAGCCGCACGCGGTGACGGCCTTCGGGCAGAAGCTCGTGGTGTTCCGGGCCGGCGACGGCACCCTCAACGTCCTGGACGCCCACTGCCGCCACATGGGCGGCGACCTCTCCCAGGGCACGGTCAAGGGCGACCAGATCGCCTGTCCGTTCCACGACTGGCGCTGGGGCGGCGACGGTCGGTGCAAGCAGATCCCGTACTCCAAGCGCGTGCCGCTGCGCGCCCGCACCGCGTCCTGGCGGACCCTTGACCAGGACGGGATGCTCTTCGTCTGGAACGACCCGGAGGGCAACCCGCCGCCCGAGGACGTCCGCATCCCCCGGATCGCCGGGGCGACCAGCGACGAGTGGACCGACTGGCTCTGGTACGAGACGGTCGTCGACGCCAACTGCCGTGAAGTCGTGGACAACGTGGTGGACATGGCCCACTTCTTCTACGTCCACTACTCGTTCCCGACGTACTTCAAGAACGTCTTCGAGGGCCACACCGCCACCCAGCGGATGCGCGCCACCGGACGCCCCGACGCCCGCCCCCAGGAGGACGGCACGGAGCGCAAGACGATCGGCAGCACGTCCGTGGCCTCGTACCACGGCCCGTCCTTCATGATCGACGACCTCACGTACCACTACGAGACCGGCGACGTGGAGTGCGTGCTGATCAACTGTCACTATCCGGTGGACGCCAACAGGTTCGTCCTCCAGTACGGGATCATCGTGCAGCGCTCCCCCGCCATGGCCGGGGAGGCGGCCGACCAGCTCGCCGCCGGAATGGCCCAGTTCATCAAGCTGGGGTTCGAACAGGACATCCAGATCTGGAAGAACAAGGCCCGCATCGACAACCCGCTGCTGTGCGAGGAGGACGGGCCGGTCTACCAGCTGCGCCGCTGGTACGAGCAGTTCTACGTGGACGCGGCCGACGTGACCCCGGAGATGACGGACCGCTTCGAGTTCGAGCTGGACACCACCCGCCCGGTCGAGGCGTGGCAGAAGGAGGTCGAGGCGAACCTGGCCCGCCGGGCCGCCGCCGGAGGGCCGGCCTGATGCGCACCGACAACCGCCTCCTCGACGGCGCCCCGATGCGCCCCCTGGACTGCCGGCGGTGCGCGGCGCGGGTCCTGGTCCGCAAGAGCAGCTGGCAGCAGACGAGCGTGCAGTGGGACGCCCGGTCCCTGGCCGCCTGCGCGGAACGCCCGCCCGCGCCCGCGGACTTCGAGGGCTGCGGCGCACTGCGCGAGACGATCCGCGAGGCGGCGCTGGACGGCACCGTCCAGGTGGTGGACGGCGGCGAGGAGCGCACCGCCCAGGCGCGTTGACCATCGCCGTCACGCCGTGCGCCCCGAGGGCGTGCCCCGCGCCCCGGCCGCCGGACCGCCCCGGCGGCCGGGGCGCCGCGCGTCACCGCCCGGGGTGCGGGGCTCTTCCGGGGCCGGCGTCCCGGGCCGCGCACAGGGCATCGTCCACGAGCCGGTTCAGGGCCCCTTCCACGCGCAGGACGTCGTCGTCGGACGCGGCGAGCACACCCGAGAGCGAGACGACGACGGCACGGCGGCCGTCCTCGGTGGCGCCGGTCGCGGTGATCCACCCGGCGTCACCGCCCTCGTGCCCCCAGTACGCGCCGCCGCAGGACAACGGGCGCGCGAAGATCCCCAGCCCGTCGCGGGCCCCGGGCATGAACCGTTCGAACTCGGGGCCGACCGGTACCGTCCGCTTCATCCACGCCAGCGCGGCGGGCGGCAGCAGCCGGCCGCCGAGCAGGGCGCGGTGGAACCGGGCGAGGTCGGCGGTGGTCGAGATCATCCCCGCTTCCCCGTTGGTGCCGGAGCCGATCTGCTCGGTGACGTCCACCACCGGCTCGCCGGGGGCGAACCGCTGGTACGTGGTGGCGTGCGGCCGGGGCAGCGCGGGCGAGGGACCGGGTCCCGTGGTGTGCCGCAGTCCCAGCGGCCGGACGATCCGCCGCTCCACCTCCTGCTGCCAGGAGTTCCCGGTGACCCGGCGGACGACCATGCCGAGCAGCACATAGCCGGTGTTGGAGTACGCCCAGCGCGTGCCGGGCGCGAAGTCCGGCCTGTGGCGCATCGCCCGTGCGACGGTCTCCTCGGCCGTGTACCGGTCCAGCCGGTGCTCCCGGTAGTCCGCGGCCGAGACGTAGTCCGGGTAGTCGTCGTGGAGCCCGGCGGTATGGGTGAGCAGCTGCCGCAGGGTGATCGACCGGCCGTCGTTCCCGTTCCCGGAGACCGTTCCGGGCAGCCACCGCTCGGCCGTGTCGTCCAGTGAGAGCCGGTGCTCGGCGGCCAGTTGGAGGACGACGGTGGCCACGAAGGTCTTGGTGACGCTGGCGATCCGGAAATGTCCGGTGTCCGGGACCGGGCGCCCGGTCGCACGGTCGGCGACGCCCGCCGTGGCGGTGGTTCCCGTACCGCCGGCGGTGACGAGGCGGGCCTGGACCCCGGTGGCCCCGGCCGCGACGAGCGCGCCGGCGTCGCGCCGGAGCAGTTCCCGGACGTCCGGTGGACCGGGCCGCGCGGTGGCCGGGCCGGAGGGCAGCGCGGTGGACAGGGTGGCGGCGAGGGCCGCGGCCAGGACGAGGGCGCGGCGGGTACGCGTCGGGGTGTGGGTCATGGCGCCGACGCTAGGCCGGGGCGCGGGGGCGGCACGATACCGCTCGCGGGCGGGTGAACAGGGGGGCCTGCTGTAGTGCCCGGCCGGTCCGCGCCGCCGACACTGGTGCGCATGAACGACCTTGTGCGCGGGCGGATTTCGGCGACGCCCCGGAGTCTGGGCTATCTACTGGGCACGCTGGCCGCCGCCGCCCTCACCCTGCTCGGCCTGCCGGTGCTGCTCGTCCCCGCGACGGCCCGCGCCTGGGCGTTCCGGCACCGGGAACGCGCGGCCCGGCTGCTGCACGCGCCGCCCTCCGGGCCGGTGCGGTCCGGGGCGTGGCGGGTGCTCGGCGGGCTGGGTGTCTGGGCGGTGACGGGTGCGGCGGCCGGGCTGGCCGCGGTGGTGTGCGCGGCGAACGCGGTGACCGCCGCCGTCACCGTACCGCTGTGGTGGGCCCTGCCCGAGGGCACCCGCGCCGGCGGCTTCGCCGCCGGGGCCCCGCTGACCGGCTGGGGCACGGCCCTGACCCTGGGCACCGCCCAGGCCCTCGCCTTCGCGGCCCTCGCGTGCGCGCTCGCCCCCGGGCTGGCCCGGCGGCACGCCCGCACGACGGTGGTGCTGCTGTCCCCGGCGGCCGCCGAGCTGCTGGCCGGCCGGGTGGCCGCCCTGACCGAGACCCGGGCCGGGGCGATGGACGCGCACGGCGCCGAACTGCGCCGTATCGAACGGGATCTGCACGACGGCGCGCAGGCCCGGCTGGTGGGCATCGCGCTGCGGCTGGACCTGGCGCGGGAGTCGCTGGGCGACGACCCGGGGATGGTCGCCGCGCTGCTGAGGGAGGCGCACGAGGGGACCGAGGCGGCCATGGCCGAGTTGCGCGCGGTGACCCGGACGCTCTTTCCGCCGGTCCTCGCGGACCGAGGGCTCGCCGGGGCGCTGGCGTCGCTGGCCCCGGGTCCGGCCTTGGGCACCACGCTGGACGTCGGCGCGCTGGGCGAGGTCCCGGCCGCCGTGGAGGCCGTCGCCTACTTCACGGTGGCCGAGGCGCTCACCAACGCGGCGAAGCACAGTGGCGCCACCCGGACCGCCGTCCGCGTGGTGCGCGACGGCGGACGGCTGCGGGTGGAGGTCCGCGACAACGGGCGCGGCGGCGCCGACGCGGGGCGGGGTACCGGGCTCACCGGCATCCGCCACCGCGTCCTGGCGCTCGACGGCGGCGTCCGTCTGACCAGCCCCGCCGGCGGACCGACCGTGCTCACGGTGGAGCTGCCGTGCGGGTCGTGATCGCGGAGGACAACGTCCTGCTGGCCCACGGGCTCGAACTGATGCTGACGGCCAAGGGGTTCGAGGTCGCGGCGGTCACCGGCGACGCCGAGGCGTTCGCGGCGGCCGTCGACACGCATCGCCCCGATGTCGCGGTCGTCGACGTGCGCCTGCCCCCGGGCTTCCGCGACGAGGGCATCCGCGCCGCGATCCGGGCCCGCCGCCGCCGTCCCGGACTGCCGGTGCTGGTCCTCTCCCAGTACGTGGAGCGGAGTTACGCGGGCGAGCTGGTCGCCGACGGCAGCGTCGGCGTCGGCTATCTGCTCAAGGACCGGGTCGGCCGGGTCGC
The DNA here is from genome assembly GCF_053597115.1 of Streptomyces sp. NPDC001515. Taxonomy (NCBI): domain Bacteria; kingdom Bacillati; phylum Actinomycetota; class Actinomycetes; order Kitasatosporales; family Streptomycetaceae; genus Streptomyces; species Streptomyces sp. NPDC001515. The sequence goes on from NZ_JBSFHN010000003.1 coordinate 228,407, forward strand.
CGCGTTCACGGACGCGCTGCGTCGGGTCGCGTCCGGGGAGACCGTGATGGACCCCGAGGTGATCGCCCAGCTCCTGGCCCCGCGCGCCCACGACCCGCTCGCCTCCCTCACCCCGCGCGAGGGAGAGGTTCTGGCCCTCATGGCGCAGGGCCTGGACAACACCACGCTCGCCGAGCGGCTCGTGATCACGCAGAACGCCGTCCACAAACACATCGGGAACATCTTCGCCAAACTGGGCCTCTCCCCCGCCGACACCGGCCACCGCCGGGTCCTCGCGGTCCTCACCCATCTCAGTCACCGCTGAACCCCCGTCGGCCCGGCAGGCGTTGGCACCTCGAGCGGGTCGGGGCGGGCTCAGCGCGTGACGGCGGTCTCGTGGTCGAGCCGCCCCAGCTTCTCGGGGTTGCGGACGGCGTAGAGGCCGGTGATGAGCCCGCCGTTCAGGCGCACGGCCAGGACGGTGTCGATCGTGCCGGCCGTCCGCAGGACGAGCGCGGGATGCCCGTTGACCTGGGCGTGACTCAGCGTCGACGCGTCGATCCGGCCGAGCACGGCGGCCACGGCGCGGGCGCCCACGACCGGTTCCAGGGCGGCGCGGACGACGCCCCCGCCATCGGTGAGCAGGACGACGTCCGGAGCGATGAGGCCGAGGAGCGCCGTGAGGTCGCCGGTCTCGACAGCCTGCCGGAACGCGGTCAGGACGGAGCGGGTCCGGTCCGGCGGGACGGTCTCGCGGGGGCGGCGGGCCGCGACATGGGCGCGGGCCCGGTGGGCGATCTGCCGGACGGTGGCGGGCCTGCGGCCGACGGCCCGCGCGATCTCCTCGTAGTCGAGGGCGAACACCTCGCGCAGGACGAAAACGGCCCGCTCGGTCGGGGCCAGGGTCTCCAGCACCAGCAGCATCGCCATGGACACGCTGTCGGCCAGCTCGATGTCCTCGGCGACGTCGGGGGCGGTGAGCAGCGGTTCGGGCAGCCAGGGGCCGACGTAGGACTCCTTGCGGCGGCGCAGTGTGCGCAGCCGGGTGAGCGCCTGACGGGTGGTGATCCGGACGAGGAAGGCGCGCGAATCGCGGACGGTGTTCTGATCGATTCCGGCCCAGCGCAGCCAGCTCTCCTGGAGGACGTCCTCGGCGTCGGCGGCGGAGCCGAGCATCTCGTAGGCGACGGTGAACAGCAGGTTGCGGTGGGCGACGAAGGCCTCGGTGGCCGGATCGGTCCCGGCGTGTCCGGCGGTCAGGTCCTCCGTCCCCGTCCCCGGCCCCGTCCCGCCGGCAGCCGTCGGACCGCTCCCCGCCGTGTCGTCGGCCGTCCGGCTGTTCCGTATCGGCTCGTGCATCGCCGTCTCCCGCCCGCTCGTGTCCCCTGTGCCTGTCACGCACGAGTCGCCGCCCGGCGCCCGTCCGTGACACCGCGTCGTAGTGGCCTTCGTCACAGTGCGGTCCTGTCACGGGGGCGGGGCGGGCGGCGACTCATGGGCATCGGAACGCGGCGCGGAGACGCCGCGCGGCACGACACCCCGTCAGAAAGGCCCGAACCCATGGACACCCTCGCACAGCCCCGGCTGAACCTGTTCGCTCACGAGACCGGCGCCCGGATCGGCAGGCGGATCCACGCCGTGAGCCAGGTGATCCAGGCGTCCTCCCTGCCCGGACCCGTCCGGGAACTGGTGCAGTTGCGGGCGAGCCAGATGAACGGCTGCGGCTTCTGCGTCGACATCCACGCCAAGGACGCGTCGGCGGCCGGGGAGAGCGCGGACCGCCTCCATCTGGTCGCCACCTGGCGCCACTCCACCGTCTTCAGCGAGGCCGAGCGGGCCGCGCTGGAACTCACCGAGGAGGGCACCCGCATCACCGACGGCCACGGCGGCGTCCCGGACGCGACCTGGGACCGCGTCCGGAAGCACTACGACGAGGAGCAGTGCATCGCGCTCGTCGCCCTGATCGCCATGATCAACGCCGCCAACCGGATCGGGGTGATCCTCGACAACCTGGGCGGCGCCTACCGTCCCGGTGACCTCGGCGCGGTCACCGGCTGAACATCGCGCGCGGCGACGGGCCGGCCCGGATGGCACCCCCGGGCCGGCCCGCCCCCGTACCTCCTGCCCCGGTCAGGCCGGTGCGAGGGCGGGGGCGGCGGCCGCCGCGCGTCCGGCCCGGCGGCCGAAGAAGGTTCCGTCGCCGAGCGAGGTGCCGCTGACATAGCCCTCGCCGTGGATTCCGGCGGCGGCCCGCCCGGCGGCGTAGAGACCGGGCACCGGCGCTCCGGAGACGTGCAGGACCTCGCCGTCGGGCGTGGTGTGCAGCCCGCCCAGGGTGAAGCCGGAGGCGCCCGTGCCGGCGGCGGCGCCCGGTTCGCCGCCCCGGTGGAAGCCGGCCCGGGGGTCGATCGCCGCGAACGGGCCGCGCAGGGGTCTGACCCAGCGGGGGTCCTTGTGGAAGTAGGGGTCCCGGCCGCGTTCCGCGTGGGTGTTGTACGTGGCGACGGCGGTCTCCAGGGCGCCCGGGGGCATGCCGAGTTCGGTCTCCAGCTCGGCCGGGGTCTCGGCGACGAAGCGCGGGACGACGCCCCAGCGCTCCCGCTCGGGGACGTCCTCGTAGCCCTCCTCGTCGACGATCACCCAGTAGGGGGCGGGCCGGGTGAGGACGGCCGCGGTGCTGTACAGACCGGGGTAGACGTCCTCGTTGATGAAGCGCCGGCCGTGGGCGTCGACGAGCATGCCCCGCACCGCCAGCGCGGGCAGGGCGGTCAGCGCGATCTCGACCGTGCCCATGCGCCGGGTGGCGGCGCCGAGCGCGGCGGCCATCCGGATGCCGCTGCCGTCGTCGAGCCCGTCGCTGACCTTGCCGTGGCCGAGGAGCGCCGGGGCGTGGGCGCGCAGCATCTCCTCGTTGTCGACGAATCCGCCGGTGGTCAGGATCACCCCGCGCCGGGCCCGGTAGGCGAGGTCTCGGCCGTGGCGGCGGGCGGTGGCGCCGACGACCCGGCCGGCGGCGTCCGTGACGAGCGCGGTGGCGCGGGTGTCGTCGTGGGAGACGGCGCCCACGCCCCGGGCGGCGTCGACGAGCTTCGCCATGACCTCCCGGCCGCCGAAGCCCGGGACGGCGGGGCGGTGGCCGCGCGGGGCGGGGCGGGCGATCTCGTTGTACGGCCAGGCGTTCTCGCCCAGCCACATCAGCCCGTCCCGGGTGGTCGGCATCCACGTCGGCGCGTCCCACAGCGTCGGTTCGAAGACCAGCCCGCGGTCGGTGAACCAGTCGAAGTGCGCGGCGCTGCCGTCGCAGTACAGGCGCAGCTTCTCCTCGTCGGCGTGCGGGCCGAGGGCGGCCCGGAGGTAGGCGAACATCTCGTCCGCGCTGTCCTCGAAGCCGCAGGCGCGCTGGACCGGGGTGCCGCCGCCGAGATACAGCTCGCCACCGGACAGGGCCGAGGAGCCGCCCGGCCCGCCGGCCCGTTCCAGGACGAGGACGTCCGCGCCGGCCGTGGCCGCCTCGAACGCGGCGGCGGCCCCGGCGCAGCCGAACCCGACGACGAGCACGTCGGTCTCGGCGTCGAAGCGGGCGATGTCCCCGGCACGCACCGGTGTCACCGGCGGGCCGGCGTTCACGCGGCCGGTCCCGGCGGGGTGAAGGCGGCCAGCGGCTCGGAGCCGGACCAGTCGTGGCCCCAGTAGCTGTCGGCGGTGATCTCCTCGGCCGTGTAGGACCGTTCGTCCACGCGCATGCCCTCGCAGCCGTACTCGACATCCCAGCCGCCGGGGGCGCGCACGTAGAACGAGACCATCTTGTCGTTCGTGTGGCGGCCGAGCGTGGAGGAGAGCGAGAAGCCGTGCTTCGCCACGTTGTCGAGGGCGCGGCCGACGGCGTCCAGGGTGTCGGCCTCGACCATGAGGTGGACGAGGCCGGGCTCCTCGCCGTGCGGGGCGGGCACCACGGCGAGGCTGTGGTGGCGTTCGTTGACGCCCATGAAGCGGACCCGGCGGGCCGGTCCGGGGGCGCCCGGTCCGCCGAGCCGCATCGCGCCGCGCGGCAGGAAGCCCAGCACCTCGGTGTAGAAGGCGACGGTCTCCTCCTGGCAGGTGGTGGGCAGGACCACGTGCCCCATGCCCTGGGCGCCGGTGACGAAGCGCTGGCCCAGCGAGGTCACCAGCGGGCTGTGGTCGAGGACCGGTGCGTAGAAGACCTCGACGCGGACCCCGGCGGGGTCGTCGAAGGCGATGGCCTCCTCGACGCCCCGGTCGTCGGCCTCCTCCGGGGTGAGCGCCTTGACGGCGGCGCCGGACGCCTCGACGGCGCGGCCGACGGCGGCGAGGGCGGCGCGGTCGCGGACCTCCCAGCCGATCGACAGCACCCGGTCGCGGTCGCCGGGCAGCAGGACGAGGCGGGAGCGGCGCTCGTCCATGCGCAGATAGAGGCCGTCGGGGTCGGGGCCGGTGCCGACGGCGAAGCCGAGGGCGTCCACGGCCAGTTCGCGCCAGCGGTCGAGGTCGCGGGACTGGACCCGGAGGTATCCGAGGCCGCGGATCTGGGTCATGGCTGTTCCTCTCTGAGGGGGGCCGGGCGGGGTCAGATCATCGAGCGCATGGGGCCCTGCGGCGGGTCGATGCCGATCTGGGTGAGCGCGGAGGCGTGGAAGACCGAGCCGGGGACGTGGATGGCGTGGGCGAGTCCGGTGTGGGCGTCGCGCCAGAAGCGCTGGATGGGGTTGTCCAGCCGCATCGCGTTGCCGCCGGACCGGGCCACGATCTCGTCGACGGCGCGGACGGCCCGCCAGGCGGCGGCGGCCTGGGTGCGGCGGCCGACGGCGCGTTCCTCGAAGGTGATCTCCCGGCCGGCCGCGACGGCGTCGTACATCCGGTCGATGTTGTCGAGCAGGGCGGCGCGGGAGGCGGCGATCTCGGCGGCGGCCTCCCCGAGGGCGTAGAGGACGTAGGGGTCGTCCCGGACGGCCTGGCCGGTGATCTGGACGCGGGTGCGCTGGTAGTCGAGGTGGTGGGCGAGGGCGCCCTCGCAGATGCCGATGACGGCGGAGGTGATGCCGAGGGGGAAGGCGGCGGAGAAGGGCAGCCGGTAGGCGGGGTTGGCGAGCCCGGACTCGGCGGCGAGGGAGCCGTCGACGACCTTGGCGTACTCGATGACGCGGTGGGCGGGCACGAACGCGTCCTTGACGATCACGTCCTTGCTGCCGGTGCCGCGCAGACCGACGACGTCCCAGGAGTCCTCGACGATCTCGTAGTCCGCGCGGGGCAGGATGACGTGCACGGACTGCGGCGGGTTGATCCGGTTGCCGTCCCGGTCGGCGAGGAAGCCGCCGAGGAAGATCCACCGGCAGTGGTCGGTGCCGGAGGAGAACTGCCAGCGGCCGTTGAAGACGTAGCCGCCGTCGACGGGCCGCAGCAGACCCATCGGCGCGTACGGGGAGGCGATCCAGGTGTCGGGGTCCTCGCCCCAGATCTCCTCCTGGACCCGGGTGTCGGCCATGGCCATCTCCCACGGGTGGACGCCGACGACCCCGGCGACCCATCCGGTCGCCCCGTCGAGGGAGGCGATCCGCATGACGGTCTCGGCGAAGGCGCGCGGGTGCAGTTCGAGGCCGCCGTACCGCTTCGGCTGGAGCATGCGGATCGCGCCGACCTCGCGCAGGATCTTCGCGGTCTGGTCGTCGAGCCGCCCCAGCGCCTCGTTGGCGGGGCCCAGCGCGCGGATCTCGTCGGCGCGCCGCTCGACGGCTTCGATGACGGGGTTGGACATGGCGGTACTCACTTCCCGGAAGAGTTCTTCTGTGCGGCGAGCGCGACGGCGATCTCGATGAGCTGGTCCTCCTGGCCGCCGACGAGCTTGCGGCGGCCGGCCTCCATCAGGATCTCGGCGCCGGAGACCCCGTAGGCGTCGGCCTGGCGGGCGGCGTGCTTGAGGAAGCTGGAGTAGACCCCGGCGTAGCCCATGGTCAGGGAGAGCCGGTCGAGCAGGCACTCGCCGTCCATGACGGGCCGGACGACGTCCTCGGCGGCGTCGATGATCTTCAGTACGTCGATGCCGGTGCGGATGCCGAGCTTCTCGGCGACGGCGGCGAAGCCCTCGACGGGGGTGTTGCCGGCGCCCGCTCCGAAGCGGCGGGTGGAGCCGTCGATCTGGGTGGCCCCGGCGCGCACGGCGAGGACCGAGTTGGCGACGCCGAGCCCCAGGTTCTCGTGGCCGTGGAAGCCGACCTGCGCGTCGGTGCCGAGTTCGGCGACGAGCGCGGCGATCCGGTCGCTGGTCTGCTCCATGACCAGGGCACCCGCGGAGTCCACGACGTACACGCACTGGCAGCCGGCGTCGGCCATGATGCGGGCCTGACGGGCCAGGGCCTCGGGCGGGCTGCTGTGCGACATCATCAGGAACCCGACGGTCTCCAGGCCGAGTTCGCGGGCGAGCCCGAAGTGCTGGACGGAGATGTCGGCCTCGGTGCAGTGGGTGGCGATCCGGCAGATCGACGCCCCGTTGGCGGCGGCCTCGCGGATGTCGTCCTGAAGGCCGAGGCCGGGCAGCATCAGGAAGGCGATCTTCGCGCGGCGGGCGGTCTTCACCGCGGCCTTGATCAGTTCCTGTTCCGGGGTGTGGCTGAAGCCGTAGTTGAAGGAGGATCCGCCGAGGCCGTCGCCGTGGGTGACCTCGATGACGGGCACGCCCGCGTCGTCGAGGGCGGCGACGATCGCGGTGACGTGGTCCACGGTGAACTGGTGCTGCTTGGCGTGCGAGCCGTCCCTCAGGGACGAGTCGGTGACACGGATGTCCAGGTCGGGGCTGAAGGGCATGACGCGTGTACTCCTCGGTGGGCGGGGGTCAGGCACCGGCGCGGCGGGCGGTGATCCGCTGGGCGAAGCCCTCGCCGACGCGGGTGGCGGCGGCGGTCATGATGTCGAGGTTCCCGGAGTACGGCGGCAGGAAGTCGCCCGCGCCTTCGACCTCGATGAACACGGCGACCCGGGCCAGTCCGCCGCTGACCGCCGTCGGCCCGTCGAACTGCGGCTCGGCGCGCAGCCGGTAGCCCGGCACGTACGCGGCGACGCGGGCGACCGTCTCGTGGACGGAGGCGGTGACGGCGTCCCGGTCGACGTCGGCGGGGACCGCACAGAAGACGGTGTCCTGCATGAGCATCGGCGGTTCGGCCGGGTTGAGGATGATGATGGCCTTGCCCTTGGCGGCGCCGCCGATCGTCTCGATGCCGCGCCCGGTGGTGAGGGTGAACTCGTCGATGTTGGCGCGGGTTCCGGGCCCGGCGGACGGGGAGGCGACGCTCGCCACGATCTCCGCGTACGGGACCTCGGTGACCGAGGAGACGGCGTGCACGATCGGGATGGTGGCCTGCCCGCCGCAGGTGATCAGCGAGACGTTCGGGGCGTCGAGGTGGTCGCCGAGGTTGACGGCGGGCACGACCGCCGGGCCGATCGCGGCCGGTGTCAGGTCGATGGCCTGGATGCCGAGGGCGGCGTAGCGGGGCGCGTTGGCCCGGTGGACGTACGCGGACGTGGCCTCGAAGACCAGGTCGGGCCGGTCGGAGCCGGAGAGCAGCGCGTCCACGCCGTCGGCGCTCGTGTGCAGGCCGTGGTCGGCGGCGCGCTTGAGGCCGGGGCTCTGCGCGTCGATGCCGATCATCCAGCGCGGCTCGATGGCCTCGGAGCGCAGGAGTTTGTACATCAGGTCGGTGCCGATGTTGCCGGATCCGACGATCGCGGCGGTCGCCATGGTCACGGTTCGAACCTCATCCGGGTCGGGTGATGGGGGTGCGGAGGCGGGGAGGGGCGGCGTCAGCCGTCGTAGGAGATGAGCAGCCGGTCGCTGACCGGGCGGGCCTGGCAGGCGAGGATCAGTCCGTCGGCGAGGTCCTGGGCGTCGAGGACGTCGTTGCGCTCCATGGCGGCCTCGCCCTCGACGAGGACGCAGGCGCAGGCGCTGCAACTGCCCTCGCGGCAGGAGTACGGGGCGTCGACGCCCGCGGCGAGGAGCACATCGAGCAGCGGGGTGTCCTTCGGCCAGTCGACGCGGTGGCGCGTTCCGTCGAGTTCGACCTCGGCGGTGCTGACCGGTGCGCCGGAGGGCGGTGCGGGGGCGCGTTCGGCGAACGGGTCGCCGGTCAGCGAGGTGAACCGCTCCACGGTGATCCGCCGCTCGGGCACGCCGAGGCCGGTGAGCGCGCCGGTGGCCAGCTCCATGAAGGGGCCGGGTCCGCAGACGAAGGCGGGGCGTGCGGTGTACGGGGCGGCCAGGCCCCGTATTCCGGCGGCGGTGGGCCGGCCCTGGACGGACTCCAGCCAGTGCACCGCGGTGAGCCGGTCGCCGTACTCCTCGGCCAGCAGCGCCAGTTCGTCGCGGAAGATGACGGACTGCTCGTCGCGGTTGGCGTAGATCAGGGTGACGTGCCCGGTCCCGGCGTGCAGAGCGGAGGTGAGGATGGACATCACGGGGGTGATGCCGCTGCCGGCGGCGAGCAGCAGGAAGTCGCCGTCGAGGGAGTCGGGGACGAAGGTCCCGGCGGGCCGCAGCACCTCCAGGGTGTCGCCCTCGGTGACGTGGTCGCAGATCCAGTGCGAGGCGTAGCCGCCTGCGGTGCGTTTGACGGTGACCTTGAGGTGGCGGTCGCGGACCGGTGAGCTGCACAGCGAGTAGCAGCGGGCGGCGCCGCCGGGGCGGTCGGAGGGCACCCGGACGGTGAGGAACTGGCCGGGTGCGTAGGCGAACGCCTCGTGCCGGCCGTCGGCGGGTTCCAGGACCAGGGAGTGCGCGTCGGCGGTCTCGCGGATCACCTCCAGGACGCGCACGGTCAGCGGTGCGGTGCTCATGACGCGCCGCCGGTGGCCGGGGCGCCGGTCGCGGTGGCGCGGGCGGCGGCGTGGCGGGCGGCGACGTAGCCGAAGACCATGGACGGGCCGATGGTGGCGCCCGGTCCGGCGTACTCGTTGGCCATCACGGAGGCGGAGGTGTTGCCGGTGGCGTACAGCCCGGCGATGGCCGTGCCGTCCTCGCGCAGCACCCGGCTGTGCTCGTCGCAGACCAGTCCGCCCTTGGTGCCGAGGTCCCCGACCTCGATGCGCACCGCGTAGTAGGGGGCCTTGTCGAGGACGTCGAGGTTGGGGTTCTTGAGCGTCGGGTCGCCGTAGTAACGGTCGTACGCGCTGTCGCCCCGGCCGAAGTCCTCGTCCTTGCCGGTGCGGGCGAAGCCGTTGAAGCGGGTGACGGTGTCGGCGAGGGCGTCCTCGGGGACGCCGATCTTCCGGGCCAGCTCGGTGATGCTGTCGGCGCGGTGGACGGTGCCGTTCTCGTAGAACGCCTTGGGGAAGGGGACGCCGGGCAGGATCTGGGCGAACGGGTAGCGGGCGCGGGCCTTGGCGTCCATGACGAACCAGGCGGGGAGGTGCCCGCCGGCGAGCTGGTCGTGGACGAAGTTGACGTACGGCGAGGACTCGTTGGTGAAGCGGCGGCCGTCGCCCGAGACGATCACGGAGGGCGGGATGCACCGTTCGGAGACCAGCGGGATGGTCGCCCCGGCCGGGTGGTGGACGGAGGGCATCCACCAGGCGTCGTCCATGAAGTCGAGGGCGGCGCCCAGTTCCCGGCCGGCGAGGATGCCGTCGCCGACGTTCTCGACGGCTCCGGCGCTGTGGACGGCGCGGCTGCCCTCGGGGAGGTAGGTCTCGCGCATCTCCCGGTTGTGCTCGAAGCCTCCGGTGGCCAGGAGCACGCCGTGCCGGGCGCCGACGCGCATGGTCCTGCCCTCGCGGGCGACGACGATGCCGGTGACGGCGCCGTGCGCGTCGGTGACGAGTTCCGTCATCGGGCTGCGCAGCCACAGCGGGATGGCGGCGTCCTTCATGGCCATGCGGAGCCGGGCGACGAGGGCCCGCCCGCCGGTGGCCATGTGGCGGCGGCGGATCAGGTTGGACGAGACGCGCCAGGCGGCGGTCAGGGAGGCGCGGCGTCCCCGCCAGGTCCGCTTGACCATGGCGAGGTCGCGGTAGTCCTTGGCGGTGATCCAGAGTCCGAGGGGGCCCTTGAGGCTGTTGGGGCGCTGGTACTTCTCGTCCTCGCCGAGCTTGCGGGTGTCGAAGGGCAGCGCCTCGACGGACCGGCCGAGCGGGCGGCCCCCGTCGTACTCGGGGTGGTAGTCGGCGTAGCCCTTGACCCAGAAGAACCGCATCCAGCGGCTCCTGCCGAGCAGTTCCATGGTGGCGGGGCCCTGGTCGACGTAGGCGTCGAGGCGGGCGGCGGGCACCCGGCCCTCGGTGAGCCGGTCCAGGTAGCGGCGGATGGACTCGCGGCTGTCGTCGTGGCCCTTGGCGCGCAGCGTGGGGTTGTTGGGGATCCAGATGCCGCCGCCGGAGATCGCGGTGGAGCCGCCGTACTTCTTGCCCTTCTCGACCACGAGGGTGGTCAGTCCGCTGTCGGCGGCGGTGAGCGCGGCGGCCATGCCGCCGCCTCCGCTGCCGACGACGACGAAGTCGAACTCCTCGTCCCAGCCCTGCCGGGCGGCGGCGCTCACGCGGCGTCCTCGCGGGTGAGGAAGGCGAGGACCGCGCTCTCCCAGGCGGCCTTCCGCTCGATCATCACCCAGTGCCCGCAGTCGGGGAACACGTGCAGTTCCGCGTCCGGGATGGTGCGCATCGGCAGGAGGGCCATGTCGAGCGGGCTGACCCGGTCGTCGCGGCCCCAGGTGAGCAGGGTCTTCGCCCGCAGGCGGTGCAGCGTCGACCAGTAGGGGGCCTCGTCGGAGGCCGCGGCGGCGGCAGCCTGGGCGGCGAAGGCCGCGCTGCCGTACATCCGGCGGGCGGCGGCCAGGGTCTCCGGGTCGGTGGCCTGGGCCCAGCGTTCCTCGATGAGTTCCTCGGTGACCAGCGAGCGGTCGTACACCATGGAGTTCAGCCAGCGCACCAGCCCTTCGCGGGAGGGGGCGTCGGTGAACTCGGTGAGCAGCCGGATGCCCTCGCCGGGGCCGGGACTGAACACATTGCGGCCGATGCCGCCGATCGTCACCAGCCGGCGGACCCGGTCGGGGTGGGCGAGGGCGAAGCGGGTGCCGACGATGCCGCCCATGGAGTTGCCGACGATGTCCACCCGCCCGAGCCCGAGCCCGTCCAGGAACCGGGTCACGGAGGCGGCGGCCGTCACCATGGGGTGCCCGTCGACGGGGTCGCTCACGCCGAAGCCGGGGAACTCCAGCACGAGGCAGCGGAAGTGCGGGGCGAACGCCGCCAGGTTGTGGCGGAAGTTGCGCCAGCCGGTGACTCCGGGGCCGGAGCCGTGGAGCAGGAGCAGGGGCGGGCCGTCCCCGGCCTCGTGGTAGCGCAGCACTCCCTGATCGGTGGCGAGTTCGCGCCTCGTGGAGTCATGACTCGGTTCGGTCATCATCCCTGCCTCGGTTGAGCTCGGTGTTCGGTGGGGTTCGGCGGCCGTGCGCCGGCCGGCCGCGCGGGCCGGGGGCGGCCCGTCGGTGGCGTGTGAACGGTTCCTGGACGGTAGCCACGGCGGCTGAGGCGGGGCGGGGGGCGTCTCGGTCAGCGGGATGTCCGCGCGGCGGCGGCGCGGGGGCGGCCGACGTGGCCCGAACGGCGGTTACGGGCACGGGGGTTCACGGCCGCGGGGCGCCGTTCCCGTTCCACTGATCGGGAACGCGGCCCCGGGCTCCGGGGCCGTGACCTAGCTTCGGCCCCCTGCCCGGCCCCGGGCATTCACCGCACCGTCCCTGGAGGCGACCTCCCATGACCGCCGAGCCCCTGTCCGCGACCGAGGCCGCCGAGGCGACCGAGCCGACCCCGCCGCGCATGCGGCGCGCCCTGGGGGACTTCGCCTCCGGGGTGACGGTGGTGACGGGCCTCGGCCCCGACGGGGTGCCGGCCGGTTTCGCGTGCCAGTCCTTCGCCTCGGTCTCCCTGGAACCGCCCCTGGTGCTGTTCTGCGCGGACCACCGCGGGCGGGCCTGGCCGAGGATCCGGGAGGCGGGACGGTTCGCCGTGAACATCCTGGCCGAGGAGCAGTCCGATCTGTGCGGACGGTTCGGTTCGAGCCGGGGCCGGAAGTTCGAGGGGCTCGACTGGGAGGTGTCCCGCTGGGGCACGCCCTCCCTGCCGGGCGTGCTGACCCGGGTGCACGCCGAGGTGGACGAGGTGCACGGGGCGGGCGACCACGATGTGGTGGTGGGCCGGGTCCTCGCCCTGGAGACGGTGACGGACCGGCCGCCGATGCTCTTCTTCCGGGGCGGCTTCGGTGTGCGCGACGCCGAGCCCCTGGTGGACACCTGGGGATGGGGCGAGCTCTGGGGCTGAGGGTCCGCGCGTGGCACCGCGTCCCGGCCGCGCCCTCGCGGGCGGGGCCGGGGCCGTGCCGTTCCTACTGCCAGTCCCCGTACTGCCCGGCGGCGAGCAGCCGGTCCATGGCCTGCGGGGACCAGGTCTCCTCCGGTACGGCCGCCGGGCGGCGCACCGCCCTGACCGGTCCGCTCTGCTCGGGGAACAGTTCCCGCGAGACCTGCCGCGCAGCGTCCACGACCAGCGGGGCGACCTTCTCCAGTGGTGACCAGGCGTCGCCCACCAGGGAGATCGCGGCGACGGGCCCCTCGGGGCCGCGCACGGCGGTGGCCACGCAGGCGATGTCCGGGAAGCACTCGCCGCGTTCGAAGGCCAGGCCGTGGCGCTGCCGGATGCGGTTGAGTTCCTGGTGCAGGGTGCCGAGGTCGGAGATGGTGCGCTGGGTGAGCCGGCCCATGAGACCGGCCGCCCGTGACTCGACGTCCTCGGGTTCCAGCCAGGCGAGCATGGCCTTGCCGAGGGCGGTGGAGTGGGCGGGGGCCCGGCCGCCGACGCGGGAGGGGACGGAGGCGGCGAAGCGCCCGCCGACCTTGTCGAGGTAGTGGACCTCCGCCCCGTCCAGGACGGCGAGGTGGACGACGAGCCCGGTGGTGATCTGGAGCTGGTGCAGCCGGGCGGCGGCGGCCTCGCGGATCCTGCTGTGCGCCCCGTCCCCGCCGCCGAGCCCGAGGGCGCGGCGGCCGAGGCCGTAGCCGAGAGCGGTGTGTTCGAGCCAGCGCAGGCGCACCAGCTGGTCGAGGATGCGGTGCGCGGTCGACCTGGGCAGCTGGGTGGACCGGGCGACTTCCTCCAGCGACAGCCGCGCGGCACGGCCCTCGAAGACGTCCATGATCAGCGTGACGCGCTCGACCATCGACGGTGGCAGTTCGCGACGGGCCAGCCCATGCGCGGGGGGAGCTTCACGGACAGCCGTCATGGCAGCCTCCAGTCACAGACTGAAATGAATTCTTGTTTTCCGGAATGTAACAGCGCCCCCCGAGGCGGGAGAAGAGCTGCGCACGGCCTGATTTCGACGCATCCGCCACCGATCCCCTCGGCCGCCCCCAGGGGGCCGACGGAAGGGTCGGTTAATAATTTTGCCCGGAGCGCAAACTTGCATAGCATGCACCTTCATGAGTGCCGACGACCCCGCCCTCGGGCTGCGTGAACGCAAGAAGCGCGCGACGCGCGACGCCCTGGCGGACATGGCGCTGCACATGGCGGCGGACCGGGGGATCGAGCACGTGACCGTGGAGGCGGTCACGGACGCGGTGGGCGTCTCGGTGCGCACGTTCTTCAACTACTTCCCGTGCCTGGACGACGCGATCACCCGCCCCGTCCAGGAGAACGCCGAGCGCACCCGCCGGGCCGTGCTCAACGCACCGGACCATCTGACGGCGCTCGAAGCGCTCAGCGAGGCGCTGGCGCAGGAGTTCGCCCAGATCGAGGCGGGGCACGAGCGCTGGGAACTGCAGATCGCGGTGCTCAAGCGGAACCCCTCGCTGCTGCCCGCCTTCCTCGCCGCCCAGGGCGCCGACGAACGCGCCCTGGTGGGCGTGGTGGCCGAACGCCTGGGCCTGGACCCGGAGACCGACCTCCAGCCCCGGCTGCTGGCGCACGTGGCGATCGCCGCCGTACGCGCCTGCGTCGAGGTCTGGGCGACCTCCGGCCGCACCCGCACCTTCCAGGGCCTGTACCGCGAAGCGTTCGCCGCGCTGGCGGCCGGACTCAGGACCTGAGGCCGCCCGAGCCCAACCGAACCATCCGCATCATCTGCACCACTCGCACCATCCGCACCACCCGTACCAACACAGAGAATGAGGAACGTCAGCCGATGACCGCTGCCGTCACACCCGAAGCCGGCACCGCCGGCGCGCCCGAGGGCGCCTCAGGCGGCATGACGCGCCGCCAGATACTCCAGGCCATGTCGGGCCTGATGGCCGGCATGTTCGTGGCCATCCTGGCCTCCACCGTGGTGTCCAACGCCCTGCCCCGGATCATCGCCGATCTGCACGGCACCCAGTCCTCGTACACCTGGGTCGTCACGGCCGAACTGCTCGCCATGACGGCGACCGTCCCGATCTGGGGCAAGCTCTCCGACCTGTACGACAAGAAGCTGCTGATCCAGCTCTCGCTGTCGATGTTCGTCGTCGGCTCGCTGGTCGCGGGCTTCTCGCACAGCGTCGGCCTGCTCATCGTCAGCCGCGTCGTGCAGGGCATCGGCGCCGGCGGTCTCACCGCCCTCGCCCAGGTCGTGATGGCGGCGATCATCCCGCCGCGCGAACTCGGCCGCTACTCCGGCATCTTCGGTGCCGTCTTCGCCGTCGGCACCGTCGCGGGCCCGCTGATCGGCGGGGTCCTCGTGGACACTTCGTGGCTGGGCTGGCGCTGGTGCTTCTTCATCGGCGTGCCGTTCGCCCTGCTCGCGATCGTGCTGCTCCAGCTGACCCTGAAGCTGCCCACGGTCCGCCGCGAGGTGAAGATCGACTATCTCGGCGCGGTCCTCATCATGAGCGGTGTCAGCTCGCTGCTGCTCTGGGTGACGCTGGCCGGCAACCGCTTCGACTGGGCCTCCTGGCAGACGGCCGCGCTGGTCGGCGCGGGCGTGGTCCTGCTGGCCCTGGCCGTCCTGGTCGAATCCCGGGTCGCGGAGCCGATCATCCCGCTGGACATCTTCCGCAACCGCACGGTGACGCTGACGACCGTGGCGAGCCTGCTCGTCGGTGTCGCCATGTTCGGCGGCACGGTGTTCCTCTCGCAGTACTTCCAGATCTCCCTGGGCAAGACGCCGACCGTCGCGGGCCTCATGAGCCTGCCGATGATCCTCGGTCTGATGGTCTCCACCACCGTCGCCGGCCAGATCATCTCCTCCCGGGGCAAGTGGAAGGGCTTCCTCATCGCGGGCGGCATCATCATGACCGCCGGTATGGGCCTGCTCTCCACGATCAGCGCCGACTCCTCGTTCGGCCTGCTCAGCATCTACATGGTCGTGCTCGGCGTCGGCGTCGGCATGCTGATGCAGAACCTGGTCCTCGCCGCGCAGAACGACGTGCCCGCCTCCGAACTCGGCGCGGCCACCTCGGTCCTGTCGTTCTTCCGCAGCCTCGGCGGCGCCATCGGTACGAGCGCGCTGGGCGCGGTCCTCGGCCACCGGGTGACCCAGGAGCTGGAGAAGGGCTTCGGCGGCGCGGCGGGCGGCGGCGGGGCCGGCCACGGCGTCCCCGACCTCAGCACGCTGCCCGAACCGGCCCGGCACGTGGTCGAGCAGGCCTACGGCGTCGCGACCGCGGACGTCTTCCTGATCGGCGCGCCGTTCGCCTTCCTCGCGCTGATCGCGGTGCTCTTCATCAAGGAGAAGCCGCTGCGCACCAAGAGCGGCATGGAGCGCCTGGCGGAGGAGAACGCGGCCGCGGCCGCCACCCCCTCGCACTGACGCCCCGCGTCACCGGAGCCCCGGTCCCTCCCGCGTCCCGCGCGGAAAGGGACCGGGGCTCCCCGTTGTCCGGCAAGGGGCGGCCGTGTCCCGTATACGAACCGGGCGCGTCACCGCCCCGCGCGGAGCGCCCCGGCCGGGGCGGGGAGCCGGGCCGCCACCTGTCATGGTGTCGCCATGACTCGACCCGCCGCAGACCGCACCGCCACGGACCGCTTCCCCCTCCAGTTCGCCCGGACCCGCCGCTTCTCGCTCGGCGTCCCCCGGCTGTTCACCGTCTCCCCCGACGGCGAGCGGGTGCTGTTCGTCCGCGGCACCTCCGGCACGGACCCGGTGAGCCGGCTCTGGCTGTACGAGGACGGGACGGAGCGCCTGCTCGCCGACCCGCTCGCCCCCGACTTCGCCGACGGGATCCCGGAGCGGGTGCCGCCCGAAGAACTGGCCCGCCGGGAACGGGCCCGGGTCACCTCCTCCGGAGTCGTCTCGTACGCCGCCGACGCGGCGGTACGGCTGGCCGTCCTCGCGCTGGGCGGCGTGCTGTGGGCCGTCCCCACCGACGGCGGGGCCCCGCGCCGCGTCACCACCGCCGGACCGGCCGTCGATCCGCGCCCCTCGCCCGACGGTTCGCTGATCGCGTACGTGAGCGGCGGGGCGCTGCGCGTCGTACGGGCGGACGGCAGCGGCGACCGGGCCCTGGCCGTACCGGAGGACGCGGACGTGACGTACGGCCTGTCCGACTACGTCTCGCAGGAGTCCATCGGCCGCGCCCGGGGCTTCTGGTGGTCCCCGCGCGGCGACGCCCTCCTGATCGCCCGGGTGGACACGTCCGGGGTCCGGCGCCGCCACCTCGCCGACCCCGCCCACCCGGAGCGCCCGCCGCGCGTGATCCCCTACCCGGCGGCGGGCACGCCGAACGCGACGGTGTCCCTGCACGTGGTGCGGGTGTCCGGCGAACGGACCGACGTCAGGCTGCCCGAGGCGGCGGGCGCGGACCACCCCGGCGGGGAGTGGACCGATCCGGCCTTCGAGTACGTGGTGGCGGCGGACTGGGACGCACGGGGGCCGCTGGTCCGCGTGCAGACGCGGGACCAGCGCTCGGTGCACGTCCTGGCGGTGGACGAGGACGCGGGCACGGTCCGCACCCTGCACCGGGAGCACGATCCCGCCTGGGTCGCGCTGCGCCCCGGCACCCCGCTGCGGCTGCCCTCCGGGGCGCTCGTCGTCCCCGCCCGGCCGGGCGGGGACAGCCAGGGACTGGACATCGGCGGGGCCATGACACCGCCGGGACTGGAGGTGCGCGAGGTGCTCGGCGCGGCGGACGGCCGGGTGTTCTTCACCGCGAGCAGCGAGCCGACCGAGATCCACGTCTGGGCGCACCGTCCCGGGGACCCGGGCGGCGGATTCGTCCGGGTCAGCGAGGCGCCCGGGGTGCACACGGCCGCGCTCGGCGGCCCGGCCGTGGTCCTCGACAGCCGGACGCCCGGGGGCCACCGCGTGACCGTCCTGCGCGGCGGCCGCCCGGTGGGCACCATCGCCGTGCTCGCGGAGGAACCCCTCGTCGCCCCGGCACCGCTCGCCCTGAGCCTCGGCCGGCGCGCGCTGCGCAGCCACCTCCATCTGCCGTCCTGGCACCGGCCGCAGGACGGTCCGCTGCCGGTGCTCCTCAGCCCGTACGCCGGGCACGGGACGCAGCTCGTCCTGAAGGCGCCGGGCTGGCCGGGGGCGGTCGCCCAGTGGTTCGCCGAGCAGGGCTTCGCGGTGCTGGTCACGGACGGGCGCGGCACCCCGGGGCGCGGGGACGCCTGGGAGAAGTCGGTGCACGGCGACCGGCTGACGGCGGTGCTGGAGGACCAGATCGACGCCCTGCGCACGGCGGCCGCGGACCGCCCCGAACTGGACCTGGGCCGGGTGGCGATGCGCGGCTGGTCCTTCAGCGGCTATCTGGCGGCCGCGGCCGTGCTGCGGCACCCGGACGTCTTCCACGCCGCGGTGGCCGGCGCGGCACCGGCCGACCGGCGGCTCTACGACACCCATTGGGAGGAACGGTTCCTGGGCCACCCCGACGTACGGCCGGACGTCTACGACCGCAACTCGCTGCTCGACGAGGCCGCGGCCCTGACCCGGCCGCTCATGCTCGTCCACGGTCTTGCCGATGACAATGTGGCCGCGGCCCACATGCTGCGGTTCTCCGCGGCACTGCTCGCGGCGGGCAGGCCGCACACCGTCCTGCCGCTCTCGGGCGCCGGTCACCTCGTTGCCCGGGAACGCACCGCGAGCGGACTCCTGCTGCTGGAGCGGGACTTCCTCAGGGAGTCCCTGGGACGTCGAGCGGAAAGCGAACCGGAATGAGCACAGCACGGAACCCCGAGGCGGCGGTCGGCCGCCGGAAGGTCGTCACGGCGGCCGGAGCCGTCTCCGTCACCGCCCTGCTGACCGCCTGCGGCGGCGCGCCGCAGGCGGCGGGACCCGGATCGGGGGCGGGAGCCGGGTCCGGATCGGGCGCCGGAGCCGGTGCGGGGGCCGGGTCAGGAGCGGGAACCGCCGCCCTGGGGCGGGCCGGCGGCACGGGCAACGGATCCGCAATCGGAACCGGAGACGGAACGGGGAGCACGGTTCTCGCGAAGACCTCGGAGATCCCGGAGGGCGGCGGCAAGGTCTTCGACGAGCAGAAGGTCGTGGTGACCCAGCCCGCGCCCGGCACGTTCAAGGCGTTCTCCGCCACCTGTACGCACATGGGGTGCACGGTGGCCGACGTCTCGGACGGCACCATCAACTGCCCCTGCCACGGCAGCAGGTTCGACATGACGACCGGCGGGGTCGCGAACGGTCCGGCCACCGAGCCGCTGCCGCCCACCGCGATCACGGTCCGGGACGGTGCGATCAGCCTCGCCCCGTAGTCCTGCCGCCCGTGGCCCGCCCGCCCGTGCCGTTCGTCGCCGCCCGGCGTCCCGTTCCGCGCAGCCAGCAGGACACCAGGTCGTCGGTGGTGGTCACGGTGGCGACCAGGGCGAGCGTGTTGCGGATCATCGCGGGGGTGTAGTCGGCCGGCACCCCCGCGATCGCGTCGGACGGCACCACGGCGGTGTAGCCGAGGTTCACCGCGTCGAAGACGGCGTTGGGGATCGCCACGTTGGCCGAGACGCCGGTGACGACGAGGGTGGCGCAGCCGAGGTTGCGGAGCAGCGCGTCCACGTCTGTCCCCGCGATCGGCGACAGTCCGTGCAGCCGCCGGACGACCAGGTCCTCGTCGGCCACCTCGATCGGTGCGGCGATCCGGACGGCGGTGCTGCCGGTGTGCTGCTGGACGGGAAGGCGGCCGGCGGCGCGGAAGAGGCGGGCGTTGCGGTTGGCGCCCCGGCCGTCGGGGCGGCGCTCGGCCACCGCGTGGATCACCTGGACGTTCGCCTCGTGCGCGGCGGCGACCAGGCGCGCGACGTTGCCGAGGGCCCCGGAGGAGCGGGCCTCCCCGGCCAGTTCGGGCAGTGCGCTCTCGGGTCCCACCACACCCCGCTGGCACTCCACCGTCAGCAGCACGGTGGAGGCGGGATCGACCTGTTCCGCCAGTTGTTCCCTGGACGCCACGGCTGCCCCTCTCGATGTCGGGCCGGGCGCGCGAGGCTAACGGCCATTGCGCGACGAAGGAAGAGCCCTCATGATTCCTGACACATAGTCAGGTGTTCTTCGGCAACGGGAGGGACCAGCCATGACCGTCACTCAACGACGGGGCCGCCGGGTCATGATGACGGACGAGGAGCGCGACGCCTACCTCGCCGCCCAGCGCACCTGCCGGGTCGCCACGGTCGGCGCGAACGGCCGCCCGCACGTCGGCGCGCTCTGGTTCTGCTGGGACGGGTCCTCGCTCTGGCTCTACTCCATCACCCGCAGCCTGCGCTGGTCCCAGCTGCGGCACGATCCGGCGCTGGCGGTGGTCGTGGACGACGGTGTGGAGTACGGGGAGCTGCGCGGCGTGGAGCTCTCGGGCGACGCGGTCTTCGTCGGCGAGGCCCCCCGCACCGGCGAACCCTGCCCCGAACTCGACGTGCCGGAGCGCATGTTCGCCGCGAAGTACTTCGGCATGGAGCGGATGCCCCACGACGGACGCCACGCCTGGCTGAGGCTGACACCGGACGCGATCACCTCCTGGGACTTCGGCAAGATGACACCGCCGACCACCGGCTGACCGGCCGACCCGCTGCGACTCCCCCGGCCCCCGGCCTACCCCAGCGGGTCGTTCAGCTCGGCTCCCGCACGCCGCAGCGCCTCGACGGCCGCCCGGATCGAGGGGCGCCGGTCGGCGTCCGCCCGCCACACCGCGTGCACATGACGGCGCATCCGCTGCCGTACGGGCACCATCCGCACCCCGTCCGGCACGGGCCCCCGCCCCAGCCGGGGCGTCACGCAGACGCCCATGCCCGCGGCGATGAGGGCGAGTTGCGTGTGGTGCTCGCCGGCGAGATGGGCGATGCGCGGCTCGATGCCCTTCGAGCGCAGCGTGAACACCAGCCAGTCGTGGCAGAACTCGCCCTCGGGCCACGACACCCAGTCGTCCTCCGCGAACTCCTCCAGACCGACCTCGTCGCGTCCGGCCAGCGGGTGGTCGGCCGGCATCGCGATGTCCGGGGCGTCGTCGAGCAGTTCGGCACGGGCCAGCCCGCCGGGCACGGGCAGGCGCTTGTTGCTCCAGTCCAGCACCACGGCCAGATCGATGTCCCCCCGGAACACCCCCTCGATCCCCGCCTCGGGCTCCACCTCCAGGGTCCGTACCCGCAGGTCCGGATGGTCGGCGCGCAGGGCGAGCAGCGCCGAGGGAAACAGCCCGCGGGCCGCCGTGGGGAAGGCGCCGAGCCGGATCTCCCCGACGACCTGGCCGCGCTGGGCCTCGATGTCGGACTGGGCCAGCTCCACCTGGGCCAGGATCCGGGCCGCGTGGTCGGCCAGCAGCCGGCCCGCGTCGGTGAGCCGGACCCCCCGGCCGCTGCGGGCCAGCAACTGCTGGCCGACCTCCCGCTCCAGCTTCGCCATCTGCTGCGAGACGGCCGAGGTGGTGACGTGCAGCCCCTCGGCCGCGCCGCTGACCGAGCCGAGCCGGGCGAGCGCGTCCAGCGTCCGCAGACGCTCCAGGTTCAACATGTAAGCGATGCTACGCGAAACACCCCACAAGATCTCACTTGTGCTACGAGATAATCGTGCCCCATCGTGGTAGCCATGAGCGCACCGGCGGCCCCGAGCCCGCACCCGACCACTACCGCCCCGACGGCTCCCCCGGCTGCCCCGGCCACCCCCGGGGCACCCCGCCGCCCCGCGGTGGACTGGCGGCTGCGCTTCGCCGCGCTCTCCCTGATCTGGGGCTTCAGTTTCCTCCTCATCAAGGTCGGAACGGACGGGTACGCCCCCTTCCAGGTCACCCTGGGCCGGCTCCTGTCGGGTACGGCGGTCCTGGCCGCCACCATGGCGGTGAAGCGCGAACGCCTGCCGCGCACCGCCCGCACCTGGGGCCATCTGGCGGTCGCCGCCTTCCTCCTCAACGCGCTCCCGTTCTCCCTCTTCGCGTACGCGGAGCTGACCATCCCCTCGACGCTGGCCGGCATCTGCAACGCCACCTCCCCGCTCTGGGGCATGGCCCTGTCCCTCGTCGCCCTCTCCGAGGACCGGCCCACCCGGCGCCGCGTGGCCGGACTGGGCCTCGGCTTCCTCGGCGTGCTCACCGTGCTCGGCGCCTGGCAGGGCTTCTCCGGCCTGGACTTCCGCGGGACGGCGATGGCCCTCCTGGCCTCCCTCAGCTACCCGATCGGCTGGATCTACGTCCGCCGCACGCTCGCGGGCACGGGCGCCTCGACCCTCGCGCTGACCGGCAGCCAGCTCTTCCTCGGCACCGTGCAACTGGCCCTGGTGACCCCCCTCTTCACCTCCGCCCCCAGCGCGTTCCCCCTCTGGCCGACCCTCTCCGTCATCGCCCTCGGCGCCCTCGGCACCGGCCTCGCCGTCCTCCTCCAGTACGGCCTGGTCACCGAGGTCGGCCCCACGACCGCCCAGATGGTCACCTACTTCATCCCCGTCATCGCCACCGCCGCCGGCGTCGCCGTACTCGGCGAACACCTCAGCTGGAACACCCCCGTCGGCGCCCTCGTCGTCCTCGCGGGCGCCGCCCTCACCCAGAGCCGCCCCCGCGCCACGACCGGCACGTGACCCCCGGACCGTCGCCGGCTCAGAACCCGGCCATGGACTTGTCCAGCACCCCGCCCACCGCACCGTAGAACTGCACCGGACCGAATGCCTCGCTCTGCGGCACACACGCATCCCGCGGCGACCGACAGAAGGTCTTCCAGCCGCAGGCCGCCCACTCCACCGCCTCCCCGCGAGGAACCCCATGCCTTCGGGCACCGCCCGGACCACGAACCCGCCGCCCCGCCGGAATCCGGCCCCCGCTCCGTTCACCCGTAACTCAACGGCTTCACCGGCCCCACCGCCTCCGCCACCGCGTCCGCGAGCGGGGTGAGGTCGGCCTCCGTGAGGGTGGAGACGGTGAGGCGGATGCCCTGGGAGGAGGAGAGGCGGAAGCGGGCGCCCGGGGCGGCGGCCCAGCCGGCGTGGAGGAGGCGGGCGATGGCGCCGGTCTCGTCGGTGACGGGGACCCAGACGTTCATGCCGCTGCGGCCGTGGGCCTCGACACCCCGGGCGGCGAGGGCGCGGACGAGGGGGTCGCGGCGGCGGCCGTAGGCGCGGGCGACCTCGGCCGGGTCGACGGCGCCCGTGGTCCAGAGGTGGACCAGCACCCCCTGGAGGAGCCGGCTGACCCAGCCGGGCCCGAGCCGCTGCCTGCCGGACACGCGGTCGGTGGTGACCGGGTCCCCGGTGAGCACGGCGACCCGCAGGTCCGGGCCGTACGCCTTGGCCGTCGACCGGACGAACGCCCAGCGGTCGGTCGCGCCGGCCAGGGGGTGGACCGGCTGGTCGACGATCGCGTGGCCGTGGTCGTCCTCGATCAGGAGGACGCCGCGGTGCCCGGCGAACACCGCCCGGAGTTCGGTGGCGCGTCCCGCGCCGATCGCCGCCCCCGTCGGGTTCTGCGCACGGTCGGTGACCACGGCCGCCCGCGCACCCGATCTCAGCGCCGCGTCCAGCGCGTCCGGCACCGGGCCGTCGTCGTCGACCGCGACCGGCACGGGACGCAGGCCCAGCGCCGGGACGAGATCGAGCAGCCCGCCCCAGCCCGGGTCCTCGACGGCGACCGCGTCGCCGGGGCGCAGATGGGCGACGAGCACGCGCTCGATGGCGTCCAGCGACCCCGAGGTGACGACCATCTGCCCGGCCGGAACCCCGTCGGCGACGAACGCCGCGCGGGCCAGGTCAGCGAACTCCGGGACCACCGCGGGCTGCGCGTACATCCCGGGCTCGCGCGCGTACGCCTCCGCCACCACCGCGAAGGCCTCCCCCAGCGGTGGCAATAGCGTCGCGTCGGGATTGCCGTCGCCCAGGTCCCGCACCCCCGGCGGCGCCTCGACCCGCAGGGAACCGCGCGCCGTGCTCGCCGGGCGCGGGCGCACCCGGCTGCCCCGGCGCCCGTCGGTCTCGATCACCCCACGCTCCCGCAGGGTCCGGTACGCCGCCGCGACCGTATTCGGATTCACCTCCAGCTGACGGGCCAACTCCCGCATGGGAGGCAGCAGTTGTCCGGGGGCCAGCTCTCCCGAGCCGACCGCCCGCTCCACGCTCGCGGCGATGTCCGATGCACGCCGCCCACTGATCCGATACTCTCCTAGCACAAAGCCAAGTATGCACTAGAGCAATGGAGGACGCAATGCCGGAGACCGCTCCCCAGCAGACCACGGCCCCGGACCCGGCGGCGGCCTACGCGCCGACCGGGCGCACGGTTCCGACCCGGTCGCGCGAGCGGGCCTCGTACGACCGGGAGCAGGTCCACTCGATACTCGACGCCGCCTACGTGTGCCACCTCGGCTTCGTGCGGGACGGGGCCCCCGTCGTGCTGCCCACGCTGTTCGGGCGGGTCGGTGAGCGCCTCTACGTCCACGGTTCGACCGGCTCCCGCCCGTTGCACGCGGCGGGCGGCAGCGACGAGGGACTCGCCGTGTGCCTGACGGTGACACATGTCGACGGGATCGTGCTGGCCCGCTCCGCCTTCCACCACTCGCTCAACTACCGCTCCGTCGTGGTCCACGGCATCGCCCGCACGGTGAGCGACCCCGAGGAGCGGCACACCGCCCTGGACGCGATCGTCGACCAGGTCGTGCCCGGCCGGTCGCGGGACGCGCGGCCCGCCGACGCGAAGGAGCTGGCGGCCACGGCCGTGCTCCGGCTCGATCTGCGGGAGGTCTCCGCGAAGATCCGCACCGGCGGCCCGAACGACGACGCACGCGACCTCCGGCTGCCCCACTGGGCCGGTGTCGTCCCGCTGGTCCACGGCCACGGCACCCCGGTGCCCGCCGCCGATCTCGACGCCTCGATTCCCGTACCGGACTATCTGCGCGCTCCCTGAACGGTCCCGGGGCGGCGGGGCGCGGGCGCGCCCCCCCCCCCCGCCGGGCCGGGCCCCCCCGCTCGGCGCCCCCCCCCGCCGCTGTGCGTGCTCCGCTCCGGGGTCAGGCCTTGCGCCTGCTGCCCCGGTAGGTGGTCCAGAGCATGTCGCCGACGCCGACCACCACGACGGCCCCGATCAGCTGGAGCACGTGACGGGTCCAGTCGATGCCCCGGGTGTCGTTGACACCGATCCAGGTGGCGACGGAGTTGCCGAGCACGCTGCCGATGATGCCGAAGATGGTCGTCAGCCAGAGGGGGATCTCCTGCTTTCCCGGCAGGATCGCCTTGGCGATCAGACCGAGCACGAAACCCACGATGATTGCCCACAGCCAGCCCATGCCGCCTCCTCGTACGACGGGGTGTCGCACATGCCCGCCCAGTTTCGGGCCTGGGGCGGTAGGCCGCATGTCGGACGGGGCCGTACGCGCGACGCGGGGGCGCGATGCGCGCATATGGCGCGCCCCGGTATCGAACCGGGCAGAGCCCCGGCGTACCGTGGTTCGCGGTCCGGTCCGGGGAGCGTCCGGCGCAGGCGGCGGGGCTCCTGCGGTCCGTCGGGAACTCGGGGAAGAGGGTGGAGCGGTGGCACGGAAGCGGAGCGGTGAGGTCTTCCGGATCACGGGGGCCCGGCAGGGGCTCGCGGAGGACGTGCGCGGCCGGCAGCGGCGGTATGTGATCTCGATGTCCGTGCGCACGGTGTCGGTGGTCGCGGCGGCGACCCTGTGGAACGTGGAACGCCCGGTGGCGATCGTGGCGCTCGCGCTGGGGGTGCTGCTCCCCTACGTCGCCGTCGTCATCGCCAACGCGGGCCGGGAGACGAGTCCCGCGCTGCCCTCGACCTTCGTGCCGGCTCCGGTGCTGCCCGCGCTGGACGCGGCTCCGGTGACCGCTCGGGCGGAGCCGGGCGAGGGGCCGGGGCGGGCCGCGCCCGGGGCGTGAACCGGCTTCTTCCGGCCGGTCATCCGGATTCCGGACTCCCGGTCCGCAGGGAGGACGGAGGGGGTGCCGTGCGCGCGGAAGCTCAAGAAAAGCTCAGATCAATCATGACGTTCCAGTGCACCGCACCGGGGTGTGCGTGACATACTTCGAGAGCGCTCCGCATCCCCCGTCGGAGCGACGGACCGACGCCGGGCAGCTCCCCCCGTGGCTGCCCGGCGTCGCCATTTCTCCGGCGGGGATGCCGCGGAGCGGGGCGTACGGAGCAGGCTCTAGGGTTGAGGGTGTGAACTCCCCTGACACCGCCTCCGCGCCCGAGAACGCGCTCGCGGCCCCCGTCTGTTCGGCCAAGGGCTGCCGCGCCGATGCCGTGTGGGTGCTCGCGTGGAACAACCCGAAGCTGCACACCCCCGAGCGCCGCAAGACATGGCTGGCCTGTGAGGAGCACCGGGAGCACCTGTCGTCGTTCCTCGGCGTGCGGGGCTTCCTCAAGGACGTGGTGACCCTGGCGGAGTGGGAGTCCCGGGACACCCACTCCGCGTAGGGCACGCTCGTCCGCGTGGGGCGCGCCCGTCCACGGGCGGCGCCGCCGGGTCAGCCGCCGATCGCGGACATGGGGCGGTCGGGCTGGAGGAACGCGGGGTCGTCGAGGCCGGATCCGGCCTTCTTGCCCCACATCGCCCGCTGCCAGATCGCGGCGATCTCCTCGTCGGGCGCGCCGGAGCGCAGGGCGCCGCGCAGATCGGTCTCCTCGCGGGCGAAGAGGCAGGTGCGGACCTGTCCGTCGGCGGTGAGCCGGGTGCGGTCGCAGGCCCGGCAGAAGGGCCGGGTGACGGAGGCGATGACGCCGACCCGGTGGGGGCCGCCGTCGACGAGCCAGCGCTCGGCGGGGGCGGAGCCCCGGGTGGTCTCGCCCTCGGGGGTGAGGGCGAAGCGGGTGCGCAGCGAGGCGAGGATGTCGCCCGCGGTGATCATGCCGTCGCGCTTCCAGCCGTGCTGGGCGTCGAGCGGCATCTGCTCGATGAAGCGCAGTTCGTAGTCGTGGGCGACGGCCCAGGCCAGCAGGTCGGGGGCCTCGTCCTCGTTGAGGCCGGGCATCAGGACGCTGTTGACCTTGACGGGGGTGAGTCCGGCGTCGCGGGCCGCTTCGAGTCCGGCCAGGACGTCGTGGTGGCGGTTGCGGCGGGTGAGGGTCGTGAAGACCTCGGGGCGCAGGGTGTCGAGGGAGACGTTGACCCGGTCGAGGCCGGCGTCCCGGAGGGCGGCGGCGGTGCGCTCCAGTCCGATGCCGTTGGTGGTGAGGGACAGCTGGGGGCGGGGCTCCAGGGCGGCGCACTCCTGGACGATGCCGACGAGTCCGGGGCGCAGCAGCGGTTCGCCGCCGGTGAAGCGGACCTCGGTGATGCCCAGGCGGGTGACGGCGAGCCGGACGAGCCGGACGATCTCCTCGTCGGTGAGGAGGTCGGGCTTGGCCAGCCACTGGAGCCCTTCCTCGGGCATGCAGTAGGTGCAGCGGAGGTTGCAGCGGTCGGTGAGCGAGACGCGCAGGTCGGTGGCGACCCGGTCGTAGGTGTCGATGAGCATGGTGGGCCCCGTCCCCCGGCGTTGCCTCCGGTCGCGGAATCTGTCGCTTTCGAGCCTACGCGAGGACGGGGGCCGTGGCGGGGCCCGTTTGGCACGGGAGCGGTGCGGCCGCGTCGTAGGACTCTACGACGCGGCCGCGGGTGCGGGGCCGGGCCCCGGGGTGGCGGGGTGCCTCAGTGGGCGCCGATGCCGGTGAGGGACTTGACCTCCAGTTCGGCGTACTTGCCCTTGTCCGGCTCCTCCTTGGAGAGGAGGGAGCCGACCCAGCCGAGCAGGAAGCCGAGCGGGATGGAGATGAGGCCGGGGTTCTCCAGGGGGAACCAGGCGAAGTCCACGCCCTTGAACATCGAGGTCTTCTCGTTGCCGGAGACGACCGGCGAGAACAGCACCAGGAGGACCGAGGAGGCCAGTCCGCCGTAGATCGACCACAGCGCGCCCTGGGTGGTGAAGCGCTTCCAGAAGAGGCTGTAGAGGATGGTGGGCAGGTTGGCGGAGGCGGCGACGGCGAACGCCAGGGCGACCAGGCCGGCGACGTTCATGTCGCGGGCGAAGACGCCCAGGACGATGGCGGCGGCGCCGATGAAGACGGTGGACCAGCGGGCCGCCTTCATCTCCTCCTTCTCGGTGGCCTGTCCCTTGCGGATGACGTTGGCGTAGATGTCGTGGGCGAACGACGACGAGGAGGCCAGGGTCAGTCCGGCGACGACGGCGAGGATCGTGGCGAAGGCGACGGCGGAGATGACGGCGAGGAGCACGGCGCCGCCGGTGGTGCCGACCCCGCCGAGGTATTCGGCGAGCTGGGGGGCGGCGGCGTTGCCCGCGGGGTTCTTCGCCTTGATCTCGTCGGGGCCGATGAGCGCGGCGGCACCGAAGCCCAGGGCGATGGTCATCAGGTAGAAGGCACCGATGATGCCGATGGCCCAGTTGACGGACTTACGGGCGGCCTTGGCGGTCGGCACCGTGTAGAAGCGGATCAGGATGTGCGGCAGGCCGGCGGTGCCGAGCACGAGGGCGATGCCGAGGGAGAGGAAGTCGAGCTTCGAGGTGCCGGTCGCGCCGTACTTGAGGCCGGGCTCCAGGAAGGCGCTGCCGTGGCCGCTCTTCTCGGCGGCGGTGCCGAGCAGGTCGGAGACGTTGAAGTCGAACTTCCACAGCACCATGAGGGTCATCAGGATGGCGCCGGCGATGAGCAGGACGGCCTTGACCATCTGCACCCAGGTGGTGCCCTTCATGCCGCCGATGGTGACGTAGACGATCATCAGTACGCCGACCAGCGCGACGATGAGGATCTTTCCGGTGTCGCTGGTGATGCCGAGGAGCAGCGAGACCAGGACGCCCGCGCCCGCCATCTGGGCCAGCAGGTAGAAGATGGAGACGATGATCGTGGAGACGCCCGCCGCGGTGCGGACGGGGCGCTGGCGCATCCGGTAGGCGAGGACGTCGCCCATGGTGTAGCGGCCGGAGTTGCGCAGCGGTTCGGCGACCAGGAGCAGGGCGACCAGCCAGGCGACGAGGAAGCCGATGGAGTAGAGGAAGCCGTCGTAGCCGAAGAGCGCGATGGCTCCGGCGATGCCGAGGAACGAGGCGGCGGACATGTAGTCGCCGGAGACCGCAAGGCCGTTCTGGAAGGCGGTGAACTGGCGGCCGCCCGCGTAGAAGTCGCTGGCGCTCCTGGTCTGGCGGCCGGCCCAGACGGTGATCCCGAGGGTGGCGGCGACGAAGACCGCGAAGAGCGTGATGATCAGCGGCCGGTGCTCGCTGGTGGACGAGGCGGCGAGCGTCACGGCGGTGTGGGAGTGGTACGCGGCGCTCATGCGTCGGCCTCCATACGGGACTTGATGGCCTCGGCCCTGGGGTCGAGCTTCGCGTTGGCGTGGCGCGAGTAGAACCAGGCGATGAGGAAGGTGGTCAGGAACTGGGCGAGGCCGAAGACGAAGGCCACGTTGATGTTGCCGAAGACCTTGGTGCCCATGAAGCCGCCCGCGTAGTTCGAGAGCAGCACGTACAGCAGGTACCAGAGGACGAAGGCGATGGTGAGCGGGAAGGCGAACGAGCGGTAGGAGCGGCGGAGTTCGCCGAATTCCGCGCTGTCCTGCTCCGCGATGAACGCCTCGGTCGTGGGCTGGGCGGGGCCGGTCGCCTCTCCGCTCTCGGGCGGCGGTGCATCGGTAGCCACGGAATCTCCTCGCGACGCGGGTGCGGTGGTGGGGACGGGTGTGTTCACTGGGGACCTCGATGTCGGGGAGGGATGGTGCGCCTCCCCAGACAACGGCACGCGGCGCGCGCCGGAGCGGTTCACCCGGGATCGCCACTTCTCCGGATCACCCCATCGGGCGCTTTGGCGGGAACGGGTTCGGGCGAACCCGTTGATCAGCGGGGATGATCGCCGGTAGCTTCACTGGTCATGTACGCGACCGGGCACAGGGTGTGCCCGGTCCACGGCACGGATGAAGTGGAGACCCCATGGCTCATCTGGGAAGCAGACGGACGCGCGCACTGACGCTGCCCGTCGGACTGGCCCTGACCGCATCGCTCGGCTTCCTGCCGACGAGCGTCGCCACCGCGGCTCCGGCGGGCGGCTCGCCCTCGGCAACCGCGTCGGCCGACGGCCCGAAGCTGTCGTACGTGATCAACACCCGGGCCAACCGGGGCCAGGTGAAGCAGGTCGTCAAGGCGGTCGAGCGGGCCGGCGGCACGGTGGTGATCGCCTACGACCGCATCGGGGTCATCGTCGCCCATTCCCAGAATCCGCAGTTCGCCGCGACCATGCGCAAGGTCAAGGGCGTCGACTCGGCGGGGGCCACCCGCACCAATCCGATCGTGCCCCAGGCCACCAAGGACATCGGCGTGGAGCAGCCGCTGACCGCGGCGCAGGAGCGGGCCGCGGCGGCCGAGGCGGCGGACGGCCAGGACCCGCTGGAGCCCCTGCAGTGGGACCTGTCGGCCATCAAGGCGGACGAGGCGCACAAGAAGACGCTGGGCAGTGCGAAGGTGACCGTCGCGGTCATCGACACGGGTGTCGACGACACCCATCCGGACCTGGCCCCGAACTTCGACCGTGCGGCCTCGGCGAACTGCGTCTCGGGCGCCCCGGACACCACGGAGGGCTCCTGGCGGCCCGCGGCGGGCGAGAGCGACCACGGGACGCACGTCGCCGGGACCATCGCCGCCGCGAAGAACGGCGTCGGGGTCACCGGGGTGGCGCCGGGTGTGAAGGTCGCGGGGATCAAGGTGGCGAACCCGTCCGGGTTCTTCTACACCGAGTCCGTCGTCTGCGGTTTCGTCTGGGCGGCGGACCACGGGGTGGACGTCACCAACAACAGCTATTACACCGACCCGTGGATGTACAACTGCAAGAACGACCCGGACCAGGCGGCCCTCGTCGAGGCGGTCACCCGGGCCTCGCGGTACGCGGAGAGCAGGGGCACGGTCAACGTCGCGGCGGCGGGCAACTCCGCCGAGGACCTGGCGGCCGACACCATCGAGGACTCGACCAGCCCGAACGACACCGAGACGGTCGACCGCACCATCGACCCGAAGCAGTGCCTCGACATCCCGACGATGCTGCCGGGCGTGGTGACGGTCTCGGCGACCGGTGCCAAGGGGCTGAAGGCCTCGTACTCGAACTACGGCAACGGCGTCATCGACGTGGCGGCGCCGGGCGGCGACTCGACGGTCTACCAGACGCCCGCCCCGCCGGCCACCAGCGGTCTGATCCTGTCGACGCTGCCGGGCGGCAAGTTCGGCTACAAGGCCGGCACGTCGATGGCCTCGCCGCATGTGGCGGGTGTCGTGGCGCTGATCAAGTCGAAGCACCCGTACGCCTCGGCCGCCGCGGTGAAGGCGCTGCTGGTCGCGGAGGCGGACGCCACCGCGTGCGGTGAGCCGTACGACATCGACGGCGACGGTACGGTCGACGCGGTCTGCGAGGGCGGCAAGGAGAAGAACGGCTTCTACGGGGCCGGTGTGGTCAACGCGCTGAACGCGGTGCGCTGGTAGCCACCCGCTCGCGGTCCGGGGGCCGGCGCCCGGCGCCGGTGCCCCGGACCGCTCGTCTCACGGCTTGATGAGGACCTTCAGGGCGGTGCGCCCGTCCATCGCCTTGTAGCCGTCGGGGACCTCGTCGAGCCCGACGGTCATGTCGAAGACCGGCGAGGGGTCGATGGTGCCCGAGAGCACGTCCGGCAGCAGTTCCGGGATGTACGTGCGGACGGGGGCGACGCCGCCGCGCAGGGCGATGTTCCGGTCGAACATGATGCCGAGGTCCAGTCCGGTGCCGCTGCCGTGCGGGACGCCGACGTAGCCGACGGCCCCGCCGTCCCGGGCGATGCCGACGGCGGTGCGCATCGACTGCTCGGTGCCGACGGCCTCGATCACCGCGTGGGCGCCCTCGCCGCCGAGCAGCTCGCGTACGGCGGCGACGGCGGCCTCGCCGCGCTCGGCGACGACGTCGGTGGCGCCGAAGGCGCGGGCGATGTCGGTCCGGGCCTCGTGGCGGCCGAGCGCGACGATCCGCTCGGCGCCGAGCCGCTTGGCGGCCATGACGCCGCAGAGCCCGACGGCCCCGTCCCCGACGACGGCGACGGTGGACCCGGGCCTCACCCCGGCGCCGACGGCGGCGTGGTGGCCGGTGCCGAGGACGTCGGACAGGGCCAGGAGCGCGGTGAGCAGCCGGTCGTCGGAGGCCGCGGCGGCGGGCAGCTTGACCAGGGTGCCGTCGGCGAAGGGCACCCTGACCGCCTCGCCCTGGCCGCCGTCGGAGCCGACCGAGCCCCAGAAGCCGCCCTGCGGGCAGGAGGTCGTCAGCCCCTCCGCGCAGTAGGCGCAGCTGCCGTCGGACCAGACGAAGGGGGCGACGACGAGGTCACCGGCGGTGAAGCCGTTGACCTCGGCGCCGGTCTCCTCGACGATCCCGAGGAACTCGTGGCCGATGCGCTGGCCCGGCTGCCGGGCGGACTCGCCCCGGTAGGCCCACAGGTCGCTGCCGCAGATGCAGGCGCGCAGGACCCGCAGCACCACGTCGGTGGGCTGCTGGATCACGGGGTCGGGCACCTCCCGCACCCGGATGTCGTGGGGGGCCTGGATGACGGTGGCGCGCATGCGTGGGGGTCCTTGCCGGTCTCAGATGCTGATACTCCGTTCACGGTACGCCCCGGGCGCCGGTCCGGCTCCCCGCGCCCCCGCTCCGAGGACGCCCAGGGTGAGCAGGAGCTGGGCCGCCGCATAGGTGAGCATGACCCAGAAGGCGGGCGCGGGCGGCTCGGGGCGGTCGGCGATCCCGGTGGCGATCAGGGCGTCGGAGAGCAGGAAGAGCCCGCCGCCCACCGCCGCGTACCGGCCGTACACACCCGAGCGGTAGGCGACGGAGGTCAGCAGCAGGCTGTACGCGGCCATCGGGACGCGCAGCCCGGCCGGGAGCCCGCCCCACAGCACGGCGAGGAAGCCGGCGAGCACGGCCGCGTACCCGAGCGCGGGCAGCAGCGGGCGGCGCGCCCGGCCGAAGAGCACCAGGTAGCAGACGTGACCGGCGGCGAAGGCGCCCATGCCGGCGAGGAAGGCGGGATCGGCGTCCACCAGCAGCAGTACGTCCCCGGCCCAGCCGCAGAGCAGCGCCGCGACGAGCAGCCGGGGCCCGCGCCGGGCGACGGCGTATCCGGCGAGCAGCGGCATCAGCAGCGGTTTGGCGACGAGGTGGAGGGCGTCGACGCCGGAGAGGACCCCGGCGAGGTCGGCGGCGCAGGCGAGGAGGAAGGCGGCGAGCAGCGGGCGCGCCCAGCGCTCCCGGCGGCCGGGGGGCGGGGTGGCGGTGCTCATGGGGCGTGCTCCGGGGCGGGGACGGCGGTCGCGGGCGCGGCGGGCGAGGGGGCGGGCTGCCAGCCGGGGCCGCGGAAGACCCGTCCGGCCCGTTCTCCCCAGCTGCCGGCCGCGCGGACGTCGCGGGCGATGGCGGCGTACTCGTGGGTGGCGACCCGGAGCGGGTTGTAGGTGGCGATGTTCTTGGTGAGTCCGAACACGGGCCGTTCCGTCTCCGCGGCGAAGGAGCCGAACCAGCGGTCCCACACGATGAGGATGCCGCCGAAGTTCCGGTCGAGGTAGCCGCCCTGGGAGGCATGGTGCACCCGGTGGTGGGAGGGCGTGTTCAGGACGTACTCGAAGGGCCCGGGGAGCTTGTCGACGCGCTCGGTGTGCACCCAGAACTGGTAGACGAGATTGACCGAGGAGCAGAAGGCGAGCGCCGCCGGGTGGACGCCGCAGGCGATCATCGGGAGGTAGAACGGCCAGGAGGTCAGCGAGGTCCAGGGCTGGCGCAGCGCGGTGGAGAGGTTGAACTTCCGGCTGGAGTGGTGGACCACGTGGCAGGCCCAGAGGATGCGGACGACGTGGTGCCCGCGGTGCGACCAGTAGTAGAAGAAGTCCTGGGCCAGCAGCATCAGCAGGACCGTCCACCACAGCACGGGCACCCGCAGCGGCGTCAGCTCGTACACGGCGGTGTAGACGGCCACGATGGGCACTTTCCACATCAGGTCGAAGCCCAGGCTCCCCAGCCCCATGGTGATGCTGGTGGCGGCGTCCTTCGCCTCGTAACCGGCGGCCTCCTCGTCGGGGTGGAAGTGGTGGAGCGCCATTTCCACGAGCGTGAGCAGGACGAAGGCCGGTATGGACCAGAGCACTACATCGGGCAGGTTCGTCGGCATGGGTGCACCGTAGAGCCGCGCGTCGGCCCGCGACCAGACGTTGTTACCAACAAGTATGCGAGACGGACTGTCAGCTGTCTTTGGCACCTTCTGACAGCCGGAGGCGTCGTACGATTCCCCGCACGGGTCCGACGTGCGGGAGGAATGACCGTGCAGGGTCTGGAAGTTGCGCTGCTCCGGCTGGCGACGACGGTGCTCGGCACGGTGGCCAGGCTCTGTCCGGAGATCCGGGATCTGAGTCCGCTGGCGGAGCTTCCCCTCACCGAGCTCACGGTCAACCGGCTTCACCCCGGGCTGCCGGCGGCCCAGTTGGAGCAGTTCACTGAACTGCGCCAGCTGTTCCTGGGGCACCGCTTCCCCCGGGTCGGCCGCGTCGGCGACCTGAGGACGAACCCGCACCTCAGGTCCCTGAACCTGATCGGCGACGCCGAAGGACTCAGCCTGGAGGGGGTGGGGCAGTGGCGCGAGCTCGCCGATCTCGGCCTCGGCAGCGCGACGCAGTTCCGTGAACTGTGCATGATGTCGGACGTCCCGCCCCTGCGCCGTCTCACCCTCGACAGGCTGGAGGACCCGGACCTGTCCCTGCTCCGCGGACTTCCCGGTCTGGCCGACCTCTCCCTGACGCGCTGCCGTACATCCGGGGGCCTGGCACCGCTGCGGGAGATGCCCGCGCTGACCCGGCTCCATCTGTTCGCCCCGGGCGACGGCGTCCCGTACGACCTGAGCCCCCTGGCCGACCTGGACGGCCTGACGGTCTCCCTGGCCTCCTCCACACCGGTCACCGGCGCCGAACTCCTCCCGCCCGAACGTCTCGTCCGCCCCTGACCCGCCCTACACCCCCGCCGCCCCCAGCAACTCCCCCGCCGCGTACGTCACCGCCATCGCCACCGCGCCCCCGCCCATGTTCCGCAGGATCGCCGGGCGCACCTTGGCCGCGCCGAGGCGGGCGCTCCACCAGCCCGTCAGGGCGAGGGCGGCGAGGACGGACAGGACGGTGACGGGCAGCCGGGCGGACGTGGGCGGCAGGACGATGGCGAGGAGGGGGAGCAGGGCGCCGACGGTGAAGGCGAGGAAGCTGGCGCCGGCGGCGTGCCAGGGGTTGGTGAGGTCGTCGGGGTCGATGCCGAGTTCGACCTCGGCGTGGGCGCGCAGCGGGTCGCGTGCGGTGAGCTGGAGGGCGGCCTCGCGGGCCACGTCGTGGCTGAGGCCCTTGTCCTGGAGCAGGCCGGTGAGTTCGGCGAGTTCCGCCTCGGGGGTCTCCTGGAGTTCCCGTTTCTCCGTCGCGAGGGCGGCCTTCTCCGAATCGCGCTGGGTGGAGACGGACACGTACTCCCCCGCCGCCATCGACATGGAACCGGCCAGCAGCCCGGCGAGCCCGGCGGTCAGCAGGGCTCCCCGGTCACCGGTGGCCCCGGCGACGCCGACGACGAGGCCGGCGGTGGAGACGATGCCGTCATTGGCGCCGAGGACGGCGGCGCGCAGCCAGTTCAGGCGTACGCCCAGTTCGTTGCCGTGCGGTTCGGCGTGGTCGCGGGTCTGAGTCATCCGGGGATGGTCTCATCCGCCCCCGTCACCAGACACGTACCGACCCACCGGGAGCGAAGGCGGGGCTGGTCGCGCCGGCCGGGATCTCCTCCAGGGGCCGGGCGATCTCTTCGACGGTGGGACCGACGCGGGCGGCGATCCGGTCGAGGGCGGTGAGGTCGAAGCCGTAGACGCGCGCGGCGTTGCCGCCGGTCATGGCGGCGATCTCCTCGGGCGGGAGTCCGGCGTAGGCGATCCGCAGGGCCTCGCGGCTGTGGGGGGCGGTGCCCTCGTCGTGGGGGTAGTCGCTGCCCCACATGATCTTGTCGAGGCCGATGCGGTCGCGCAGCGGGACCTCGTGGGGGCGCATGAAGCTGGCGCCGACGAAGCAGTGGTCGCGCCAGACCTCGCTGGGGCGGGCGCCCATGGAACCGGCGAGTCCGGCACCGAACTTCGCCTCGGCGGTGGCCGCCCGGGAGGCCGCGGCGACGAGGCGGCCGTGGTAGTAGTCCAGCATCTCGACGACGCCGGGGATCCAGCCGGAGCCCTGTTCGGTGAGGACGAGCCGGAGTCCGGG
This sequence comes from Streptomyces sp. NPDC001515, assembly GCF_053597115.1. Taxonomy (NCBI): domain Bacteria; kingdom Bacillati; phylum Actinomycetota; class Actinomycetes; order Kitasatosporales; family Streptomycetaceae; genus Streptomyces; species Streptomyces sp. NPDC001515. Next base: position 264,009 of record NZ_JBSFHN010000003.1, read on the forward strand.
GTGGCGGCGGAACGCCCCGCCGAAGACCAGGTGCCACAGGGCGCGGTGGGAGAACCAGGTGGTCTCCACCATGAAGACGGCGCGGGCGGCCGGTTCGTCGCCGAGCGGCGGGGAGGCGGAGCCGCCGTGGTGGTTGACGGGGACGTCCAGTTCGGCACAGGCCGCCCAGAGGGGGTCGTAGACCGGGGAGTGCAGCTCCGGCAGGCCGGAGCCGGGCGGGGCGCCGGGGAGCAGGATGCCTCCGGTGAGGCCGGCCCGCCGGGTGCGGCGGACCTCGCGGGCGGCCTCCTCGGGGTCGTTGAGGAGGATCTGGGCGACCCCGGCGCGGCGGCCGGGCGCCTGCGCGCAGAAGTCGGCCAGCCAGCGGTTGTGGGCGCGCAGCCCGGCCCAGCGCCGTGCGTACTCCTCCCGGGTGGGGGCGGGGGCCATGAGGGAGGCGGAGGGGAAGAAGGGCGGGATGGTGTTGGGGAAGACGACCTCGGCGACGATGCCGTCCGCCTCCAGTTCGGCGAGGCGGCGCGCGGAGTTCCAGTTGCGGTCGGCGGTGTCGGCGACCAGGTCCTCGTACGGGTTGACGTAGGTGGCGGCCCAGGCGTCGAAGTCGTCGTGGTAGGCGGACTCCAGGTAGGGCCGGTAGTCGAGGAGGTCGGCGCCGGCGTGGCAGTCGGCCGAGATGACGGTGTAGCGGGCGGTCATGACGCCCCCAGGACGGGGAAGTCGTGGCCGGTCAGCCAGTGCCGGCCGGTCTCGCGGGAGCGGGCCCAGGACGCCTCGACGGCGCTCTGGTCGGGGCTCTGGCCGAGGTCGGCGGGGGTGGGGCCGATCCGGGCGGCCAGCGGGGCGAGCCGGTCGGTGTCGAAGCCGAAGACCTCGGCGGCGGCCAGGCCCAGCATCTGCCGGGTCTCGGTGACGGGGATGTCGTGGAAGGTGTCGCGCAGCCAGGTCGCGGTCCGGGGCCAGGTGCCCTCGGGGTGGGGGAAGTCGCTGCCCCAGAGGATGTTGCGGACGCCGATCTCGTAGCGCTGGGCGAGTTCGCGGCGTTTGGTGTTGGTGGCGCAGACGAACACCTGGCGGTCGAGGTACTCGTGCGGCGGGCGGGTGAGTTCGGCGAACGGGGAGAGCTTCTTGCCGCCGTGGGCGCCGAGGTAGAGGCGGTCCATGAACCACAGGAGGTTGGGCAGCCACCAGCAGCCGGACTCCGCGACGCCGAACTTCAGCCCGGGGTGGCGTTCGAAGGCGCCGGACCAGAGGAGGAACCAGAGCGGCCGGGAGGGCCACCAGGTGACCTCGGAGACGTAGATGCCGAGGTGGTCGCCGTACTCGTGGCGCGGGGCGGCGCCGGAGTGGGTGACGACGGGCATGCCGGTCTCGGCGGCGGCCGCCCAGACGGGATCGTAACGGCGTTCGTGGTAGGGGGCCTTGTCCACCCACATGGAGGGAATCATCAGGGCGCCGAGGCCGGATTCCTTGGCGCGGTGGATCTCCGCGACGACCCGGTCCACCTCGCCGGTGACGGGCAGCAGGGCGACCCCGCAGTGGCGTTCGGGATGCGCGGAGACGAACTCGGCCAGCCAGCGGTTGTGGGCCTGCGCCCCGGCCATGCCCAGCTCGGGGTCCTGGTCGCCGGAGAGGCCGAGGCCGACGCCGAAGGGGGCGGCGGTGCGGCTGTCCACGGCGTCGGCGTCGGGGAAGACGACCTCGGCGGCCACCCCGTCGGCGTCGAGTTCCTTGATCCGCCGGGCGCTGTCCCAGCCGCCCCTGAGCCCCTCCTCGTTGTCCCGGAACCACTTCTCGGCGAAGGCCTCGTTGCGTACGCCGAGCCGGGTCATCTCCTCGCGGCGGCGGTCGCGGCCGGCCAGGAAGTCGTCGAAGGCGCGGTGGAAGCGGCGGTCGAGGTAGGGCCGGTACTCCTCGGTGGGCAGTCCGGCGTGGCAGTCGGAGGAGATGATCAGGTACGGGTCGTCGTCGCTCATCGCACGCTCCTCGGTCGGTCGGGCGCCGTCCGTACGGAAGGCCCCTGGGTCAGTCGAGTACGAAACGCTCCAGATAGGACGGGTTCGACCGGTCGAGCATCGACTGCGACCTGGCCCGGATCTGCCGGTCGCTGTGCTCGCTCTCCGGCAGCATCCAGAAGCGGCCGGCGCGGATGCCGTCGACGACGGTCGCCGCGACGTCCTCGACGGGGGTGAACTCCACCGCGCGGCCCGCCGCGCGCATGGCGGCCTCCCACTGGTCGAGGCTGCGGTACGGGGTGCGGCGCGGGCGCTCCTTGGCGTACCGCTCGGGGCGGTTGCGGTACGACTCCCACAGGCCGGTGCGCAGCATGTGCGGGCCGGGGAAGAGGACCGAGGCGCCGACGGCGGCGTCCTCCGCCCGCAGATGGGCGTAGAGGGATTCGGTCATGGTGACGACGGCGGACTTGGTGACCGCGTAGACGGAGGCGGTGGGCAGCGGGGCGATCCCGCCGTCACCGGAGGAGGTGTTGACGACGTGTCCGGGGCCGCCGCCGGCCAGCATGCGCGGGACGAACGCCTGGATGCCGTGGAAGACGCCCCAGACGTTGACGGCGAACGCCCAGGCCCAGTCGTTGGGTTCGTGCTCCCAGATCCGGCCCTCGGCCCCGGAGCCGACGCCCGCGTTGTTGCAGAGCACGTGCACGGCGCCGAAGGTGTCGTACGCGGCGTCGGCGAGGGCCATGACGGAGGCGCGTTCACCGACGTCGGTCCGGTGGGCCAGCACCCGGGCGCCCTCGGCGCCCAGGGCGTCGGCGGCCTTGCGCAGGGCGCCCTCCTCGACGTCGGCGAGGACCACGGACAGGCCCTCGGCGGCGAACCGCCGGGCCATCGCGAGGCCGATCCCGCTCGCGGCGCCGGTGACGACGGCGGTCTGTCCGGCTTCGAGCCTCATCGGACGCTCCCTCGCGGCGGGCCGTCGTGGATCTGCTGGGGGTCGTCGTAGCGCTGGTGCATGTAGGGCAGCAGCGCCTCGGGGGCGATCCGCTCCACGGCGCGGCCCCGCTGGTCGCTGGTCTTCTCGCCGAGGGTGAGGGAAACAACGCGGTGCACGGGGAGGTCGGCGACCGGGTCGTACACCGAGTCGCGCAGCACCACGTCGCCGCTGATCCGCTCCAGCCTGCGGACCTTCTCGTGGCGGGTGCAGTGGACGAGGACGGGGTCGGACTCGAAGCCGTCGCCGTCCACCGCGGGCAGGAACTTGACGTAGAAGTCGAGTTTGGTGGTGGGTCCGGGCAGCGGCAGGGGCTCGGCCACGGCCCCGCGCACCTCGACGAAGTCGATGCCGTGGCGGCCGAGCACCGCCCGGACGACGAGTCCGTCGCGTTCGACCTCCACCCGGCCCAGCTTCTTCGGTTCGCCGAAGACCTCGCGCCCGCCGGTCAGGGCCCGTTCGTGGGTCATCGGCATGACCAGCGGATACCAGCCCTCGTGGCCGTCGTGAACGGCCGCGACGGAGACGGATCCGGCGCCGAGGGGGTAGCCGGGCAGATCGACCGTGCTGATGCTCGCCCGGACGAGCGGGCGGGCGGAGGGCTTCAGCGGCGGCGGGAGGACGGCCGCCACGGCGTCGGGGTCGCTCTCCCAGACGGCGGTGACGCCGGTGGACCAGATGTCGGGCAGCGCGGACCGGGCCTCGCGGGCCGCCGCGATCTCGGCCTCGGTGCGCGCGCCGTACCGTACACGTGCCATGCGGTGCCACCCTTCTCGGTTGTCCGTGCCGGGTTCTGTAACACAGTTACACCGGAGTCCGTGAAGGGTAAAGAGCCGTGCGCGCACCGGAGTCCGGGAGACAGGAGAGACCGTGGGGCGATCGCCACTGACCCGTGAGGAGGTCCTGGCCACCGCGTCGGAGCTGGTGCGGCGCGGCGGTCCGCAGGCGCTCACCATGCGCGCGCTGGCGGCCGAGCTGGGCACGGCGGTGACCTCGATCTACTGGCACGTGGGCAACCGGGAGTCGCTGCTGGACGCGCTGGTCGAGCGGACCGTCCGGGAGCTGGGCACCCTGCGTCCGGCCGGCCGCACCCCGGCCGCCCGGATCGTCTCGGTGGCCCGCGCGCTCCGCCGCGAGCTGCGGGCCCGTCCGCATCTGATCGCGATGGTCCACGAACGGGGGCTGACCGAACGGATGTTCCTGCCGGCGCAGCGGGCGCTCGTCCACGAGACGCATGCCGCCGGGCTGCGCGGCGTGCGGGCGGCGGAGGCGGTCCGGGCGGTGCAGTTCCACACCGTCGGCTTCCTGCTGGTGGAGCGCAACCGCGAGCGGTCCCCCGTCCAGTCCCCCGACGAGGGCGAACTGTGGGGGGCCTCCTCGGCGGACGGCGACCCGGCGCTGGCCCGCGCCCTGGCCCGTCCGGCCGATCCGGACCGGCTGTTCACGGCCTCGCTGCGGGCCCTGGTGGAGGGGTTGCTGGCCGGTGCGCAGGCACCGGTCGCGGGAGAGGCGGCGACGGCCGAATAGGGGAGTGTCGGTGGCGGCCCGTATTCTCTGTGACCATGCTCGACGACCGCCAGACCGCAGCACCGTGGCCGACCGCCTACCCGCAGGGGTACGCGGTCGTCGACGTGGAGACCACCGGACTCGCCCGGGACGACCGGATCGTGTCCGCCGCGGTCTACCGCCTGGACGCCCGGGGCGAGGTCGAGGACCACTGGTACACGCTGGTCAACCCCGAGCGCGATCCCGGCCCCGTCTGGATCCACGGCCTGACCAGCGAGGTACTGGAGGGCGCCCCGCTCTTCCCGGAGATCGCCGCCGAGTTGTCCGCACGCCTGGCGGACCGGGTGCTCGTCGCGCACAACGCCGCCTTCGACTGGTCGATGCTCGCCCGGGAGTACGCGCGCGCGGCGGTCGTCGCCCCGGTGCGCCAGCGGCTGTGCACCATCGCGCTCTCCAAGGAGCTGCGGCTGCCGCTGCCCAACCACAAGCTGGAGTCGCTGGCCGCGCACTTCGGCGTGGTCCAGCAGCACGCGCACCACGCGCTGGACGACGCCCGGGTGCTGGCCGAGGCGTTCCGCCCGAGCCTGCACGCGGCGGCGCGCGGCGGGGTGCGGCTGCCGCTGCTGGAGTGCCGCCCGCTGACCGAGTGGTCGGACTCCCCCGTCACCCCGAAGGTCGGCTACCAGCCGGCGTACGCCGCCCGGAACAGCTGGCGCCCCGCGCGCAAGCGCCCGGCCTGCCCGTATCCGAACCCGGGGCGGTACGAGAAGGACAAGCCGCTGATGCAGGGCATGCGGGTGGCGTTCTCCGGCGACACCTCCGTCGACCGCGAGCTGCTGGAGGACCGGGCCGTCGAGGCGGGACTGCACGTGGCGACCAGCGTCTCCCGGCTGACGAGCCTGCTGGTGACCAACGACCCCGACGCGGCGACGTCCAAGACGGTGAAGGCCAAGTCCTTCGGCACCCCGATCCTGGACGAGAGCGCCTTCACCCATCTGCTGCGGGACGTGGCCCCGGCGCCGAAGGTGCCGGGACCGACGCCGTCATCGGAGTGAACCGGGGGCGACGCGCCCGCCCGCCGCTCGCCCCTCGCGCCCGCGCGTCCCACCCTGTGGCGCATGGCACGTTGTGAGGTTTGCGGAAACGACTACGGGATGTCCTTCGAGGTGCACGCGCAGGGCGCGATTCATGTCTTCGACTGCTTCTCCTGCGCCATCCACCGCATGGCGCCCATCTGTGAGCACTGCCGGGTGCAGATCATCGGCCAGGGCGTCGAGGTCGACGGGCACTGGTTCTGCGGCGGTCACTGCGCCCGCGCGGAGGGGCAGGTGGGCATCGTCGACAAGGTCTGAGCACCGGCCGCCCGGCCCCTTCCCCCACCCCCTCCGCGATGCACCCCATGCCGCAGTTGTACGGTCATGGGGTGTACCGCTTCCTGTTGACCCGGCAGTGGCTGATCCTCGCCCTGATCGCCCTCGTGCTGATCCCCACCATGGTCGAGCTGGGTTTCTGGCAGCTGCACCGTCACGAGCACAAGGTCGCGCAGAACGCGCTGATCACACGGAACCTCAAGGCTCCGCCGGTGCCGGTCTCCTCGCTCACCTCCCCCGGCCACACCGTGCCGCGCGCGGACTACTGGCGCACGGTGACGGCCACCGGGACGTACGACGCGAAGCACCAGGTCGTGGTGCGCCGCAGGACGGCGACGGACGGCAGCATCGGCGTCCATGTGCTGGTCCCCTTCGACCTCAGGGGCGGCGGCACGGTCATGATCAACCGCGGCTGGGTGCCGGCCGCGTCCGACCAGCACGCCTTCCCCGAGGTGCCGCCGGTGCCCGCGGGCGAGGTGACCGTCACCGGGCGGCTCAAGGCCGACGAGACGACGGGCAGCAGCGGTATCAAGGACCTCGCGGACCTGCCGGACCGCCAGGTGATGCTGATCAACAGCGCGCAGCAGGCCGAGCTGCTCTCCCGCCCCGTGCTGGGCGGCTACATCGAGCAGACCGCGCCGGAGCCGAAGGGCGACCGTCCCGAGCTGATCGAGGCCCCGGACGACAGCTCGATCGGCCCGCACATGGCGTACGCCGTGCAGTGGTGGCTGTTCGCGGCCGGTGTGCCGGTCGGCTTCGTGGTGCTGGCCCGGCGCGAGAAGCGCGACCGGGCGGCGGCCGCCGCCGAGGCCGCGGACCGGGCGGAGACGACCGAGCCCGAGCCGGCCCAGACCTGACCCCTCCGCGCCGGGCTCCCCCGCCCGGCCTCCGCCGGGGTGGCTCCCGGTTTCTCCTCGTACCGTCCCTGCTTAGCGGAGCCCAGGTTCGGGAACACGCCTGAACGTGACTCCACGTATCGAGGACTACGCCCTGATCGGCGATCTCCAGACCGCGGCCCTGGTCGGCAAGAACGGTTCTGTGGACTGGCTCTGCCTGCCCCGCTTCGACTCGGGCGCCTGCTTCGCCGCGCTGCTCGGCGACGAGGAGAACGGGCACTGGCGGATCGCCCCCAAGGGCGCCGAGAACTGCACCCGGCGCGCCTACGCGGGCGACTCCCTCGTCCTGGAGACCTACTGGGAGACCCGCACCGGCACGGTCAAGGTCATCGACTTCATGCCGCAGCGCGACCACGAACCGGATGTGATGCGGATCGTCGAGGGCGTCAGCGGCACCGTGGACATGTCCTCGGTGATCCGGCTGCGCTTCGACTTCGGCTCGGTCGTGCCCTGGATGCGCCGGTCCGACGGGCACCGGGTGGCCGTCGCCGGACCCGATTCCGTGTGGCTGCGCAGCGAGCCGCCGGTGAAGACCTGGGGCCAGCAGTTCTCCACCTGTTCCTCCTTCACCGTCGCCGCGGGCGAACGGGTGGCCTTCGTCATGACCTGGCACCCCTCCCACTCGCCGCGCCCCGATCTGGTGGACCCCTTCGAGGCGCTGGAGAACACGCTGGCCGACTGGGCCGAATGGTCGGCGCGCTGCAAGTACGAGGGGCCCCACCGGGAGGCGGTGATCCGCTCGCTGATCACGCTCAAGGCCCTCACCTTCGGACCCACCGGCGGCATCGTCGCCGCCGCCACGACCTCGCTGCCGGAGGAGATCGGCGGCGTACGGAACTGGGACTACCGCTACTGCTGGCTGCGGGACTCCACTCTGACCCTCGGCGCGCTGGTCTCGGCCGGCTATCTGGAGGAGGCGGCCTCCTGGCGGGACTGGCTGCTGCGCGCGGTCGCCGGGGACCCGGCCGACCTCCAGATCATGTACGGCCTGGCCGGGGAGCGCCGGCTGCCCGAATCGGAACTGCCGTGGCTGCGCGGCTACGAGCACTCCTCCCCGGTCCGCATCGGCAACGCCGCCGTCCGCCAGCGCCAGCTCGATGTGTACGGCGAGGTCATCGACTCGCTCCGGCTGGCCCGGGACGCCGGACTGAGCGACAAACCGCACGCCTGGAGCCTCCAGCTGAGCCTGCTGGGCTTCCTGGAGTCCACCTGGCGCGAACCCGACGAGGGGCTGTGGGAGATCCGCGGCCGGCGCCGCCACTTCGTGCACTCCAAGGTGATGGCCTGGGTGGCCGCCGACCGGGCCGTCCGCAGTCTGGAGGAGGACCCCTCGCTCTCCGGGGACGCCGAGCGCTGGCGGGCGATGCGCGACGCCGTGCACCAGGAGGTCTGCGAGAAGGGCTACGACCCCGTCCGCAACACCTTCACCCAGTCGTACGGTTCACGGGACCTGGACGCCTCCACCCTGCTGATCGTCCGCACCGGCTTCCTGCCGCCCGACGACCCCCGGGTAGTCGGCACGGTCGACGCGGTCCGCGAGGAGCTGGGCAGCGGCGGGCTGGTGCGCCGCTACAGCACCGAGGGGGCCTCCGTCGACGGACTCCCCGGGGACGAGGGCGCGTTCCTGGCCTGCTCGTTCTGGCTGGCGGACGCGCTGCTGCTGACGGGCCGCCCCGCCGAGGCCGCCGAGCTCTTCGAACGCCTGCTGTCCCTGCGCAACGACGTGGGGCTGCTGGCCGAGGAGTACGACACCGCGAGCGGGCGGCAGCTCGGCAACTTCCCGCAGGCGTTCAGCCACATCGGACTCGTCGGCACGGCGGTCGCGCTCGCCGAGGCACGGGCCGCCGAGCACGCGGCCCGGGACGAGACGGCAGGATAGGACCATGGATCTTGGACTGAAGGACCGCGTGTACATCGTCACCGGAGCCACCCGCGGGCTGGGCAACGCCACGGCCCGCGCGCTGGTGGCCGACGGGGCACGTGTGATCATCACCGGCCGCGACGGGACGAGCGTGCGGGAGGCCGCCGAGGAGCTGGGCCCCGAAGCGGTCGGGCTCGCCGCCGACAACGCCGACCCGGAGGTGGCACAGCGCCTCGTGGAGGCCGCGCAGGAAGGCTTCGGCCGGCTCGACGGCATCCTCATCAGCGTCGGCGGCCCGCCGCCGGGCTTCCTCGCGGACAACACCGACGAACAGTGGCGGTCGGCCTTCGAATCGGTGTTCCTGGGCGCGGTGCGGCTGGCCCGTGCGGCGGCCGCGGCCCTGGGCGAGGGCGGCGTCATCGGGTTCGTGCTCTCCGCCTCCGTCCACGAGCCGATCGCCGGGCTGACCATCTCCAACGGGCTGCGCCCGGGGCTGGCCGGTTTCGCCAAGTCGCTCGCCGACGAGCTGGGCCCGCGCGGCATCCGCGTCGTGGGCGTCCTGCCGTCGCGCATCGACACCGACCGGGTCCGGGAGCTGGACGCGCTGTCCGGCGACGCGGAGGCCTCCCGCACGGCCAACGAGGCGGGCATCCCGCTGCGCCGCTACGGCACCCCGGAGGAGTTCGGCCGCACCACCGCATTCCTGCTCTCCCCGGCGGCCTCGTATCTGACGGGCATCATGCTCCCGATCGACGGCGGGGCGGGCCACGGCTTCTGAGCCGGCATCCGTGACGGGACAGGGACCGGGCACGGCTTCGGGAACCGTTACGGCGGAGCGGCCGGGACCGCTTCCGGGTCGGAAGCCGGTACGCCCAGGAGCCGTGCATGGCTTCCGGGCCGGTCGCCGAACGGCCTGGTACAGCGGAGGGGCCGGGCGATGTCGTCGTCCGGCCCCTCCGGGCTCCCTGCGCGCCGCCGTGGGCCCGCCGCGCCTCAGCTCACGCGTTCCGCCCGGTGCTTGACGGCCTTGAGCCGCACCTCGGCGGGCAGCCGGTCCAGTCCGGCCGAGTCCCGGGCATGGGCGATGGCCTCGTCGCTGAGCCGGACCAGCGCCGCGTCGGGCGCGGCGTGCGGCTCCATCAGGAGCCGGATCCGGGCCTCGGGCGTACTGCGCCGGCCGGTCAGCACGGCCTGGGCGCGGGCCACGCCGTCCAGGGCGCCCGCCTCTCCCGCGAGCACCCCCTCCAGCGCGCGCCCGCGCAGCAGCGCGCCCTCGCCGTCGCCGCTGTCCACCAGGACCTCGGAGAGCCGGGCCCGGCGCAGCTGGGCCAGCAGCCACCACAGGGCGAGCACCACGACAACGGCGAGCACGGCGATCACGACCGGCCACCACCAGCCCTCGGAGCGCCAGCGGTCCCGGTCGGCCTCGCTGAGCAGCACGTCGTTCTTCCCGTACCAGGGCCACCAGGACGGCACGGAGAGTCCGAGGCCGGCGGCCAGCACGCCGCCGCCCACGCAGACCAGTACCAGTCCGGCGAGCCCGAGCAGCACCCGGTTGACGGTCCTGAGCACGCCGCTCACCCCTTACGCGCCGGTCGGCGGACATGGACGGACAGGCTCGGGGGTCTGGACAGTCCCAGTTCCCCGATGCCGGCGGAGAGCACGGTGTCCAGATCGGCCCGTACGTCATCGAGTTCGCGGAAGTGCGCGACGGCCCGCACCCCGGCCTTGCGCCGGCCCATCCGGACCCGGACGGACTGCACCCCGGCCACCTCGACGGCCCGGTCGCGCAGCACCATGGCGGCGGCGGTGCGGTCCAGGGCGGCGCGGACGTCGGGCCGGTCCCGGCGCATCGGGAGCAGATCGCGCAGCCCGGGGGTGAGCGCGAGGACGATCAGCCAGAGGCCGAGCGCGGCGGCGACGCCGGCGCCGGTCAGCACCCACACGTCGTCCAGGCGGCGTTCGGCGAGCTGGTCGGCGAGGGAGCGGCGCCAGCTCATCGCCGGACGGTCGGCCCGGACCGCCGCGACGTCGTAGAGGAGCAGTCCGGCTCCGCCCAGGATCACCAGGGCCGTGAGGCCGGCCGGGATCCGGCGGGCGGACCAGAAGCGGCCCGCCGGGCCGGCCGGGCGGTCCTTGGCCGGGACCGGGTCGTAGGCCGCGGAGGACGCCGACTGGTCCAGTTCGAGCACGCCGCCGTGCTCGCGCGGTCCGGTGGTGGGCGGTCCCTGGCCGTCGTGGTCGGGACTGCGGGGTTCGGTCATCGGATCCTCCCCTGCGCCGCGAGGCTCGCTCCTGAGGGGTGCAGGCGCTCGACCTGTACGGCCACTTCGGGCACCTCCATCCCCGCCAACGCCTCTACCCGCTCCGCGACCCGGCGACGCACGGCACCGCACTGGCGTCCGATGTCGCTGGGGTAGGCCAGTTCCAGACTCACTCGTACGCGGGCGGTGTCACGGTGCACCGTGACCGTGGCGCGCGGCGACGCGGCCTCCTTCGCCGGCGCGTCCACGGCCTCCTTCGCCGCCTGCGCGGCGATCTTCGCCACGACCCGGTCGGCGATCCGGGTCTCGCCGCGCTCCGCCGCGGCCACCCGGCCGCCGGCCCCCGGCACGCCCGTCACCGCCGTCGGTCGCCGCGTTCGCGACTCCGGAAGAAGTCGCCGAACTCCAGGTCGCCCTCCAGGAAGCGGCCGACGACGAAGCCGACCGCTCCCAACGCGGCGACCAGCAGAAAGGCCCCGAAGCCGCCGAAGTACCCGGCGAACCCGAGCGCCATGCCGGCCACCATGCCGACCACCGCCATGCTCATCTGTGCGCTCCTCAACTGCCGTGGACGGAGAACTGCTGGACGGACAACCGCCGGACGGACAACTGCCCGGGGGCCTACCGCACGGGGAACTACTGGAGACGCGGCTCGGGTTCGTCGTCATCGTCGTCGTCGGGGAGCTTCACGTCGCTCACCGCGATGTTGACCTCGACGACTTCGAGACCCGTCATCCGCTCGACGGCCGCGACCACGTTCTCCCGCACATCGCGGGCCACATCGGCGATCGACACGCCGTAGTCGACGACGATCTCCAGGTCCAGGGCCGTCTGGGACTCGCCCACCTCGGCCTTCACTCCCCGGGTGACGGACTTCGAACCGCCGGGCACCCGGTCGCGCACCGCTCCGAAGGTCCGCGAGAGACCACTGCCCATCGCGTGCACACCGACCACATCGCGTGCAGCCATTCCGGCGATCTTCTCGACGACGCCGTCCGCGATCGTCGTCCGGCCGCGGGTCGCCGGGGCTCCCCCGCCGCGCTTGGTCAACGTGCTCCTGCTGTCGCCGCCCGAGGCGTCCTTGTCGGGGTTCTCGGGCCGGTTGCGCTGTGGAGTCTCGGTCATCGCCGTTCTTCCCTTCGGGGCAGATGGGGACTTCCTTGCCCACATTAGGTCCGCTTGCCCCGTCTCGCGCCGTGGATGCGGCAGGGTGGGGACATGGACACGGCGGACGGCTCGCAAGGGGCCGAGGGTTGGACGGCGGCGGTCCGGCGACGGGTACGACTCGGCCGGCTGCTGCCTCTGGGCGGCCCCCAGGACGGGGCGTGGATCGCGGAGACGGCCGCGGCGGACGTGCTGCGGGAGGCGGTGGCGTCGGCCTGGCCGGCGCCGGTCCTCGGGGAGTTGCGGCTCTCGGTGGCCGATCCGGACGCGGCGCCGGCGCCCGGGGTGGAACCGCCGCCGAGCGCGCTGCCACCGGGCCCGCTGCGGATCGAGGGCACGCTGGCGGCACCGGCCGACCGGCCGCTGCCCGCCTCGGCCGACGCCCTGCGCGCGGCGCTGCTGACGGCGGCCCGGGAGCGGCTGGGGCTGCGGGTCGACGAGGTGGACCTGCGGGTGACGGAGCTGCTGGAGGGGGCTCCGGAGCGGGCCGCGCCGGAGCCGGCGGAGGTGCGCGGAACCCCGGCGGAGAACGCGGCGGGCCGTGCGGCCGCCGGGGTGACGGGGGTGGCGGCGCTCACCCGGGTGCTCGGCCCGGCCGTCCACACCGGCGACGGATCGGTCCGGGTGGAACTGGCGGCGCAGCACGGCCACCGCGCGCTCGACGTGGCCCGCGCGGTGCGGGCCGCGGTGGGCGCGGCGGTGGACGGATCTCCCCCGGTCGCGGTGCTGGTCACGGCGGTCGCGCCGGGCACGGGCCCCGACGGTCCGGCGGTGGGCTGATCAGGTGGACGCGGGAAAAGCGGCCGGGGCAGCGGCCGTCCGGCTGACAGGACGCCGCCGGAGACGCCCCGGCGCCCCGGTGCCGCATCCGTCCGGTACGGCACCGGGGTGATCCCGTGCGCGTGCCGCGTCCGGCCGATACGACACCGGGGGCGCACCCCCGCCCATGCCGTATCGGCGGCCGGCGGCGGGGTGGTCAGTCGCCGGCGCCCGCGAGGTCGCGCAGGCGGCGGCCCTGGGCGGCGCGCTCGGCGGCGCGCTGCTCCTCGTAGCCCCGGGAGACGGCACCGCTCAGCAGCGCCTTGGTCTCGATGACGGCGTCGCGCGGCGCGGCGATCAGGGCGCCGGCCAGGTCGCGGGCGGCGGCCTCCAGCTCGGCGGCGGGCACCACGAGGTTGGCGAGGCCCGTGCGCTCGGCCTCCTCGGCGTGCACGTAGCGTCCGGTGGCGCAGATTTCGAGCGCGCGCGCGTACCCCACCAGGTGCACCAGGGGGTGCGTGCCGGTGAGGTCGGGGACGAGTCCGAGGCTGGTCTCGCGCATGGCGAACTGCACGTCGTCGGCCACGATCCGCAGATCGCAGGCGAGGGCGAGCTGGAAGCCCGCACCGATGGCGTGCCCCTGGACGGCGGCGATCGTCACGAGGTCGTGGCGGCGCCACCAGGTGAACGCCTCCTGATACCCGGCGATCAGCGCGTCGAGCTCGTCCTGCGGGCCGCGTCCCATGGCGAGGAACGACGGCTCGCCGTCGAATCCCTCGGGGGTGAACGCCTGCCGGTCGAGCCCGGCGGAGAACGACACGCCTTCGGCACGGAGCACGACGACCCGCACACTGCCGGGCAGGGCCCGGCCGGCCTCCGTCAACGCCCGCCACAGAGCGGGGGACTGGGCGTTGCGCTTGGCCGGATTGGTGAGGGTCACCGTGGCAACCGCGTCGTCGACGGTGAGTCGTACGCCGTCCTGGTCGAGCACGGAGTCGGGCGAGGTCATGGGGCGCCTCCGGATCGGGTCAGTGCAGTCAGCACAGAGCTAAGTGACTGAACAGTAACCACCCGATCGACCGCACGATCGACCGGGTGGCCACCACCGAAAACCGGTGAGCCCCGGGGCGGGCCGCCGCACGGCCTGCCCCGATCCGCCGAAGGCCGTCAGGCTGTCGTGGCCTTCTTGCCTCGTGTCGCGCCGCCGCGTCCGCGCAGCACCACTCCGGACTCGCTGAGCATCCGGTGGACGAATCCGTAGGAGCGGCCCGTTTCCTCGGCCAGCGCCCGGATGCTCGCACCGGAGTCGTACTTCTTCTTCAGGTCTGCCGCGAGCTTGTCGCGCGCGGCGCCGGTCACCCGGCTGCCCTTCTTCAGAGTCTCGGCCACCCGTGCCTCCTCATGGGAAGTGCGCTCTGGACTTCTCATGATCACCCCTCGCGGCCGTCCTGGCCACCCATTCGGCAAGGTCGGTGCGAGCGGATAGACGCCCCCCGAAGGCATCGACACGACCGGAAGTCGCCATTCCGAGAGGTCGGGGAGACGGTACGCACCTCGGCCCGAACGAACGCCCAGGTCAGGGCCGCCCGGGGGTCGAGCGCCCGCGTGCACCCCCCGTCCGGCCCCGCGCCGGGCGCCGCCCCCGGGGTACGAGACCTCCTCACACAGATGAAGGATCACGCGTAGGCCGAATGATCCAGTGCGCGTGGATCATTCGGCCCGGGGACGCGGCGAACACCTGTCCGCGGACGGCGGCCGTCCGGGTCAGGCCAGGGCGACCAGGTCCCGGTAGTCCGCGCCCCACAGGTCCTCGACACCGTCGGGCAGCAGGATGATGCGCTCGGGCTGGAGCGCCTCGACCGCGCCCTCGTCGTGGGTGACGAGGACGACCGCGCCCTTGTACGTGCGCAGCGCGCCGAGGATCTCCTCGCGGCTGGCCGGGTCGAGGTTGTTGGTGGGCTCGTCGAGCAGGAGCACGTTGGCGGAGGAGACGACCAGCGTCGCCAGGGCGAGCCGGGTCTTCTCGCCGCCGGAGAGCACCCCGGCGGGCTTGTCCACGTCGTCTCCGGAGAACAGGAACGAGCCGAGCGTCTTGCGGACCGCGACCAGGTCGAGGTCGGGTGCGGCGGAGCGCATGTTCTCCAGGACCGTGCGGTCCGGGTCGAGTGTCTCGTGCTCCTGGGCGTAGTAGCCGAGCTTGAGGCCGTGGCCCTGGATGACCTCGCCGGTGTCGGGCTGCTCGGCGCCGCCGAGCAGCCGGAGCAGCGTGGTCTTGCCGGCGCCGTTGAGGCCGAGGATGACCACGCGGGAGCCCTTGTCGATCGCGAGGTCGACGTCGGTGAAGATCTCCAGCGAGCCGTAGGACTTGGAGAGGCCCTCGGCCATGAGCGGGGTCTTCCCGCACGGCGAGGGGTCCGGGAAGCGCAGCTTGGCGACCTTGTCGGAGACCCGCACCTCCTCCAAGCCGGACAGCAGCCGGTCGGCGCGCTTGGCCATGTTCTGCGCGGCGACCGTCTTGGTGGCCTTGGCGCGCATCTTGTCGGCCTGCGCGTTGAGCGCGGCGGCCTTCTTCTCGGCGTTCTGGCGCTCGCGCTTGCGGCGCTTCTCGTCGGCCTCGCGCTGCTGCTGGTAGAGCTTCCAGCCCATGTTGTAGATGTCGATCTGGGAGCGGTTGGCGTCGAGGTAGAAGACCTTGTTGACGACCGTCTCGACCAGTTCGACGTCGTGGGAGATGACGACGAAGCCGCCGCGGTAGGTCTTCAGGTAGTCGCGCAGCCAGACGATCGAGTCGGCGTCGAGGTGGTTGGTGGGCTCGTCGAGCAGGAGCGTGTCGGCGTCCGAGAAGAGGATGCGGGCCAGCTCCACACGGCGGCGCTGGCCGCCGGAGAGCGTGTGCAGCGGCTGGCCGAGGACCCGGTCGGGGAGGCTGAGCGCCGCGGCGATGGTGGCCGCCTCGGCCTCGGCCGCGTACCCGCCCTTGGTCAGGAACTCGGTCTCCAGGCGCTCGTACTTCTTCATGGCCTTCTCGCGGGTGGCGCCCTTGCCGTTCGCCATCCGGTCCTCGTTCTCCCGCATCTTGCGCAGGATCTCGTCGAGGCCGCGGGCGGACAGGATGCGGTCCCGGGCGAGCACGTCGAGGTCGCCGGTGCGCGGGTCCTGCGGGAGGTAGCCGACCTCACCGGAGCGGGTGATGGTGCCGGCCGCCGGGGCGCCCTCCCCCGCGAGGCACTTGGTGAGGGTGGTCTTGCCCGCTCCGTTGCGGCCGACGAGGCCGATGCGGTCGCCCTTGGCGATGCGGAAGGAGGCGGACTCGATGAGGATGCGGGCGCCGGCGCGCAGCTCGACGCCGGAGGCGGTGATCACGGAAAAACTCCAGGGCGGAAGGAAAGGCGGAACGTCTGGCGATGTACGGCTCCGACGTCGTTACTCACGCCTACGCACAAGGAGGATGGCCATGGGGCCAGTCTACTGGCGGTGTCCAACGGATTTTCCTCCCGCTCGGACCGCCGGGGCCCCGGCCCGCCGCCGCCCCGAAAGCGGGCACGACGGCGTGAACCATCCGATACTCGGCGCATGACCGCGGGCAGCCGCGGAACGGGCAGAGGGTGGTGCCATGCGGTTCGACGACGACGCCGGGCTGGACACGTCCGAGGTCGGGGACCGCCGCAGCGGACGTGTCCCGGGCGGGCGGGCCACCGTGGGCGGCGGGATCGCCGGGGTCGTCGCGCTGCTCCTGGGCCTGTTCTTCGGCGTCGGGCCCGACCAGCTCGGGCTCTCCTCGGGCGGTCCGGACCCGGACGCGACGGCCTCGACGGCCGCCCGGGTGGCCGAGGACTGCCGGACCGGCCGGGACGCCAACACCAAGGACGACTGCCGGATCGTCGCGGTGGTCAACAGCGTGCAGGACTACTGGGGCCAGGAGTTCCGGCGGCGCGGCGACGCGTACGACGGTGCGCGGACGGTCCTGTTCGGCGACCGGGTCGCCACCGGCTGCGGATCGGCGACCTCGGCGGTGGGCCCGTTCTACTGCCCGGCGGACCGGCAGGTCTATCTGGACCTGGGGTTCTTCGACGAGCTGCGGACCACGTACGGGGCGAGCGGCGGGCCGTTCGCGCAGGCGTATGTCGTCGCGCACGAGTACGGACACCATGTGCAGAACCTGACCGGGACGCTGGACCGGGCCCGGGACGGACGGACCGGGGCGGACAGCGACGCGGTGCGGACCGAACTCCAGGCGGACTGCTACGCCGGGGTCTGGGCGCACCACGCGACGACGACGCCGGAGGAGTCCACGGGCCGGCCGCTGGTCACCGAGCTGACCGGGGCCGACATCCGGGACGGGCTCGACGCGGCCGCCGCGGTCGGGGACGACCGGATCCAGGAGAGGTTCCAGGGCCGCGTCACCCCGGAGTCCTGGACCCATGGCTCGGCCGCGCAGCGCCGGCAGTGGTTCACCACGGGGTTCCGCACCGGGGACGCGGCCGCCTGCGACACCTTCCGCTGAGCCGCAGGCCGCGCCCGGTCGGGCGGGCGTTGTCAGTGGCCGGTGGGAGACTGAGACACAGATCACATCCGGGCTGTCCGGGTCCGGTGCGGACGCGAAGGGACTGAGCACGATGGCAGGCACGGCGACGGGTGTTCCGACCGTCTACCCGACGATTCTGTACGCGGACGCCAAGGCCGCGATCACCACCCTCACCGAGGGCCTCGGCTTCACCGCGGAGGCGGTGTACGAGGCCGAGGACGGCTCGGTGACGCACGCGGAGCTTTCCTGCGGGAACGGCAGGGTGATGCTGGGGTCCAAGGGCCGCGACGGGGTGTTCGCCCGGGTGATGCGGGACGCGGGCCCGGCGGGGGTGTACGTGGTGGTGGACGAGGTCGACGACCACCACGCCCGCGCGGTGGCGCACGGGGTGGAGATCCTGATGGAGCCGACGGACCAGGACTACGGCTCGCGGGACTACATGGCGCGGGACGCCGAGGGCAATGTGTGGAGCTTCGGGACCTACGCCCCGGGCGCGCAGGGCTGAGGGGCCCCTGGAGCCTGCCGGATGCCGGCGCGGCGCCTGCAAGGAGGGCCCTGGGGGACCTTCCGCATGCGGCCGACGCGGCGCCCGTGCCGGCACGTGCGGGGCCGGGGCGCCGCACCGGCCGCCCCCGGCCCGGGTGGCGGGCGGGGTGCGGCCGTCGGTTCAGGCTCCGCCGGTGTGCACCTGGAACGCCGCCTTGCGGACGGCCTTGGCGAGCGCCGGGTCGGGGTGCGCGGCGGCCAGCGCCACCAGGACCTGTACGGTGCGCGGATGGCCGACCGCCCGGACCTCGTCCAGCAGCGCGGGGACGGTGCCCTGCACGGCCGAGTCCAGGTGCCGGACCAGCAGCGCGGTCTCGCCGTGGTCGGCGACGGCCGCGGCGGTGTCCACCCAGAGCCAGGTGGCCTCCTCGCGGCTGAGGACCTCCTGGGCGTCCTCGGGGTCGGCCCCCTCGTACTCGGCGAGCCAGAGCAGTGCGTAGGGCCGCAGCGAGGGGTCGGCGGCCACGGACCGCACCTCGGGTTCGGCGGGGGCGCCGACGACCCGGAGCGCCTCGAAGGCGAGCCCGCGCAGCAGCGCGTCCTCGCCCCGGGCCACGCCGAGCAGTTCGGCGACGGCGCTGCCCACGGGCCGGGCGGCCAGCCAGGCCCGGTATTCGGCGCGGGCCGGGCCGGGGGTGAGGCGGGCGCAGCCGAGCAGCATGTCGGCGGCGGACTGCTCGATGTTCCCGGCCGGGCTCTGGGCGGCGACGCAGATCTGCTCCAGCTTGACCCAGACCGCCCAGTTGCCGAGCGGGGTGAGCGTGGCGTGCCCGGGGTGCAGGGTGAGCGCGCCGACCGCGGCCAGCCCCTCCAGGGCCCAGTCCAGCAGCAGCGCGACCAGGGCGGCGGGGTGGGCGGTGGGCTCGGGCGCGGCGGGCGCGGGCAGCGGCTGGGGTCCGTACGGGACCTCGCAGCGCTCCTCGTGCAGTTCCGCGACGCGCTGGCCGAGCAGGTCCAGGAGGACGGGCACCGCGACCGGGCCCGCCGAGAGCTGGAGCAGGGAGAGCACCTGGGGCACGGCCTCGACGGCCTCGGCGACCGCGGTGGACTCGATGCCGCGGGGTGCGGGGTGGACGAGCGACCAGGCGTCGAAGAGCGCCACCCAGCCGCGCAGCACGGCGGAGTCGTCGCGGTCCCAGGCGCGCAGCCGCCAGCCGGGCCGCGCGGTCTCGCCGTGCAGTTCCACGAGTCCGGCGAGACGGGCCCGGTCCCAGCCGGAGCGCACCTGCTCGGGGGACAACTCCAGCGCCGCCGCGGCCTGTTCGAGGGCGTGGGCGGCGAGCGGGGGTATGCCCGCCCGGGTGCCGTCGGCCGCCCAGCGGGCGATCCGGACGGCGTCGGCGAGGGCGGCCCTGGCCTGGCGGGCCAGTTCGGCCCGGGGCGGGGTGCCCTCGGGAGGGCGCGGCGCGGGCCTGGTGCGCCGGGTCGTCACGGCCTTGCGAGCGGTGGCGAGGGGTCGCGGGCGGACAAGTCGCAGCCTGGAGTCGCGCGGGGTACGGGACGTCACGGGGAGCAGTCTTGCCTCTGACGGCCCGAAAGCCCAAACGGAACCCCGCTGACCGCTCCGGGGAGGGGTCGGCGGGGCCCGGGGACCAAGCACCCGAAGCGGCACATCGGCTCACATCAGGGGCGTGAGGAAGCGGCGCAGGGTCTCTTCGTAGTGGACCGGGTCGGCGTTCCACATCGCGCCGTGCGGAGCCCGGGGCACGGGGTGCAGGGAGACCAGGTCGGGGCGGAGCGCGGCGAGCTCCCGGGACGGCCGCCAGGGGGCGAGGGTGTCGTCGGGGCCGTGGAAGATCAGCGTGGGGACGTGCAGGGTCGCGGGGAGCGAGGTGTCCAGGAGGGGGGCTCCGTGCAGGCCGGTCTGGCCCTGGGCGGCGCGGACGGCCAGCGGCCTCAGGACGGAGGGGACGCCCCGGGCGGCGGCCAGGGCCCGCAGGGTGACGGACCAGTCGAGGACGGGCGAGTCGAGGACGAGGCCGCGGATCCGGTCCCGGAGCGCGGAGTTGACACTGGCGTGCAGGGCCATGGCGGCACCGGTGGACCAGCCGTGCAGGACGACCTGCTCGGCGCCGTAGCGGACGGCGAAGCGGAGGGCCGCGTCCAGGTCGCGCCATTCGGACTCGCCGAGGTGGGAGAGGCCGTCCGGGGAGCGCGGGGCGCCCGGATCGCCGCGGTAGCCGAGGTCGAGCACCGGGAGCTGCTGCCCGTGCAGGAAGCCCAGCACGTTGAGGGGGTGCGCACGGGTGGTGCCGATGCCGTGGACCGCGATCACCCAGGTGGCGCGGGCCCCGGGGACGAACCAGGCGGGCAGTGCGCCCAGTTCGCCGGGGATCTCGACCTCGCGGAAGTCCAGGCCCAGCGCCTGGGCGGGGTCGCTGGCGTACACCTCTGGGGTGATGTGGACCTTGGCGCCGGGGACCAGGACGCCCCGGTCGACGCGCTCCAGCCGGCGCACGACGGTGTCGGCGGCCTGGTGGGCCTGGTCGAGCACCGGTCCCACCACCGCGTGGACGCCGTCGCCCGCCAGTCCGTAGGTGCCGGGCCGCAGCGAGGCGAGGGACCGGGTGAGGGTGACCTGTCCGGCCGCCGTGGCGTGCACGGTCAGGCCGCGGTCGGCGGGAAGGGGTCGTCCGGACGGCGCCCCGAGGGCGGCGTCGCTGGAGAGCCGGCCGGCCGCGACCGCGGCCGCTCCGGCGCCGAGGATGGTGGTGACGGCCGCTGCCGTCGCTGTTGCCGGGCGCACGGCATCAGTCTCCGGGGCTCCCCGGGGCAGGGCCACCGGACGGGGGCCGTCCGGTGGCCCGGCCGTATACGGGCGGGGACGGCGGCGGTCAGCGCGGGCGCTGCCCGTACCCCTTCAGGGCCTCGCCGACCTCGGCCAGTTGCCCGGGGGTGAGCAGGGCCGGGGTGCGGCCGGGGACGGAGCTGGCGGTGAGCCAGAGGCGGCAGAGCCATTCCAGCTGGGCGGTGCGGTCGTACGCCTCGTCGAGGGTGGTGCCGTAGGTGACGGTGCCGTGGTTGCCCAGCAGACAGCCGGTGCGGTCGCGCAGGGCCAGGAGCATGTTCTCGGCCAGCTCCTCGGTGCCGTAGCGGGCGTAGGCGGCGACCCGGACGGGGCCGCCGAGCATCGCGGAGGCGTAGTGGAGTGAGGGCACCTCGGTGACCAGCGTCGAGACGGCGGTGGCGTGGACGGCGTGGGTGTGCACGACGGCGGCCGCGTCGGTGTTCCGGTAGACGGCGAGGTGGAGCGGGAGTTCGCTGGTGGGGGTCAGTTCTCCATGGGTCTGCCTACCGTCCGGATCCACGGCCGTCAGATCCTGGGGGCGCAGCCGGTCGTAGGGCACTCCGCTGGGGGTGACGAGGATCGTGGAGCCGACCCGCGCGGAGACGTTTCCCGAGGTCCCCACGACCAGCCCCTCGGCGGCGGTCCTGCGGGCGGTCGCGACGACCGCGTCCCAGGCCGCTTCGATCGATTCGCGCCACTCATCGCTCATACGAAGATCCTTTCCACGGATGAGCGGCCCCGCGCCGCCCCCTCGCGCGGGACCGCGCCAGGCCCCGAATTCTGGGCCACGCCCGGCCCGTAGCGGAATCCCGTCGCCGTCCGGCGGGCGAAGAGGGCGGCCGGGCTCCGGTTGGGGTCACCGCAAAGCCCTGCCCAGTTCATCTTCCGTTCACCCAGCTTGCCTACGGTCCACGTGCCAATGACGTCGAACGATTGCCTGGGTAAATGGAACACATCACGCTGCTGCTCGCGATAGTGATCGTGACAGCTCTAGTGTTCGATTTCACGAACGGTTTCCACGACACCGCCAACGCGATGGCCACGACCATCTCGACCGGCGCACTCAAACCCAAGACAGCGGTGGCCATGTCCGCCGTTCTCAACCTCGTCGGCGCGTTCCTGTCGGTGGAGGTCGCCAAGACGATCTCCGGCGGGATCATCAATGAAGACGGGCTCAGAACCGAGGTCATCTTCGCGGCGCTCGTCGGCGCCATCCTGTGGAATCTGCTGACCTGGCTGGTCGGCCTGCCCTCCAGTTCCTCCCACGCCCTGTTCGGCGGCCTCATCGGCGCCGCGGTGATGTCCGCCGGCTGGTCCTCCGTCGACGGCGGCACCGTCGTCACCAAGGTGCTGCTCCCCGCGGTCGCCGCCCCGATCGTCGCCGGTGTCGCCGCCCTGCTGGCCACCCGGCTGACGTACCGCATCGGCGGCCGGATCAAGGGCGACGCCCAGGAGAAGGCCACCGCCAAGGGCTACCGGGCGGGCCAGATCGCCTCGGCCGGCCTGGTCTCCCTCGCCCACGGCACCAACGACGCGCAGAAGACCATGGGCATCATCACGCTCGCCCTGGTCACCGGCGGCGTCCTCTCCCCCGGCTCCAACCCGCCGGTCTGGGTGATCGTGAGCGCCGGTCTCGCCATCGCGATGGGCACCTACCTCGGCGGCTGGCGCATCATCCGCACCATGGGCAGCGGACTGACCGAGCTCAAGCCGCCGCAGGGCTTCGCCGCCCAGACCAGCGCGGCCACCGTCATCCTGGCCTCCTCGCACCTCGGCTTCTCCCTCTCCACCACCCAGTCCTGCTCCGGCGCGGTGATGGGCGCGGGCCTCGGCCGCCGGGGGGGCGTGGTCCGCTGGTCCACCGCCACCCGGATGTTCGTCGCCTGGGGCCTGACCCTGCCGGCCGCCGGTCTGGTCGGCGCGGGCGCCGAGTTCGTCACCAAGCAGGGCACCTGGGGCGTCGTCGTCGTGGCGGTGCTGCTGGTCGCCGGCTCCGGTGCGATCTGGGCGCTCTCGCGCCGCAAGCCCGTGGGCCACGACGACGTCGCACCGTCCGGCGCCCGGACCGCGCCGGACGCCGAACCGGCCGGTGTCGTCACCACCGCCATCGCGGCCGTCAGCCCGCCGCCCACGCTCGCCGCCCAGCCCGACCTGACGGCGACCCTTCCGGCCCCGGCCGCGCCCGTCACCGCCGATCCGGCCCGACCCGCCACGGTGTAAGGACACACACATGCACATCGACTGGGCAGCACTCGGCACCGTCTTCGGCGTCTCCCTCGTCACCACCGTCGCCCTGGTGGGCCTGTTCACCCTCGGCATCGTCGGCCTTTCCAAGCAGCCGGAACCGGCCGCGCGGGGCGGCGCGGCGGGCGGGTCGGTCCTGCTGGCCCGCGCCGGCGGGTACGTCTGCTTCGGACTGTGCGCGGCGGCGGTCGCGTACGGGATCTATCTGATCGTCGCCTGAGGGCCGTACGCCCTCTCCGACCCCCACCGGGCCGGGCGCCCCTTCGCGGGTGTCCGGCCCTGTGTGTGTCCGCCCACACCGCGCCCCCGCAGGTCAACGGCAAGTTGACGGGTGTTCGCGGAGCGTGGTGGACTGCCGGAGCCATTACGGCGACAGCAGAGGAAGCCGGTGCGAATCCGGCGCGGTCCCGCCACTGTCACCGGGGAGCGGTCCCCCCTCTCGGACGTCACGGCCCACCGGGCCGGAAGACCGGGAGACCGCGGATCCGGGAGCCAGGAGACTCTGGTCGCCGTCTCGTCGAACCAGGGCGCGGACCCTGAGTGAGGACATATCGCCATGCCCGGCCCCGTCGCCAACCCTTCCCCGCCGCTTCCCCGTACCGGGGCCCGCCGAGGCGCCACGGCCGGCTGACCCGTGCGTGCCGATCGCGTCTTCGCGTACGGCGCCACGGCCGGGATGATCGGTGATCTGCTGCTCGGTGACCCCCGCAGGGGCCATCCGGTGGCCGCCTTCGGGCGGGCCGCGGCGGACGTCGAACGCCTGCTGTGGCGCGACCACCGGGGGTGGGGCGCGCTGCACACCCTGGTCTGCGCCGGCGGCGCCGCCGGGGCCGCCGCCCTGGCCTCCCGCGCCCTGCGCCACCGCCCCGCCGCCTCCGTGGCCCTGACCGCCGCCGCCACCTGGTCCGTCGTCGGCGGAACCTCCCTGGGGCGCGAGGCGCGGGCCATCGGCGGCGCGCTGGCCGCCGGGGACGTCGAGGGGGCCCGGGAACGGCTGCCGCATCTGTGCGGCCGCGACCCGCAGTCCCTGGACGGACCGCAGATCGCCCGTGCCGTCGTGGAGTCCGTCGCCGAGAACACCTCGGACGCCGTCGTCGGCGCCCTGGTGTGGGGGGCGCTGGGCGGCGTCCCCGGACTCGTCGGCTTCCGGGCCGCCAACACGCTGGACGCCATGGTGGGCCACAGGTCGCCCCGCCACCGGCGCTACGGCTGGGCCTCCGCCCGCCTCGACGACGTGGCCGGCTGGCCCGGCGCCCGGCTGACCGCCCTGCTCGCCACCGCCGCCGGAGGGTCGCCGCGCGCGGCGCTCCGGGCCTGGCGGGCGGACGCGGCCGCGCATCCGAGCCCCAACGCGGGCCCGGTGGAGGCCGCGTTCGCGGGGGCGCTCGGCGTGCGGCTCGGCGGCACGCTGGCCTACGGCGGCCGGGTCGAGCACCGTCCCGTGCTCAACGGCGCGGCGGGCCGGGCCGTGGAGACCGCCGACATCGAACGCGCGGTACGGCTCTCGCGCCGGGTCGGCGCCCTGGCGCTCGGCGTCAGCGTCGTGGCCCGGCTGGGCGCGGGCGCGGCTGCCCGCCGCCTCCGGTCCCGGGCCGGGGCCGCCCCCTCCCCCACCACCGGACGGAGCAGGACATGAGCGGCGGACTGCTGGTCGCCGGGACCACGTCGGACGCGGGCAAGAGCGTCGTCACGGCGGGCATCTGCCGCTGGCTGGTGCGCCGGGGCGTGAAGGTGGCGCCCTTCAAGGCGCAGAACATGTCGCTGAACTCCTTCGTGACCCGCGAGGGCGCCGAGATCGGACGGGCCCAGGCCATGCAGGCCCAGGCCGCCCGCGTCGAGCCGACCGCCCTGATGAACCCGGTGCTCCTCAAGCCCGGGAGCGACCGCTCCAGCCAGGTGGTGCTGATGGGGCGCCCGGTCGGCGAGATGAGCGCCCGGGGCTACCACGGGGGCCGGCAGGAGTCCCTGCTGTCCACCGTCACGGACTGCCTGGAGCGGCTGCGCGGCACGTACGACGCGGTGATCTGCGAGGGCGCGGGCAGTCCGGCCGAGATCAATCTGCGGCGCACCGACATCGTCAACATGGGCATCGCGCGGGCCGCCCGCTTCCCGGTGGTGGTGGTCGGCGACATCGACCGGGGCGGGGTCTTCGCCTCGTTCTTCGGAACGACCGCGCTGCTCGCGCCCGAGGACCAGGAGCTGATCGCCGGCTATCTGGTGAACAAGTTCCGGGGCGACGTCTCGCTGCTGGAGCCCGGCCTCGGCATGCTGCGGGAGCTGACCGGCCGGCCGTCGTACGGGGTGCTGCCCTTCGCGCACGGTCTGGGCATCGACGAGGAGGACGGACTGCGGGTGTCGCTGCGCGGCGCCGTGCGCGAGTCGGTGGTGGCCCCGCCGCACGGGGAAGACGTGCTGCGCGTCGCCGTGTGCGCGGTGCCGCTGATGTCGAACTTCACCGACGTCGACGCGCTGGCCGCCGAACCGGGCGTCGTCGTGCGGTTCGTGGACCGCGCGGAGGAGCTGGCGGACGCCGATCTCGTCGTCGTGCCCGGCACCCGGGGCACCGTGAAGGCGCTGGCCTGGCTGCGCGAGCGCGGACTGGCCGACGCGCTGCTGCGGCGGGCCGCCGAGGGCCGTCCGGTGCTCGGCGTGTGCGGCGGCTACCAACTGCTCGGCGAGCGGATCGAGGACGAGGTGGAATCGCGCGCCGGCCGCGTCGAGGGGCTGGGGCTGCTCCCGGTCCGGATCCGCTTCGACCGCGAGAAGACCCTCGCCCGGCCGTCCGGCGAGGCGCTGGGCGCCCCGGTCGAGGGGTACGAGATCCACCACGGCGTCGCGGACGTGCGCGGCGGCGAGCCCTTCCTCACCGACGGGCGGGGCCGCCCGCTGGACGGCTGCCGCTCCGGCTCCGTCTGGGGCACCCACTGGCACGGCTCGCTGGAGAGCGACGCCTTCCGGCGCGCCTTCCTGACCGAGGTGGCGCGGGCCGGGGGCCGCCGTTTCGTCCCCGCCCCCGACACCTGCTTCGCCGCGCTCCGCGAGGAGCAGCTCGACCGGCTCGGCGATCTGATCGAGGAGCACGCGGACACCGACGCGCTGTGGCGGCTCATCGAGTCGGGCGCGCCGTCCGGACTGCCGTTCGTTCCGCCGGGTGCGCCCGCGTCCCCCGCCCAGGAGGTCATGTGAGTACGCCCTACCCCTTCACCGCCATCGTCGGACAGGACGACCTGCGACTCGGGCTGCTGCTCAACGCGGTGAGCCCCGCCGTCGGCGGAGTCCTCGTCCGGGGCGAGAAGGGCACCGCGAAGTCCACCGCCGTCCGGGCACTGGCCGCGCTGATGCCCGAGGTCACCGTCGTCCCCGGCTGCCGGTTCTCCTGCGCCCCCGACGCCCCCGATCCGGTGTGCCCGGACGGCCCGCACCCGTCCGGGGCCGGCGCGGCGCGGCCCGCCCGCACGGTCGAGCTGCCCGTCGGCGCCTCGGAGGACCGGCTCGTCGGGGCCCTGGACATCGAACGGGCGCTGGCCGAGGGCGTGAAGTCCTTCGAGCCGGGGCTGCTGGCCGAGGCGCACCGGGGGATCCTCTACGTCGACGAGGTCAACCTCCTCCACGACCACCTGGTCGACCTGCTGCTGGACGCGGCGGCGATGGGCGCCTCGTACGTGGAGCGCGAGGGCGTCTCCGTACGGCATGCCGCGCGGTTCCTGCTCGTGGGGACGATGAACCCCGAGGAGGGCGAACTGCGCCCGCAGCTGCTCGACCGGTTCGGGCTGACCGTGGAGGTCGCCGCGTCCCGGGACACCGATCTGCGGGTGGAGGTGGTGCGGCGGCGGCTGGCGTACGACGACGATCCGGCGGGTTTCGCGGCCCGGTGGGCGCCGGAGGAGGCGGCGCTGCGGGAGCGGATCACGGCCGCGCGGGCGCTGCTGCCGGAGGTCCGGCTGGGCGACCGCGCGCTGCGGCAGATCGCGGCGACGTGCGCGGCGTTCGAGGTGGACGGGATGCGGGCCGACATCGTGATGGCCCGGACGGCGACCGCGCTGGCCGCCTGGGCGGGGCGCGGGGACGTGCTGGCCGAGGACGTCCGGCAGGCCGCCCTGCTGGCGCTCCCCCACCGCCGCCGGCGCAACCCCTTCGACGCGCCGGGGCTGGACGAGGACAAGCTCGACGACACGCTGGAGGAGAACGGCGGCGGGGACGACGATCCGGAGCCGGACGGCCCCGGGGGCGGTGGCCGGCCGCCCCGGGGGGGCGGTCCCGACACGCCGCCGGGTCCCGGGGCGGGAGCGGACGACACGCCCGGGACGGCCGGTGACGGCCCGTCGGAGCGGGGACCTGAGCCGGGTCCCTCGCTGCCGGGGCAGGGCGGTGAACAGGCACCGGTCCGGGCAGGTGAGCCGTTCCGGACGAAGGCGCTGAGCGTTCCCGGGCTGGGCGAGGGGGCGGCGGGGCGGCGGTCCCGGGCGCGTTCCGCGCAGGGGCGGACGACCGGGGACCGGCGTCCGCGCGGCGGGCTGACGGCGCTTCATCTGGCCGCGACCGTACGGGCCGCAGCCCCGCACCAGCGGGCGCGGGGCCGGTCGGGTCCGGGGCTGGTGGTGCGGCGGGACGATCTGCGCCAGGCGGTGCGGGAGGGGCGCGAGGGCAACCTCGTGCTCTTCGTCGTGGACGCCTCCGGGTCGATGGCCGCGCGGCAGCGGATGGGCGCGGTGAAGGGGGCGGCGCTCTCCCTGCTGCTGGACGCCTATCAGCGGCGGGACAAGGTCGGGCTGATCACCTTCCGGGGCCGGGGCGCCGAGCTGGTGCTGCCCCCGACGTCCTCGGTGGACGCCGCGGCGGCCCGGCTGGAGGGCCTGGCGACCGGGGGCCGTTCCCCGGTGGCCGCCGGGCTGCTGAAGGCCCATGAGGTGCTGCGGGTGGAGCGGCTGCGCGATCCCTCGCGGCGGCCGCTGCTCGTGGTGCTGACGGACGGCCGGGCCACCGGCGGGCCCGAGCCGCTGGCGCTGGCCGCGCGGGCGGCCCGGCTGCACGCGGCCGGGGGCACCGCGTCGGTCGTCGTGGACTGCGAGGCGGGGCCGGTCCGGCTGGGGCTCGCCGGGGTGCTCGCCGGTGAGCTGGGCGGCACCGCCGTCACGCTCGACGAGCTGCGGGCCGACGCCGTCGCCGGTCTGGTCAAGGACGTGACGAACACCCTCAGGAGGGTCGCGTAATGCCTCAGGGACAGCCGGACAGCGTGCCGGACGACGGTCTCACCACGCGTCAGCGGCGCAACCGCCCGCTGCTGATGGTGCACACCGGCGCCGGCAAGGGGAAGTCGACGGCCGCCTTCGGGACGGCGCTGCGCGCCTGGAACCAGGGGTGGCCGATCGGGGTGTTCCAGTTCGTGAAGTCGGCGAAGTGGAAGGTCGGCGAGGAGAACGCGCTGAAGGTCCTCGGGGCGAGCGGCGAGGGCGGCTCCGTCACCTGGCACAAGATGGGCGAGGGCTGGTCCTGGGTCCAGCGCGACGACCAGAGCGACAACGAGGCGAAGGCCCGTGAGGGCTGGGAGCAGGTCAAGCGCGATCTGGCGGCGGAGACGTACCGGCTGTACGTGCTCGACGAGTTCGCCTATCCGCTGCACTGGGGGTGGATCGACCCGGCCGAGGTCGTCGAGGTGCTGCGGAACCGGCCCGGCACCCAGCATGTGGTGATCACCGGGCGCAACGCGCCGGCCGCTCTGCTGGAGGCGGCGGACCTGGTGACGGAGATGACGAAGGTCAAGCACCCGATGGACGCCGGGCAGAAGGGCCAGAGGGGCATCGAGTGGTGAACGTCCCCCGGCTGGTCGTGGCCGCGCCCTCGTCCGGGAGCGGCAAGACGACCGTGGCCACGGGTCTGATGGCGGCGCTGTCGGGCCGCGGACTCGCCGTGTCCGGGCACAAGGTGGGCCCGGACTACATCGATCCGGGCTACCACACGCTGGCGACCGGCCGTCCGGGGCGCAATCTCGACGCCTATCTCTGCGGCCCCGATCTGGTCGCGCCGCTGTTCCTGCACGGGGCGCGCGGCTGCGACCTGGCGGTGGTCGAGGGGGTCATGGGGCTGTACGACGGGGCCTCGGGGCAGGGCGAGCTGGCGTCCACCGCGCACGTCGCCAAGCTGCTGCGGGCCCCGGTGGTGCTGGTCGTGGACGCGTCCTCGCAGTCGCGGTCGGTGGCGGCGCTGGTGCACGGTTTCGCCTCGTGGGATCCCCGGGTGCGCATCGGCGGGGTGATCCTCAACAAGGTGGGCACCGACCGGCACGAGACGCTGCTGCGCGAGGCGCTGGAGGAGTCCGGGGTGCCGGTCCTCGGGGTGCTGCGGCGGGCCGAGCGGGTCGCCGTGCCCTCCCGGCACCTGGGTCTGGTGCCGGCCGCCGAACGGCAGGACGGGGCGGTGGACGCGGTCGCGGCGATGGCCGAACAGGTGCGGGCGGGCTGCGATCTGGACGCGCTGCTGGCACTGGCCCGGTCGGCCCCGCCGGTGCCCGGCGAGGCGTGGAGCCCGCCGGAGCACCGGCCGGCCCGCCGCCCGGTCGTCGCCGTCGCCTCCGGGGCGGCGTTCACCTTCTCGTACACCGAGCACACCGAACTGCTGGCCGCGGCCGGTGCCGAGGTGGTGCCCTTCGACCCGCTGCGCGACGAGGCGCTGCCCGAAGGGGTGGCGGGGCTGGTCGTCGGGGGCGGGTTCCCGGAGGTGTACGGGCCGGAGCTGTCGGCGAACGAGGCGCTGCGCCGGGAGGTCGCGGCGCTGGCCGCCTCGGGGGCGCCGGTGGCCGCGGAGTGCGCGGGGCTGCTGTATCTGGCGCGGTCGCTGGACGGGCTGCCGATGTGCGGGGTCCTGGACGCCGAGGCGCGGATGTCGGGGCGGCTGACGCTCGGTTACCGGGAGGCGGTGGCGCTGTCCGACAACGTGCTGGCGGCGGCCGGGACCCGGATGCGCGGGCACGAGTTCCACCGCACGGTGCTGGAGCCGGGGGCCGGTGACACTCCGGCCTGGGGGATGCGGCTGCCCGAGCCGAGGGTGGAGGGCTTCGTCCGGGGCGGGGTGCACGCCAGTTATCTGCACACGCACTGGGCGTCCCTGCCGGCCACGGCGCGGCGGTTCGTCGAGCGGTGCGCCGGGTGAGCGGTGGACCCGGCTCACCCCGGTCACTGCGCGAGGCCGACGACCAGCCAGATGAAGCCCACGCCCGCCACCGTGAACAGCAGGGTGGAGCGGGCCGGGTGGTCGTGGTGGGCCTCGGGCAGGATCTCGGCGGCGGCGAGGTAGAGCAGCGCTCCGCCGAAGAAGCCGAGATAGCAGCCGAGCAGTTCCTCCGGAAGGGTGAACACGAGCGTCGTCGCCGCGCCGACGACGGGGGCCGCGGCATCCGCGTACAGCATCGCCATCGCCTTGCGGCGGGCGTTCCCGTACAGACTGGTGATCGTGTACGTGTTGAAGCCGTCGGCGAAGTCGTGGGTGATGACGGCGAGGGCGACGGCGGCGCCCATGCCGCCGCCGACCTGGAAGGCGGCGCCGAGCGCGACCCCGTCCATGAGGCTGTGGCCGACCATGGCGGCCGCGGCGGTCAGCCCGACCTGGGGGACCCGTTCCTCGCCCGCGCCGTGGGCCGCCTGGCGCACGGCGAGCAGACGCTCCACCAGATGTGCGACGAGGAAGCCCCCGACGAACAGCAGCAGGGCCGCCGGTACGCCGAAGACCAGGCCGCCCGCGGCCTCGATGGCCTCGGGCAGCAGATCGAGGCCGACCACGCCGAGCATGAGTCCGCCGGCGAATCCGAGCACCAGATGGCGGCGGTCGGTGACGCGCCGGGCGACCCAGCCGCCGGCCAGGGTCATGAGGAACGCGCCGAGCGCGACGAACACCGCCATGGGGCCTTGCTAGCCGATGAGTCCGGGTCCCCGCATCTTCGGGCGGGCGCGGGCGGGCCGGGCGGCGCGGAACTGGTCGTGGGGGTGGGGGCCTCCCGGGGGGTGACCGGGGACGAGGTCGTCGCCCTGGTCCGGGAGGCGCTGGCGGCGGTCGGCCCGGCGGCCCCTCCCGTGGCGGAGCTGGTCACCGTCGACACCAAGGCCGCCGAGCCGGGGATCGTCGCGGCGGCCACCCGGCTCGGGGTGCCGCTGCGCTCGTTTCCGGCCTCTGTGCTGGCCGAAATCACGGTGCCGCATCCGTCCGGGGCGCCGCTCGCCGCGACCGGCACGCCCTCGGTCGCGGAGGCCGCCGCGCTCGCGGAGGGCGGCGAACTCCTCGTCCCCAAACGGAAGTCACGCGTCCGGAGCGGGGCCTCGAAGGCGACCTGCGCGGTGGTGCGGCGGGCCCGCGGGGGTCCGTTCGCAGGGCCGCCGGGCAACGCGGTCACCGCCCCGGACCGTTGCGTGAAGCCGGGTGGGGGGCGCATAGTCGTTCTGCCGTGCACCCACCCGGATCACGACGGCCCTCCCCACCGTCCCCCCACCCCCACCATGGCGGCCATGTACATTCCCACGGACAGCCCCGACGCCTCCGGCGCCGGGAGACACGACCTTCGCCACCACGGTGACGCCGAGGTACGGGGACGGGGCCGGGATCTGACCGATCTCGCCGTCAACGTACGGGCCGGAACGCCGCCGCACTGGCTCACCGAGCGGATAGCCGCCTCGCTGGGCGCGCTCGCCGCCTACCCCGACGGCCGCACGGCCCGTGCGGCCGTCGCCGCGCGGCACGGTCTCGCACCGGAACGCGTGCTGCTGACCTCGGGGGCGGCGGAGGCGTTCGTGCTGATCGCGCGGGCGCTGCCGGCCCGCCGGCCGGTCGTGGTGCACCCCCAGTTCACCGAGCCGGAGGCGGCGCTGCGCGCGGCCGGGCACGAGGTGGGGCGGGTGCTGCTGCGGGCCGGGGACGGTTTCCGGCTGGATCCGGCCGAGGTGCCGCAGGAGGCGGATCTGGTGGTGGTCGGCAATCCGACCAACCCGACGTCCGTGCTGCATCCGGCGGCGGTGCTGGAGCGGCTGGCCCGGCCGGGGCGGACGCTGGTGGTCGACGAGGCGTTCATGGACGCGGTGCCGGGCGAGCGCGAGGCGCTGTGCGGCCGTACGGACGTCCCCGGGCTGGTCGTGCTGCGCAGTCTCACCAAGACCTGGGGGCTCGCCGGGCTGCGGGTCGGCTATGTGGCGGCGGCGCCGGAGACCGTACGGCTGCTGGCGGAGGCGCAGCCGCTGTGGCCGGTGTCGTCCCCGGCGCTGGCGGCGGCGGAGGCGTGCATGGAGCCCCGGGCGCTGGCGGAGGCGGCCGAGGCGGCGGAGCGGATCGCGGTGGACCGGGCCCATCTGGTCGCGGGGCTGCGGGAGTTCACCGAGGTCGAGGTCGTGGAGCCGGCGCGGGGGCCGTTCGTGCTGGTGCGGCTGGAGCGCGCGGCCGAGATCCGGGAGCGGCTGCGGATGCTGGGCTTCGCGGCCCGGCGCGGTGACACCTTCCCCGGGCTCGGCGCCGAGTGGCTGCGGCTGGCCGTGCGGGACCGCGCGACGACCAACCGCTTCCTCCAGGCGTTCGACCTGGCGCTCCAGGCGCTGTCGGCGGTCAGCCGCTGACGATCTCCGGCTTGAGCGGGGCGAGGCGTCCGGCGATCTCCCCGATGGTGCCGTCGTCGGCCCCGGCCTCGGCCAGCGCGGCGGCGAGGTGCTCCACCACCCGGTCGAAGTGCGCGCCGGTGATGTCGAGTCCCTGGTGCGCGCGGTTCATGCCCCGGCCGGCGTAGGGACCCGGGGAGCCGAGGGCGCTGCCGACGAAGGCGCGCTGGTGGGCCTTGAGACGGTCGACGTCCGTGCCGGTGAAGTAGGGAGCCAGCACGTCGTCGTCCAGGACGCGTACGTAGAAGAGGTCCACCACGGCGGCGACGGCGTCGGCGCCGCCCATCCGGTCGAAGATGCTCGCCGGCGCCGGGCCGGGGGCCACCGACTCCTTGGTCTGATCCATGGCAGTCGAACATGGCGTCGAAGCGGGCCGGACGGACGCGGTTGGCCGGAATCCACAGGTGCGGACGGGGAAGTGGGGAGCGGCGTTCCGACTGTGGACGCCGCTCCCCTTCCCCCGCTCCCCCGTGGTCTCTCTCCCCCGGTGACGGCCCCCGCCGTCACCCTCGGGTTCGGGCCCCGGTCAGCTCTGCGAACGGCGCCTGGCCACGACGGTCGCCGCGCCACCGGCCCCGAGCAGCAGGGCCGCGCCGCCGGCGATGTACGGCGTGCTGGAGCTGCTGCCGGTCTCCGCGAGATCGGCGTCGGTGGACCGCGGCGCCCGGTCGGTGCCGGTCTGGGTCGTAACGTCGCCGCCGGTGGAGCCCGTGGTGCCGGATCCGGAGGTGGCGCCGCCGCTGCCGGAGCCGCCGCTGCCCGAACCGCCGTTGCCGGAGCCGCCGTTGCCCGAACCCCCGTTGTCGCCGCCGCCTTGCGTGGAGCCGCCGCCGGTCGTCGCGCCCGTGGTGGCGCCGCCGTCGTCCGAACCGCCGGTGGTCGTGCCGCCGTTGTCGGAGCCGCCGCTGCCGGTGGAGCCTCCGTTGCCCGAACCGCCGTTGTCCGCACCGCCGCTGCCGGAGCCACCGGTGCTCCCGTCGCCGCCCCGCTTCGGCGTCTCGCAGGTGGCCTCGGCGAGCGTGACCTCGCCCTTCACATCGGCCACGTTGAGGTCGAGCGGGTTGACCGCGACCTTCAGCCGAAGGGCGACCGCCGCGGCCGTGCGGGTGGTGGTGCCGGTCTTCGAGAGGTCCAGGGTCACCGAGCCGACGCCGGGAACGGCGACCCGGGTGGTGCCCCCGGCGGACAGGGTGACGCGCTTGCCGAGGACCTTCACATGGCCCAGGACGTTCGACTCGGCCACCGGCCGGTGTCCAGTCTCGCAGACGGCCTTCGAGGTGACCTGCTCGACCTCGACGAGCGAGAGCAGCGGCAGACCGGGCAGGTGCAGCCGGGCCCTCACCACATTGCTGTGGCCCTCGGCGCGGTGCCGCCCGACGGTCGCCCGCGCGGTGGCCGCATCGGCGCGCAGCACGTGGACCGGCCTTCCGCTCTCCACCCCGTCCAGCTTCACGGTGAGCGCGGTCCGCTCGGCGCTCCGCGGGGCGCTCACCTCGTTGAGCGTGGCCTTGAGCGGCACGTCGATCGCCTTGTTCAGCAGCGAGACGTCGAGGGCGGTACGGAGCACGACCGCGCTCGCCTTCCCGTCGCCGGTGGTCGTGGTGGCCGGCGCGGCGGCGGCCGGCGCCGGGGCGGCCACCAGCAGGGCGACGGGAGCGGCGGCGGCCGCCAGGGCGGCGAGGCGGAAGGTGTTGCTGTTCAAGATGGTGGAACCCCCACAAGAGACATGGAGCCACCGGCGCCGTCCAATGGGGGACATCGCGGGCACCGGTGGCCTCGACTCCGTGAATCTTTACGCACAGAGGGTGAACTGGCAGATACCCGAGGTGAGTTCACCCCAAAGGGGGGTTTCCGTGCTTGTATTCGATTATTCCGGCACATGCGTTCCTCGGGTTCACCCGTTTCACCGAGCGCGACGGGTGCGTACGGCTCCCGCGCGGCCGGGGCGGACCATTCCAACGACCGGACGCGCCCGGGGTCACTGCCGGTCAACCGGACGCGTCCCGGACCGCGCGGGTCCGGGACGCGGAGGCCGGGCCGCGCGTCAGCCCACGACCCGCCCGTCGAGCACGACGTGGCGGGGGGCTGCCAGCACGCGGACGTCGGCGCGCGGGTCCTCCTCGTACACCACGAGATCGGCCGGGGCCCCCTCCTCCAGACCGGGCCTGCCGAGCCAGGAGCGGGCGCCCCACGCCGTCGCGGACAGCGCGTCCAGGGCCGGGATGCCCGCCCGGACCAGCTCCGCGACCTCGTCGGCCACCAGCCCGTGGGCCAGCACCCCGCCCGCGTCCGTGCCGACGAACACCGGCACCCCGGCGTCGTACGCCGCGCGCACGGTGGCGTAGCGGCGCTCGTGCAGCCGGCGCATATGGGCCGACCAGCGGGGGTACTTGGCCTCGCCGCCCCGGGCCAGCTCCGGGAAGGTGGCGATGTTGACCAGGGTCGGCACGATCGCGACGCCGCGTTCGGCGAAGAGCGGGATGGTGTCCTCGGTCAGTCCCGTGGCGTGCTCGATGCAGTCGATCCCGGCCTCGACGAGATCGACGAGCGCGTCCTCGGCGAAGCAGTGCGCGGTGACCCGGGCGCCGAGCCGGTGGGCCTCCGCGATCGCCTCCTCGACCTCCCGGCGCGGCCAGCAGGCGGTCAGATCACCGACCTCGCGGTCGATCCAGTCCCCGACGAGCTTCACCCAGCCGTCCCCGCGCCGGGCCTCCCGCGCCACGTAGGCCACCAGGTCCCCGGGCTCGATCTCATGCGCGTAGTTGCGGGTGTAGCGGCGCGGCCGGGCGATGTGGCGGCCGGCCCGGATGATCTTCGGCAGGTCCTCGCGGTCGTCGATCCACCGGGTGTCGGCCGGTGAGCCCGCGTCCCGCAGCAGCAGCGCACCGGCGGCCCGGTCGTCGAGGGCCTGCTTCTCGGAGGTGGCCGCGTCGACGGCGCCGTGGTGGTCGAGTCCGACGTGGCAGTGCGCGTCGACCAGGCCCGGGAGCACCCATCCGGTGACCACGTCCGCCGCGTCCGCGCCCGGGGGCCGTTCGTACGTCACCCGGCCGTCGACCGCCCAGAGCCCGTCCCTGACGTCGTCCGGGCCGACCAGCACCCGGCCCTCCACCCGCAGTACCCGCGCCGCCTCGTGATCGCTCATGCACAGCACTGTACGAGGCGACCGGCCGGGCCCCCACCCCCGGACCGGGGGCCGGCGGACGGGTCCGGACGGTCCGCGCGGGCCCGCCGGGACCCCCTGGGTACCCTCGGTGGAGGCGCGGCCGGCAGGCCGGGCCGCACATCGATCCGATTCCGAAGAGAGCCCCGCCGTGACGCACCCCTTCCTCGATCTGACCCCGCTCACCGCCGCGCACTTCGCGGCGATCGAGCGGCGGGTGGCCCGCCTCCTCGCCACCGAGCAGGACGTCGTCATCACGCAGGGCGAGGCGCTCCTGCCGCTGGAGGGCTGCATCCGGGGCGGCGCCCGGCCCGGGTCCACGGCGCTGAACGTGGTCACCGGTCCGTACGGGCAGACCTTCGGCAACTGGCTGCGCGACTGCGGCGCCGAGGTCGTCGACCTCGTGGTGCCCTTCCACACGGCGGTCACCGCCGACCAGGTCGCCGGGGCCCTGGCCGCGCACCCGGAGATCGACTTCGTCTCGCTGGTCCACGCGGAGGCCGCGACCGGCAACACCAACCCGGTCGCCGAGATCGGTGAGGTCGTGCGCGCGCACGGGGCACTGTTCATGCTGGACGCCGTCGCCTCGGTGGGTGCCGAGCCGCTGCTGCCGGACGCCTGGGGCGTGGACCTGTGCGTGATCGGCGCGCAGAAGGCGATGGGCGGCCCGGCCGGGGTCTCGGCGGTGTCGGTGAGCGCCCGCGCCTGGGAGCGGATGGCCGCCAACCCGCAGGCGCCGCGCCGCTCGTACCTCTCCCTGCTGGACTGGAAGGAGCGGTGGATCGACGCCGGCCGCAAGGCGCTTCCGCACGCCCCGGCGCAGTTGGAGATGCTGGCCCTGGAGGCGTGTGTGGAGCGGATCGAGGCGGAGGGCGCCGAGGCCGTGATGGCCCGTCACGCGGCGGCGGCCGCGGCCACCCGGGCCGGTGCGCGGGCGCTCGGCGGCGGCCTGGCCCCGTATGTGCACGAGGCCCGCGACGCGGCACCGGTGGCGACGACGCTGCGCGCGCCGGAGGGCGTGGACGCCTCGGCGCTGGTCGCGCGGGCGCTCGCGGCCGAGCCGTCGCTGCCGCTGATCGCGGGGGGCGGGGCGCTGTCCAAGGAGATGATCCGGGTCAATCACTACGGGGTCGACGCGACGCGGGGCGCGGTGCTGTCCTCGCTGGCGGCGCTGGGGGCCGCGCTGGCCGACACGGGCCGGCCCGTCGATCTGGAAGCTGCCCGGAAGGCCGTTTCGGAAACCTGGCCCAGCGAATAAATTCCAGCGTTATTCCACCGTGCGGGGAGCAGCCTAATTCCGGGCAGCTCCCCGCATTCTTCTGCCCGCTCTTCCCCGGGCTAAACACCCGGGTTTCCGGGGCGATCACCGCACACAATGCGCCGGTGCGCCACGAGAGTTACAAGCTTGTGACCGACTCCACACCATGGGCACTATGACCGATTAATACCCCTCAAATCGGCCGAAAACCCAAAGACCTCGCGCCGGTGTGCGCGCTCGCGCGATAGCACAGGGAACACTTTCACCCAACCCCTTCCCTCGATGCGATTTGGAAATTTGCTGGGTAAATTCAATTCACATGACCGCCGCACCAGCAGATTGTGCACGTGCCCGAAGCGAATTCATCACCATCGACATCCCACGAGTGGAGGACGGGGCCGCGATCTGGCGTATCGCCCGCGACTCCGAGGTCCTGGACCTCAACTCCTCGTACAGCTACCTGCTGTGGTGCCGTGACTTCGCGGCGACCTCCGTGGTCGCCCGCGACGAGACCGGCACCCCGGTCGCCTTCGTGACCGGGTACATCAGGCCCGACCGCCCCGAGACGCTGGTCGTCTGGCAGGTCGCCGTCGACGCCGGCCACCGCTCCACCGGGCTGGCGGGGAAGCTGCTGGACAGCCTGACCGCGCGGGTCGCCGCCGAGCAGGGCCTCGCCTCCGTCGAGACGACCGTCACCCCCGACAACGCGCCGTCCGACCGGCTGTTCACCTCGTACGCGCGCCGCCACGACGTGGCGCTGGAGCGCGAGGTGCTCTTCGACGGCGCGCTGTTCCCCGAGGACACGCATCTTCCCGAAGTGCTCTACCGCATCGGCCCGTTCCACACCTGAGCGCCACCGTGCCGACGGGGCACCGCCCGCCGGCCGCCTCTTCACCGCCCGTCACACCCCCCTCACGCAGGAGACCCGCTGTGACCATCACCCCGCCCGCCCTCAGCGTCTTCGAGACCCTGGAGTCCGAGGTACGGAGCTACTGCCGCGGCTGGCCCGCCGTCTTCGACCGGGCGCAGGGCGCCCGGCTCACCGACGAGGACGGCCACACCTACCTCGACTTCTTCGCCGGCGCGGGCTCGCTCAACTACGGCCACAACAACCCGGTGCTCAAGCGCGCGCTGATCGACTACATCGAACGCGACGGCATCACCCACGGGCTCGACATGGCGACCACCGCCAAACGGGCCTTCCTGGAGACCTTCCAGAACGTGGTCCTGCGCCCGCGCGACCTGCCGTACAAGGTGATGTTCCCCGGCCCGACCGGCACCAACGCGGTCGAGTCCGCGCTGAAGCTGGCCCGCAAGGTCAAGGGCCGGGAGTCCGTGGTGTCGTTCACCAACGCCTTCCACGGCATGTCGCTGGGCTCGCTGGCGGTGACCGGCAACGCGTTCAAGCGGGCCGGGGCCGGCATCCCGCTGGTGCACGGTACGCCGATGCCGTTCGACAACTACTTCGACGGCCAGGTCCCGGACTTCCTCTGGTTCGAACGGCTGCTGGAGGACCAGGGATCCGGGCTCAACCACCCGGCCGCCGTCATCGTGGAGACGGTCCAGGGCGAGGGCGGGATCAACGTGGCCCGCGCCGAGTGGCTGCGGGCGCTCCAGGACCTGTGCCACCGCCAGGACATGCTGCTGATCGTCGACGACATCCAGATGGGCTGCGGCCGGACCGGCGGCTTCTTCTCCTTCGAGGAGGCCGGCATCACCCCGGACATCGTGACGCTGTCCAAGTCGATCAGCGGCTACGGACTGCCGATGTCCCTCTGCCTGTTCACGCCCGAGCTGGACGTCTGGGAGCCGGGCGAGCACAACGGCACCTTCCGGGGCAACAACCCGGCGTTCGTCACCGCCGCCGCGGCCCTGGACGCCTACTGGGCGGACGGCCAGATGGAGAAGCAGACCGTGAAGCGCGGCGAGCAGGTCGAGCAGGCGCTGCTGGCCGTCTGCGGCGAGCACGACAGCGCGCGCTTCCGGGGCCGGGGGCTCGTGTGGGGCCTGGAGTTCGACGACCCGGCGCGCGCCTCGGCCGTCTGCGCCCGGGCGTTCCAGCTGGGGCTGCTGCTGGAGACCTCGGGCCCGCAGAGCGAGGTCGTGAAGCTGCTGCCGCCGCTGACCATCACCCCCGAGGAACTGGACGAGGGGCTGCGCACCATGGCCCGCGCCGTCCGCGAGACCGCCTGACCGTACGGCCCCGGGCGGTGCGTCCCCGCACGCGCCGTCCCCGTACCCCCGCCACCGCGGGTACCACCACCGCAGAGAGAAAGGCACCGAACCACCGTGATCGTCCGATCGTTCGCCGACATCGAGAACACCGACCGGCATGTGAAGGCCGAGTCCGGCACCTGGGAGAGCAAGCGCATCGTGCTCGCCAAGGAGAAGGTCGGCTTCTCGCTCCACGAGACCATCATGTACGCCGGCACCGAGACGTCCATGTGGTACGCCAACCACATCGAGGCCGTGCTGTGCGTCGAGGGCGAGGCCGAGCTGACCAACGACGAGACGGGCGAGAAGCACTGGATCACGCCCGGCACGATGTACCTGCTCGACGGCCACGAGCACCACACCATGCGCCCCAAGACGGACTTCCGCTGCGTCTGCGTCTTCAACCCGCCGGTCACCGGACGGGAGGAGCACGACGAGAACGGTGTCTACCCGCTGCTGACCGAGGAGGGCTGAACCCATGACCACCGACGTACGCACCGATCTGTACCCCTCGCGCGGCGCCGCCGAGATGACCACTCCCCGCCAGGACCCGGTCATCTGGTCCGCGCCGGGCGCACCGGGTCCGATCACCGCCAAGGAGCTCCAGGGCTACGAGCACGACGGCTTCCTCAGCGTCGAACAGCTCATCACCCCGGACGAGGTGGCCGGCTACCACGCCGAACTGGAACGGCTGATCGCCGACCCCGCCGTGCGCGCGGACGAGCGCTCGATCATCGAGCCGAAGTCCCGGGCCGTACGGTCCGTCTTCGAGGTCCACCGGATCAGCGAGGTCTTCGCCCGGCTGGTCAGCGACGAACGGGTGGTGGGCCGGGCCCGTCAGATCCTCGGCTCGGACGTCTATGTGCACCAGTCCCGGATCAACGTGAAGCCCGGCTTCGGCGCCTCCGGCTTCTACTGGCACTCGGACTTCGAGACCTGGCACGCCGAGGACGGACTGCCGCGCATGCGGACCGTCTCCGTGTCGATCGCCCTGACCGAGAACCACGACACCAACGGCGGGCTGATGATCATGCCCGGCTCGCACAAGTCGTTCCTCGGCTGCGCGGGCGAGACGCCCAAGGACAACTACAAGAAGTCGCTCCAGATGCAGGACGCCGGCACCCCCTCCGACGACGCCCTGACGAAGATGGCCGACCGCCACGGCATCAGGCTCTTCACCGGCAAGCCCGGTTCGGCCACCTGGTTCGACTGCAACGCCATGCACGGCTCCGGGGACAACATCACCCCCTACCCGCGCAGCAACGTCTTCATCGTCTTCAACAGCGTGGAGAACGCCGCGCAGGAGCCGTTCGCGGCGCCCGTGCGCCGCCCGGAGTTCATCGGGGCACGGGACTTCACCCCGGTGAAGTAGGGACGCGCGGGGCGGGGCGGGACGCGCGGTGCGTCCCGCCCCGCCCTTGCCATGAGCGAACTTGACGGGTTGTCACCTTGTCGGCCGACGTGCGGGACGCCCAGTCTGATCGGGACCGAGCAGTCACTCTCCGACGAAGGAGACCCACGTGCGCATCCTGCTTCGAAGATCGGCTCGACGCGCGGCCGCGAGCGCCGCCGCGCTGGCTCTGTGTACGGGCGGGCTGGTGATGGGCACCGCGGCCAACGCCCACGCCGCCGCGGTCTGTGCCGGGAACAAGATCGACACCCTGGAGTTCTCCACCGGCTACACGTACCTCTACTACAACAGCTCGACCGGGCTGAACTGCGCGTACACCGTGCCGAAATCGGGTGGCGTACGCCAGTTCATGGCGGTCGGTCTGTTCCGGCAGAGCGACGGTGCCGGGGTCTGGGACGACGGCGACTACGTCCAGTACGCGGGCCCGGTGTATCTGTACGCGCCGGGTACCTGCGTGTCGTTCAACGGGCAGGTCGCCTCGTCGGCCGGCAATTCCGGTTACGGACACTGCGGAACCCTGGCCTCCACCACGGCCCCGTCCGGACCGGCGGACCGCTCGTGAGGCGCCCTTCGAGGAGGACCCAACGCCTCGTGGCCGTCCTCGGCACGCTGGCCCTCTCGGGCGCCGGCATGCTCGCCCTTCCCGCGTCCGCGCAGGCCGCCTCGTACAACGGCGCCTGTGGTGCCGGGTACGGCGTCGTCGAGACCGCTGCCATCGGGACCTCGGGCACGCTGTTCCTGACCTGGAACGGCTCGCTCGGCAAGAACTGCGCCGTCGCGGTACGCAACGGTCCGGGGGCCGCCGTGTGGATGGAGGCATGGATCACCCGCACCGCCACCGGCGCGGGTGACGTCGACAACGGCTATTACACGAGCTACGCGGGCCCGGTCTACGTCAACGGTCTGAACACCTGCATCGCGTTCGGCGGCACGATCGGGAGCGAGTCGGTGGCCAGGGGCCCCGGCCACTGCGCCTGACCCGTCCGGACACCGATCGCGGCACCCTGCCCCGGGGCACGCGCGCCCGGGGCAGGAGCCCCATATCCACTGGACCCGGCGGAGCCCGCCGGGAAACAGTGGCCCCATGACCTCACACGTACACCACGTCACCATCGACTGCGCGGACGCCTACGCGCTCGGCTCGTTCTGGGCGCGGGTGCTGGGCGGCTCGCTGACCGACGACGATCGGCCCGGCGATCCCGAAGCGCTGCTCGAAACCCCGCACGCCGCCCTCCTCTTCGTCCAGGTGCCCGAGCCGAAGCGCACCAAGAACCGGGTCCACTTCGACGTCATGCCCGACCGGACCCGGGACGAGGAGGTGGAGCGGCTGCTGGCGCTCGGGGCCACGGTCGTCGGTGACCACCGGAGGCCGAACGGGCGGGGGTGGGTGACGCTGGC
This sequence comes from Streptomyces sp. NPDC001515, assembly GCF_053597115.1. Classification (NCBI taxonomy): domain Bacteria; kingdom Bacillati; phylum Actinomycetota; class Actinomycetes; order Kitasatosporales; family Streptomycetaceae; genus Streptomyces; species Streptomyces sp. NPDC001515. The sequence goes on from NZ_JBSFHN010000003.1 coordinate 305,948, forward strand.
CGATCCGGAGGGCAACGAGTTCTGCGTGGAGTGCGGCGCCGAGGAGCGGGCGCGGCTGAGCGGGACGCGGCTGCCCGTCACGGCGGACGACGTCACGGCGGCGGTGCGGCTGTGCGTGGAGACGCTGGGCGCGGCGGCGGACCGGGACTGGCGCGTTCCGGCGGGGGACCTCACCTGGGACTGCTGGGAGACGGTCGACCATCTGCAGGACGACCTGTTCTCGTACGCGGTGCAACTCGCCCCGGCCGCGCCCTCGCTGGAGACGTACCTGCCCTACCGCTGGGCACCTCGGCGCGAGGGCGGGCCCTGGAACGCGGTCTGGGCCGACCCGGAGGCGGGGGTGGCCGGGCTGCTGACGACGGTGGAGGCGGGCGGCGCCCTGCTGAGCGCGATGGTCCGCACGGTGCCGCCCGCCACCCGTTCCTTCCACTCCTACGGCCCCTCCGACCCGGAGGGCTTCGCCGCGATGGGCGTCGTGGAGACCCTGGTGCACACCCACGACGCCGCGGCCGGGCTCTCGCTGACGTGGGCGCCGCCGCGGGACCTGTGCGACCGGGTGCTGGCCCGGCTCTTCCCCGACGCCCCCGAGGACGAGGACCGCTGGGCGGTGCTGCTGTGGTGCACCGGCCGCACGGCCCTGCCCGGCCGTGAGCGCCGCACCTCGTGGAAGTGGCGCGGGGCCCCGCCGGAGGAGGCCCCGCAGGCGTAGCGTCCGCTACCGGTGGGAGAACCAGGACACGTTGGTCTACGCCGACCAACGACCTGCACAGCTCCTCGGGACGACGAATGGTTGCTATGGCCCCTCGCTGGTCCCGGAACACCTGGTGTGCGTATCCGAGATCCCGCACGCTCGGCGTGACCGTACCCAACGGGTCATGTCCCGTCCGGCCCGTCCGTGAACATCTGCTGCACGTTCCGGCGGGCGATGTCTTCCAGCAGTCGCCCGAGCGGGTCTCTGACGCTCCACGAGTGGGCGGCGGGGTGTCCGGCGTAGAACACACACGCCTCGCAGTGCTCGACCGAGTCGGGGCGGTACAGCGCAGGGCACGGTGTCAGCTCGGCGAATCTGCATGCGCGGTCGGCGTCGGTCCCGTTCCAGAACAGCCATAGGTCCCGCTCGGCGGGAATCTCGGCGGACCAGAGTTGTGCAGCGTGCTCCTGGTGGTCGTCGTGCTCGCCGAGTTCGCACATGAGGTGGTCGCCGAAGGCGAGGGCGTCCGGAGGCTGTTCGGGACCCCCTTCCATGGTGGTCAGCGCAACGAGTGCGTCCAACTCGGGAATCTTGGTGTAGGCGGTGCACTGCAACACGTGGAGCGGTCCTCGGAGTGTGGAAGTCGGAACAACGGGGCCCCGCCCGTGTGCCACGGGGGGCAGCACACGGACGGGGCTCGACGTGGCCCTACCCGTTGACGTTCCCGGCGTCGTGCGGGCGGGCTGCCTGCCCTCGCAGCTCGGCCAAGGAACGCTGATACAGGGTTTGGCCCGCGTAGTACGCGTGTGCCGGAGCCGGCGAAGCATCCTCGATCACGCGCTGTGCGGCAGCCTTGAGCACCGCTGCCCACGCCATGACGTGCTGTTGCGCGACCCGTCCGCACTCCTGCGGTTCCCCGGGCAAGCACAGCGGCAAGGCTCGCGGCAACAGCTTGTTGGCGGCATGCCGCACGTAGCGTGCGACGTTCAGCCACTCTTCCTCGGTGCGGTGGGCGGTGGCACTGCCGGTATCCCCACACCACACGTTGAAGTCGTCGCCGTGATCGTTCATGGTCGCTGTCTCCTGTACTGGTTAGGCGGATGCACCGATGGGTGGCGCCTCCGCGGTTGCCTCTCGCGGGTCACAGTGCCCCACAGACGGCACGCACGGTCCGCACGGGCCGCACATCGGAAGGAACTGCGGCGGGGTGCACGACTGGACCCCGTTGCCGTGCACGGCTGCGATATCGGCGGTGACCCGCGCGGCCCGCACGCCGCTCCAGACCTCGGCAATCGGTGTGGTCTTGACGTTGCCCATGGTCAGGAACCGCCCGAGGACGCACGGCCACATGTCGCCCGTGGGACCGATGGCGCACTTTTCCTGTGCGCAGTGTCCACACAAGTCCTTGATCGTCGGCACGGCCCCCTGACTGGCACGTCCGAACGCCCGGGTCCGGTCCCCGCCCACCTGCGGAACGCCGAGCGACACGAGATCTCGGGCCGCTTCCTCGACACGCTGCCCGGAGCGCACCGCGACGACCCCGCCCCGCATCGGGACGCCGAGTTCCAACGCCTTCTGGACGTTGGCACGGGTCTTGCGGTGCGATCCCCTGAGCCCGGTCACCTGGTCGTGCTCGTTGGAGTCGTCCGAGTAGTACGACATGGCGAGCTTGACGCCGTACTGCGTGAACGCGTCCCAGAGTCCCGGGCGAATGTGCGCCATGTTGGAGAAGACCTCGATGCCGAGGCCGCGCTCGTGCGCGTGCCCGATCAGCTCGGGCAGGTTGGGGTACAGCGTCGGTTCCCCGCCGATGAACTGGACGTCCACGGTGCCCATGTCCGCAAGCTGGTCGATGACGCTCAGCCAGTCCGCGACGGTCATGGTGCCGTGTGTTCCCTTGGGCCCGCTGTCCGCGTAGCAGTGAGAACAGGTCTCCTGGCAAAGGCCCGTCACCTCCAGCCACGCGAACCGCAGCGCCGATAATGTGGTCGGTGCCATGAGTGATCCCCTCTTGTGTCGTGGGTTTCTCTGGTGCACGGTCCGGCGGGAAAGCAGCCACTTTCCCGCCGGGCATGGGGACTTGGTCCCCGGGGTGGGTCGCTTGTTGCAGTGGTCCCGGCCGGCTGCCAAACCGTCACACAGGACAGCCGACCGGGGCAGTGCCCGCCTCCCTCCCGCAGCGCGGGTCATGCGGCGAGGAGGCGGAGTCTCAGAGCATCAGGACCCCCATGCGGTCGGGTCCGGGGCCGCGAACAACAGCAACGGCGGACCGGTCCCGGACCTGAACGCCCCGCCTCCCCAACTGCACCGCGAACCATCCCTGGGGAGCGCGATACTCGCGGGCGAGACGGGCGGCGGACTCGTCGGACTGGTAGCGCCTGATCACGTCGGCTCGGGCGTCGGCGCACTCGGTCTTCGCGCGCAACGGGTGCGACAGCCCATCACCGCGGAAGGTCTGCTGCCCGGGTAACGGTCGGTACGGATCGGCGGCGGGAAGGATCACCGGACACACGGACAGGCTGTAAGTGCAGTCCGCATCCGGGAAGGTCTCGCACAGCGGATGCCCGCTCTTGATGTACTCGCGGGCTTCGGGCTCCTCGACCGAGTCGGCCCACACGCGGAGTTCCGCAGGGCAGTCGGGAACCGGAGCCGTGCCCACCAACATCTCTGGCTGTACCCACGCGGAGCGTTCGGGGTCGGGGTCGAGTCGGTCCGCGATATGCAATGCCTCGCCCCTGAGCCATCGGAGCGCCAGCACCGGGGAAATGGTCTGGAAGGTGCCTAAAACGTATTGCGCGGACTCGCCAGTTCCGTACACCGGCCCCCAGGCGCGCACCTCGGCCCAGTACCCCGCCGGCTTGCTGGTGCCGGTCATGCCGAACCGTCCTGATGCATCGCCGACGGGTGAACGGTCCACTCGCTGAACGCCGAATGGTCCTGGCCGGTGGACTCCCAGTGATCGAGCGCCCACTTCCGCGCGGTGTCGGCATCCGTCCGCGGCCCGGACTCGGCCCCGCATTCCTTGTCGTCGTCCAGCGTGCAGCAGCGAATGATGTACGTCGGCGCGGGGGTGTTGGGCTCGTCGTCGGTGCGCACCAGGGACCAGCGCATGAGCTGAAATCTCCGGGTCACAGTCGTTGCCTCCACCGGCTACGCGCGTTCGCAAGGGCGGTCCCGGCGCGCAACCGCTGTTCAACGGTGGCGGGCTCGACGTCCTCGGGGTCGGCGGTCCATTCCGTGCCGCCACCGACCGGACGAAGTGACCACTTGCCGCACCAAACCCCGCAGAACTCGCCGACACGACTACAGCTTGTGTCCACCATCAGCACACCTACGCGAGGCGGTACCGGCTCCGTGCTCACTCGCTCGTCCCCTTCCACTGCGGTTCCGGCTGTTCGCTCTAGGCAACCGCGCGATCACGCCCGGCGGTACTGTTGGGAAGCGCACAAGGATTAAGAGCCGCTAACAGAAGTGTCTGATGGTGTGACGGTCAGCTTGATCGCTCGTTGATTGGTGCGTGGGGAAGAGGGAGTCGCGGCCGTGGGTCGTG